>JAFSFU010000011.1 GCA_017435025.1 Lachnospiraceae bacterium | reverse complement strand
TCAGTTAAATTTATCCCTAAACGGTTGAAAGGCTGCATCCCCCCACAGAATGCAGCCTTTCGTCACGCTCATGTACCTCACATTATACAGTTATCGAAATTGATTCCCCTTCAATTTCTCATGCCCCTGTAATATAACACAATTTTCCAATTCCGTCAACGTCAATTTTAGTAAATATTGCACAAACATGATTTTGTGAATTCAGGATATCCTAATGGAAAACAATTCAACTTTCCAGAAAGGATGTAACATGAAACTATCATCAGACATTCAAACAAACATGTCCCGCTTCCATCAGATTCTGGATGTGGAAACCAATTTTGATATCATTTATCATACCGTCATGATCGGAGAAAAACAGGCCTGCTTTTATATGATCGACGGTTTTGTCAAAGATCAGATCATTCTGCGGATCATGCAGGGTTTTTCCTCCATCAAACCGGAAAATATGCCTCTGACTCCCCATGAGTTCTCCAAACGTTACATTCCATACGGAGAGACCGGTCTGGAATCCGATGAGGAAAAAATATTGATCCAGCTGTTTTCCGGCCTGTCTCTCCTTTTCATTGACGGTTACAACCAATGCATCCTCATCGACTGCCGTACTTATCCGGCCCGCGGCGTGTCGGAGCCGGACAAGGATAAAGTCCTCCGAGGTTCCCGAGACGGTTTCGTGGAAACATTGATCTTTAATACGGCACTGATCCGCCGAAGAATCCGCGACACTGCCCTGACCGTCCAGTATGCACAGGCCGGCGAAAGTTCCCATACCGACATTGCCCTCTGTTACATGAAGGGACGGGTCGATTCCGATCTGTTAAACCGTATTCGTTCACGAATCGAAAATCTGCATGTGGATGCGCTGACCATGAATCAGGAAAGTCTGGCAGAATGTCTTTTCCCCCACAAATGGTTTAATCCATTTCCAAAGGTGCGCTTTTCAGAACGTCCGGACACTGCGGCGGCTTCCATCCTGGAAGGAAACATCGTCATTTTGGTGGACAACTCTCCGTCCTGTATGATCCTTCCATCTTCTGTGTTCGACATCATCGAGGAAGCCGATGATTATTATTTTCCGCCGGTGACAGGAACTTATCTGCGCCTTTCGCGCATGAGTTTCTCATTCCTGTCCCTATACCTGACCCCCATATGGCTGCTGCTCATGCAGAATCCCCATTGGATTCCCGAATGGCTGCAGTTCATTCAGCTATCCGATGAACAGCATGTCCCTCTCATCTTTCAGCTTTTGATCCTGGAATTTGCCATCGACGGTCTGCGTCTGGCTGCAGTCAATACCCCCAGCATGCTGACCACACCCCTTTCCATTATCGCAGGTATCGTTCTCGGTGAATATTCGGTCAAATCCGGATGGTTCAACAGCGAGACCATGTTATATATGGCATTCGTCACAGTTGCCAACTACTCCCAGTCCAGCTATGAGCTCGGATACGCGCTGAAATTTATGCGCATTATTTTGCTGGTCCTCACCTCTCTTTTAAACGGCTGGGGATTTCTTCTTGGCACCATCCTCGTCGTCTGCTCCATCGTATTTAACCGGACCATTGCAGGAAAAAGTTATATCTATCCGCTGCTCCCATTCTCCTGGACAGAATGCAGAAAGCGTTTCCTGCGCGGCCGGCTTCCGCACACGGATAAGGAACACTCCGCGAAATAACCATACTATTTGTGTTTTCGCAGCTTTTGTACTGGACTTTTTGATATAAGTATATTATTCTATGGGTACTAATGAAGACTGTGAGGTATGATTATGTTCCTGGAAAAAATCTCCTGGGTACAGGCAAAAGAATATTTTGAAAAGAAAGATACCGTCATTATTCCGGTAGGCAGCACAGAGAATCACGGAACACAGCTCTGTCTCGGAACCGATTTTCTGATCCCCCGTAAACTCTGTGAAATTATGGACGAGCGGCTTGAAGTTCTGATCGCCCCGACAATTCCGTACGGTGTCGGTGATCAGCATACAAATTTTCCGGGCACCATTTCCATCGGCTCCGACGGTCTCTATATGCTCGTTAGCCGCGTAGTGGACGAGCTTTATAAATTCGGCATCCGCAAATTCGTCTTTCTGAATGGCCACGGCGGAAACACTGCAACATTGCAGAGAGTCTGTGTGGATCTCGACGACAAAAACGCGCTCGGTGCTGTGCTCAACTGGTGGACGATTGCAGGCGATCTGAATCCGGCATGGAAAGGCGGCCACGGCGGCGCAGAGGAAACTGCCGCTATGCTGGCAATCGACCCGTCCTGCGTGCATATGCACTACTTTAAGCCATTCGAGCCGAAAAATCTCAGCGAAGAACTGACCTTCGACGGCGCTTACAATGTAAATTTCAAAGGCATCTCCATTCCGGTTCCGCGTCATGTAGATCGCTGGTCCGAATGTGGATGGTACGGTCCGGATTCTCCGAAAGAGGCAACTGTAAAGTGGGGCAAAGATATGCTCTGGGCAACTGCAGATTTCTGCGAAGACTTTATTGAGGCATTTGAGAGAGTCATCATTAAAAAATAACCGATAAAAATAGAAAAAGGATGTTCCTTGACCGGTTTTAAAAACCAGCCCTCAGGAGCATCCTTTTTTGCGCTTTCGCGCAGGAGGATTCTATATTATTGAACTTTTACCTGTTTCAGCATATGTTCATGCATCAAACCCAGACAGATCAATGCAGCAAGCAGGAATAACGGCAGCAGCCTGATACTGATGTGATTTGCAATCAAACCAAACAGCGGCGGCATCGTTACGTTTCCGCAATAGGCACTGGCCATCTGAATACCAACAATCGCCTGCGATCTCTCATCACCAAAATGCTCCGGAGTGGCGTGGATGATGCACGGATAGACCGGTGCACAGCCAAGTCCAACCATGACCAGGCCAATCTTCGCTGCTTCTATCCCCGGCAAGAACAAGATAAGAATTCCACCGGTAATGATCACGCACCCTAAACGAATCATATTGGTATCATTGATCTTGATGGTGAGGAAACCGCTGATGGCACGTCCCACGGTAATCCCGACAAAAAACAGAGCAGCAAAGCCGGCAGCCGCCTCATCGCTCAACCCACGGCCCAAAGCCAGATAACTTCCGCTCCATAAAGCAGCAGTCTGTTCCACTGCGGAATAAGCGAAAAATGTGATCATAATCTCCCTTGCACCGGGAATAGCAAAAACTTCTTTCAATGTCAACGGTCTCTCTCCGCATTTTACATCAGTGCTTCCTCCCTGATCCATACGTTTTTTCCACATCGGAAGAGCCGCAAAAAGTATCATTACTAAAACACTCTGAATCAAAAATACATATCTGTAACCCGAATTCCATGTATTTCCGCCCGTCAAAGCAAATTCCATAATATACGGACCGACCGATGCACCCACACCCCACATACAGTGAAGCCAGCTCATATGGCGGCTTTCATAATGGATCGCCACATAATTATTCAGCGATGCATCCACACTGCCGGCTCCCAGTCCATAAGGAATCGCCCACAGACACAGCTGCCAGTAAGACCGGCTGATAGAAAAACCAAACATCGCAGCAGCTGTCATTGCCACACTCACAGCAGTCACCATTCCGGCTTCAAACCGTCTGCTGATCCGGTCACTCATTAAACTGGAAATCACAGTTCCCGCACAAATAATCATGTATACACCTCCGGCATATGACACCGGCACCCGGAATTCCTGATACATGGTCGGCCATCCGGCTCCCAGAAGTCCATCCGGGAGACCAAGACTGATAAAAGAAATATAAATAACCACCAAAAGTAAATGTACCATATTCTTGCTCTCTTTCCCTGTCTATGATAAGATTATATCACCTTGTTTTCTATATTAATTATAATAAATACACCGAATTACTATAATAAAATCGCCAAAGGAGCACTCTATGAATCCATCTTCCTGTTATATCGCCACCGATAAAAAAGGACGTGAACTGACCACACACGGGTCTGTTGCTTTTCCGATCGCCCATTATTATGATGATATTGCTCTGCATCCAGTTGAATGGCACTGGCACGAAGAGCTTGAGGCCGGAATGATCCTGGAAGGACAAGCACGTGTTGTTATCGGCACAGAAAAACGCATTCTAGGACCTGGGGAAGGATTCTTTGTCAATTCAGAAATCCTGCACAGCATTTACAGCGAGGGCAGCTCCTCCTGCAAGCTAAACTCCTTCGTATTTCACCCGCGACTGGTAGGCGGCAGTCCTGATAGTATTTTCTGGCAAAAATATGTTTCACCACTGCTCAATTCCGATTCCCTGAAAGGTGCTTTTTTACAAAATGGCAGCACATACGCTTCCGAACTCCTTGCCGCGATTCAATCTGTATGGCAACAATGTGAGTTGAAAACGCCGGGATATGAGCTGGAGGTACGCTCTATCCTTTCAAAACTTCATTTGATTCTCACACAGCAATTGAATCATACCCAAGAAGTTCCGTCGGAGAAACTGCTCCGGGACAGCGCCCGGATCAAGAGCATGCTTCAATTCATCCACGAACACTATGGCGAATCCATCACTATGGAACAAATATCTTCCAATGCCATGATCAGCACCAGCGAAACCCTCCGCTGTTTCCGAAGTACCATCGGTACCACACCAATCCAATATTTAAAGCAGTACCGCATACAGAAAGCCGCAGAGCTGCTTTCATCCACCACCATGAAGATAGCAGATATCGGCGCGCAATGCGGCTTTCAGGACATGAGTTATTTTTCAAAAATTTTTCGCGAACAAAAAGGAATGTCACCGACAGACTATCGTGCCATGGCCTTCTGAGCCAGAATTGCACGTTTCTTCTTATACTGCATCAAAAACAGCAGGCAGCGAACTACATTGTCCGTGCACATGCAGACACAGATCGCATACTGTCCAAGATGGAACAGGTGGACACAGATCATGATGCCGAGAACACGAACACCCCACATGGAAGCAAATGTGATATAAAGCGGCGTTTTTGTATCACCGGCACCCTGCAGCGCACCGGAAACACAGAAACCGATCGTCTGCGGAATCTGGATCAGTGCCAGGATCTTAAGCCATACACTGCCGTATTCGATAACCAACGGATCCGGAGTAAAAAGTCCCATAATCTGTGTGGAGCCAAAAAACAGGATACAGGTCATCACAGCCATGACCATATTTCCCAGCTTGATGGTTCGCATCAGATAATCGTGAGCCATATCCGGACGCTTCGCTCCCAGCGACTGACCATACAGCGTCATACATGCCGTACTGAACGCAAATCCCGGCATAAAGCTCAGGGATTCAGCCGTGGCTGACAAACTTTGCGCCGCAACGGCAGCCGTTCCCAGAGTCGCAACCGTACTGGTAACAAGAATCTGGCAGCTGCTCATCACAAAACGCTGGATCATTGCCGGAATCGCCAGGTGGAACGCCAGTTTCAGTTCTTTTGGATTCGGTGCAAAGCTGTCTTTCAGGGAAATCTGCATCTCGGATTTTCGAATGAAACATACCGCCAGCAGGATCAATGCACCTATGATCGTGGAGATCGAGGTGGACGCCGCAGCACCTGCCACACCCCACCCAAGACCAAACATAGTAAATGTAATACCAAAAACCGTGATCTCTCTGGTTGGGAAAATCATCAGGAAATTACCGACTACGTTGGCCAGATTGACCATCACGTTGATCTTCATCGGTGTTTTGCTGTCACCAAATCCACGGTAAATTGCAGTCAGTACCATCGTCAGGCAGCGGAAACACATGGAGATCGCAATGATCTGGTTGTAAATCTCTGCCGAATCGAGAATCTCCGGTTCGCCGCCCATCCACATCGGGATCTCTCTTGCCAGAATGAAAAACATAGCCGAAAGCGGAATTCCAAGGCAAAACACCATAAGAATTGCCTGACGGATCAAGGTACGGGCACGGTCCATCTCTCCTGCTCCCACTGATCTGGCGATCAGAGATGTAAATCCAACGCCCATCGCCATGACAATACCATTTACCAGCATATTCGGAGACTGGCTGATGGAAACAGAAGTGGTCGCAACGGCACCCATGGAACCAACCATCGCAGTGTCCACGGCCTGGACCAGAGAGGTTAATACCTGTTCCAAAAAGATCGGCCAGGAAAGAGCCAGGATCGTCAGCCATGGATTTCGATTTTCATCTACAATGGAATATGTATTTTTCTTTGCATCAC
>JAFSFU010000116.1 GCA_017435025.1 Lachnospiraceae bacterium | reverse complement strand
TGTCCCAGTGTATTGACACCCACATCGCCGAATTTCTCGGAATCCGGCAATGCACCGATTCCAAGAGAGTCAACAACGATCACAAATACACGATTATATTTCTGCATCCAGATCATACCCTCCTTTTTTCGCCTGATCTGCCAGGCGGCTGGTTCCAAGACGATCTGCACCGAGACCAACAAACTTTACCGCATCGTTGAAATCTGCAATTCCGCCTGCCGCTTTAATAAACTTGCCTGGTCCCATATGATCTGCCATCAGAGCGATATCTTCAAATGTCGCACCGGCTGCAGAAAAACCGGTGGATGTCTTAATAAAATCTGCCTTGGATTCTGTCACAACTTTACACATCTGAATCTTCTCTTCTTCTGTCAAAAGGCAAGTTTCAATGATCACCTTTAAAATGTTGCCATCGCAAGCCTCTTTGATCGCGTTGATTTCGTCCAGAACAAGATCATATCTTCCATCCTTCACCCAACCAATGTTGATGACCATATCAATCTCTTTGGCACCATTTTTTACTGCATCTGCGGTCTCCGCCACCTTCACTGCAGTCGTATTGTATCCATTCGGGAAACCAATCACCGTACATACCGGAACTTTTCCATTCAGATAATCCGCACACTGCTTCACGTAAGACGGCGGAATACAGATGGATGCTGTGCCAAATGTAACTGCATCGTCACAGATCTGCTTGATCTGTTCCCATGTTGCAGGCTGTTTTAATAACGTATGATCCACTTTTGATAAAATTTCTCTGTATGTCATATTACACCTCTACTTTTTGTATCCTGTTACAAAATCTACCATATTTTCAAGTTCTCTGCCAATTGCCCATGCTTCCAGATTACCGCCTGCGATACGTACAATACGTTCAAATGTCTCCTGAAGGAAAAAGTTGCCTGCCACATGCGGTGTGATCACCAGATTATCCAGATCCCAAAGCGGATCATCTGCAGGCAGCGGCTCCGGCTCTGTCACATCCAGACTGCAGCCGCCAAGATGTTTCTCCTCCAATACCTTAAGAAGAGCCTTCGGATCGATGGCATTTCCACGGCCCACATTGATCAAGTAGGAGCCCTTCTTCATGAGACGAAGTCTCCGCTCATCCATTAAATGATTGGTCGCGTCACCGCCCGGAAGGACCATAGCAACAATATCTGCACGCGGCAATAAGGAATCCAGTGCATCTAACGTATACTGCTCATCCAGATACTCCGGTTTTTCCTTGTTCGTTCTGCGGATGCCGATGGTATATGCACCAAGAGCCTTCATTTTCTTTGCGAAATCACCGCCGATATCACCGATGCCGAGCACCAGAACGGTGGAACCTTCCACAGAAATAATGCTGCCCATAGTCTTTCCCATATGCTGCCACACATGGTTCATCTGATTTTTATGGTACTGGTTGAAGCGGCGGATCAGATCGAAGACCTGCGCCACCATATGTTCCGAAACAGCAAGGCCATACGCACCGGTTGCATTGGTAAGCAATGTACCTTCCGGAAGAACTCCCGGCTTCGTGTACTGGTCTGCTCCCGCAGAGTTTAACTGCACCCACTCCAGATTCGGTGCACCCTGAAGCAATGCAGGAGGCAGATTACCAACGATCACATTTGTGCGATCCACATCCTCTTTTTTTACATCTTTTCCTAATATATAACGGAAACAGCAATTGTAATTGCCGGAAGCAGCTTTTTCTTCCAGATATTTCTTATGTTCCTCAGAAACAGGAATTGTCACCAGAATCTCTTTTGTTAAATTACCCATGTATAACCTCCACCAATTGCCTTTGTTGCTTCTCTCAGCCATTCATTTTCTTCCTCAGTCATATACGGAGAAAGCTTTTCATAAACCTGCTTGTGATATTCATTCAACATTCGCACATCCGACGGTTCCATCACGGAAATATCCACCGCATCCAGGTCGATCGGCGCAAATGTCAATGTCTCAAACTCCATGAACTGACCGTACATGTTCTTCTCCGCCTTCTGACAGATCAAAAGATTTTCTGTACGGATGCCATGGCTACCTTCGATATAAAGTCCCGGTTCGTCGGATGTAAACATGCCTTCCTCCAGAACACAGCTGTCCTGGCGTTCCGGCACGATCCTCCAGCGGATTCCATTCGGTCTCTCATGTACCGTAGAAACAAAACCAACACCATGACCGGTACCATGATTAAAATCCAGACCATTCTTCCACAGGGCGCCTCTCGCCTGATAATCCAGATTCATTCCACGACAACCATAGAGGAACTTTGCATTGGCAAGACGCAGCGTCCCCATCAGAACCCAGGTAAAATGACGTTTCATCTCATCTGTCACAGGTCCAACTACAATCGTTCTTGTCACATCTGTCGTACCGTCATAATACTGAGCACCGGAATCTACAAGATAAAATCCCTCCGGAAGGATCTTCGACTCTTCTTCTTTTGTCGCATGATAATGGCACATGGCAGCATTGGCGCCATAAGCAGAGATCGTATCAAAACTGCTGCCCAGATAACCGTCCTGCTGACAGCGGAATTCCTCCAGCTTCTCAGCTGCCTCCGTCTCCGTCAGCTCGATTTTTCCCACATTTTGTTTTAACCAGTAGATAAACCTTGTAAGAGCAACGCCGTCCTTAATATGACAATTTCTCAAATGCTCAATCTCCACCAGGTTCTTTCTCGCCTTCATAAGAGAAGTCGGGTTCATCATTTCCAAAAGCTCATTGTCTGCATCGATGCTGGAGAGCAATGCAAAATTCAGTTTATCCGGTTCCAGCATGATCTTCTGATCACGAACTTCTGCCATCGCCTCATAAATCTTCTCATATGGCTCCACACAAATCTTATTAGCCGCAAAATGTGCTTTTACCTTATCATCACAGTTCGCATCATCGATAAAGAGACGAATCTGATCCATCATCACCATCACATGGGCAGTCGGAAGTACATTTCCATCTGTCGATTCTTTTCTTATATTAAAGAGCCATGCGATATCGTCCAATGTAGACATTACATGAAGACTTGCTTCGTGTTTTTTCATCTCATCACGCAGTCTCTGCACCTTAGAGGCAACGGATTCACCGGCAAACTCATCACCTAAAATCCATACCTTCGGTGCCGCGAGCAGCGGTCGTTTCGTCCAAATCTCATCTACCAGATCTTTGTCAAGCGACAGAGCCCCATCTTTTGCTTTTACGATCTTTTCAAAAGCACGACCAATACCGGTATTGACCACACGACCGTCCATACCCAAAACACAACTGTCTGGCAGATTTGCTTTCAGAAATTCTGAAATGGTGGGAACACCTTCCTCACCCATTTTCATCAGTTCCACATCCTGTCCCGCCAGCTGCTTTTTTGCCTGTACGAAATAGCGGCCATCCGTCCAAAGACCGGCAAAATCTTTTGTTACAACCAAGGTTCCCGCGGAACCGGTAAATCCGGATATAAATTCGCGACAGCGGAAATAATCTTCCACATACTCGGAATCATGAAAATCAGAGGACGGAATATAGTATGCATCTATATGCTCCCGTTCCATCAATTCTCTGAGTTTCGCTAAACGTTCATTTGCCATTGCTGCTTCCTCCGTTCTTTCTTACTGCTTATAATAACGGGATTCCCGCGTTCTCTGCTGCTTCACGTACCTCATTCGGCCAAATCGATGCCTGGATCTCGCCGATATGCGCCTTTCTCAGGAAAAACATACAAATTCGTGACTGACCGATGCCGCCTCCGATCGTGTATGGAAGTTCTCCGTTGAGCAGGGCTTTCTGGAATGCAAGCTTTTCCCTTTCCTCACATCCTGCTAATCTTAACTGTCTTTTTAACGCGTCTTCATCTACACGGATACCCATGGAACTCAGTTCCAGAGCAATATCAAGTACCGGATAATAGACGATAATATCACCGTTCAGCTCCCAGTCGTCGTAATCCGGTGCACGACCATCATGTTTTTCACCGGATCGTAAGGTTTTTCCAATCTGCTCAATAAACACCGCACCGTGCATTTTTGCAGCCGCATATTCACGGTCCTTTGGCTCCAGATCCGGATACTGATCCTCCAGCTCCTGTGCCGTGACAAATTCAATATGATCCGGAAGCACATGCCCCACATAATCATATTCGTATGCCATATATTCTTCCGTGATCTTTAATGCCTTATAAACTGCGCGCACTACAGTTTCCAGCGTATCACGGTTTCTCTCTTCCTTTGTAATGACCTTCTCCCAGTCCCACTGATCCACATAAATCGAATGAATATTATCCGTATCTTCGTCGCGGCGGATCGCATTCATATCTGTATACAGACCTTCTCCCGGTCCGAAACCATACTGCTTCAACGCAAATCGTTTCCACTTTGCAAGTGAGTGTACGATTTCTGCCTGTCTGTTTCCTTCTTTTAGATCAAATCCAACCGGACGTTCCACACCATTCAGATTATCATTGAGACCGGATTCCGGTGTAACAAACAACGGAGCTGACACACGGGTCAGATTTAACTGTTTTGTAAGTTCTTTCTGAAAAAAATCTTTTACTGTTTTTATAGCAACCTGAGTTTCTCTCAGGCTAATCTGCGGTTTGTAGCCTTCCGGCACAAAAAAGTTCATGACGTCTCTCCCTTCAGCATGTCAACTATTCATTATAGTATAGCATTATTCCGAGAAAAATAAAAGATAAAGTATCCCTGATGAACATGTTACCGATTCAAATTCCACTCATATGATACAGTAATCAGTATTCCGGAGGCATTTCATGGCCATTTATACTCCCACCGTAGGAATTATCACAAATATAGATGCTGCACAGCGGAATTATTCCATTTTTTTCGATCTGCAGAGTGAAGACCAGGGACCTGTCCGCATCCTTCTCCCCGCCAATGCTTATGTCCTAAACCTCCATCCGTTTCAGGTCGGCGATCGAGCTACCTTCTTTTACCCCAACGGTGCACCGGCACCCTTAATCTATCCACCGCAATACACGACTGCAGTCGCAGCATATACACCCCACGGCGTCACTGCAACACTGGATGTTTTCGATAACAATTTTATCAATAATGATCATACGTTAATTTTGACACCATCCATGACAACACCTGTTACACTTCCAAACGGTCAATCTTTCACTGGAGACACAAGCGGTAATCTGATTCTTGCAACCTACACCAATACCACCCGCAGCATTCCCGCACGAGCCATACCGGAACAAATGGTGGTATTTCCAACCATGTAAGAAGGCAAGGTCACGCGGACCTTGCCTTCTTTATTCTGCCTTAAACTCGCTCAATAACTTTTCGACTTCTTCCTTCCAGTCATTTTCAAACACACATGTTTCACTGTAAGAAAGATCTTTTCGAACCTTCAGACAATACTCCTTTGCCTTATCCAAATCTTTCTCTACACCACGTCCTTCACTGTATAAAAGAGCCATACGATAGAGGCCTTCTTCTCCGCCTTTTTCCGCTGCCTTCTTATAAAGCTCAAGAGCCTGCGTAAAATCCTGCTCCACACCGATACCACGCTCCAGACATTCACCGTACAGGAACATGGCAAAATCATTCTCATCCTCAGCGCCGTCACGAACCAGGTTCAATCCTTTTTCAATATCCTGATCCGTTCCGAATCCTTTCAGATAGCATTCACCAAGCTGAATCTTCGCATAGTCGCTTCCGGCCTCTGCAGACTTTGTATACCATTCAAACGCTTTCTTATAGTCGCGCTTCACACCTTTTCCCTTCATATAAAGCCATCCAATATGATCCATGCATCCCACATGTCCCAAATTTGCTGCTTTTATGAACATTCTAGCAGACATAGAATAGTCCTGCTCCACACCCTGACCATTCCAATAGCAGACGCCAAGAAGTCTGTAACCGTCGGCACTTCCCATATCTGCCGCTTTATGAGCCAGTTCCACAGCTTTCGCCTCATTCTTTGCGACACCATTGCCGATCAGGTAATAGCTACCGAGATTTACATAGCCCAGTGGGTCACCATTGTCACCGGCCATCTGGTACATCTTGGCAGCTTCTTCCAGGTCTGTTTCCACTCCATATCCGATTGCAAGGCATACACCATAGCGCAGCATGCCCTCCGGCACTCCGGCATCTGCTGCCTTTTTAAACCATTTTGCAGCAAGCTCCGGATCTTCACTTACACCTTTTCCAAATCGGTAACACATGCCCATCTCCAGGAAACCGAATCCCTCTCCCGTGAGGGCTGCAAATCGATACCAGCGAAACGCCTGCTTCAGATCACGCTCAACGCCTTGTCCCAGCTCATAGGCACGGCCGACACGAAGCTGAGCCTTTGCATATCCGCAATCTGCCGCTTTCATATGCCATTCAAACGCCTGCTCATAGTCTTTCGGTGTACCGGTACTATTGGAGTAGCAGTCTCCCAGATGGTTGTACGCGGGAACATAATCATTGGCTGCCGCCTGACGGAACAGCCAAAATGCACGTTTCTCATCCTTTTCTACACCAAACCCGTGCAGAAAGCAAAGTCCCAGGTTGCTGATTCCGCAGGAGTCACCTTTCTTTGTTGCATTGCGAAAACACTCCACCGCTCTGCGATCAGCCTCCTCCGACTGTTTACAGCGCCAGAATACACCAAGATCGCTCCAGGATGCGCCGGACAGATCCTCTTCATTTGCCTCTTTCATATCACTGCCGCAGTGAGGACAAAATTCTACGATTTCATCCCCTTCTACCGCATTCTCACAAGTTTCATCTGTACAAACAAAAATCATTCTAGATAACTTCTCCCATCTACTTTACAAAATATTTATTTTGTAAAAATACTCTATCTCACAAAACCAACTACTTCACCATGATCTGGCAGCTTCTCATCGTCTCAAGCGCAGCATTATGTTTTTCAGGAGTTACGCCCGCACAGCATGCAGAATCAACAGAAACCGGAAGTTCCGGCATAAATGCTTTGATCAAAAGAGCGTTGGACACCACACAGATATCCGTGCAAAGTCCCACCAGCTCTACCGATGCGATCTCTCCATTATCATATCGCTGTTTTAAATCCTCAGCTAAAACCTTACATCCGAATGTCGGTTTGTCGTAGCACTTTGCATTTCTCTCACCACATAATTCTCTGAGTTCCGGAATGATCTGCCAGCCGTCTGTATCCTTCACACAATGAACCACCGGAAGATTCTTACCTTCCTGCGTATCCATATAATTTTCATAATGCGTATCACGGGTAAAAATCACTTCCCCGTCAAATTCCTTTACCTTTTTCACGACTGTATCTACAATCGTCACAGCTTCCTTGGTACTGAGACTTCCATCTACAAAATCTTTCTGCATATCCACTACAATCAAAATGTTTTTCATACGAGTCTCCTTTCACTGCCTTTTCTATGCTCTTTCGTCATTTTACTATATCATGTTCATATTTGCAAATGTTGTGTGAAAGAAATATCGATATAAATTACCAATACGAAATCGTCACAAGAATTAAAATTCCAATCTCCATGTCACAGAAAATGATTGCCAAGTATTTCTATAGATATTAGAATATGATTATAAGAAACATGCG
>JAFSFU010000115.1 GCA_017435025.1 Lachnospiraceae bacterium | reverse complement strand
GTGCCAGGAAGTTTCGAGTCTGGGTAAAGGGGACTACAGCATGCCGTTCGTGGATGTGATTCACGGAGACGGCAGCAGAACCAGCGACTTTCTGTTTGCAGGTGCGAACATCGGGACAGGAGCGCCGTGCGAGACAGGTGCGCCGTGCGAGGACGACGGACTTCCGCATTCCTGGGAAGGCCCGGGCAGTGAAGTGCCGGGCTGCCTGACTGTAACGCTGGTGGATGAAGCACAGCAGATGCGTCTGGAAATCTGCTGGTTTGTATATGCAGAGTGCGATGTGATCACGCGTACGGCGAAGATCTTCAATGATTCACCGGATGCTGTGCGGCTGGAGACCCTTGCATCGTGTCAGCTGGATTTCCCGGTGCGCGGGACAGCAGACCGCGGCATGATCTTCACCACCTTCACTGGAGGCTGGGGCAGAGAGATGCAACGCAACGATCAGTCTGTCATCAGCGGACGGTACGTCAGCGAAAGTCTCTTCGGAGCATCATCCAGCAGAGCAAATCCATTCTGCATGCTCCGCGCGGCAGATTCCTCAGAGGACCATGGACGCGTTTACGGATTCAATCTGATCTACAGCGGCAACCATAGAGAGACAGTGGAGGTCGCAGGCGAGCGGATCCGGTTTATGACTAGCATTCATCCGCAGGGATTCGAATGGCTGCTGCAGCCAGGCGATGCATTCTGTGCACCGGAAGCAGTACTCAGCTTTTCAGAACAGGGCATGAACGGATTGAGTCAGAATATGCATGATTTCGTGCGGGAGCACGTCGTACGCGGACCATGGCAGCACAAGCCGCGTCCAGTGCTGCTTAATAGTTGGGAAGCGTGTTACATGGACATCAGCGAGCGGAAGATCCTGAAACTTGCACGCGCTGCGAAGGAAGCCGGCATCGAATTGATGGTCATGGACGACGGATGGTTCGGCAAACGGAATGATGACACCACATCGCTGGGAGATTGGACTCCGGACAAAGGCAAACTGCCGGGCGGGGTCAGAAGCCTTTGCGAGAAGGTAAAGGCGTTGGGCCTGGACTTCGGTATCTGGGTAGAACCGGAGATGGTTAACGTAGACAGCGATCTGTACCGCGCCCATCCGGACTGGACTCTTGAGATTCCGGGGCATGCTCACTCGGAGGGGCGGACGCAGCGGTTTTTGGATCTGAGCCGCGATGAGGTCGTAGATCATTTGATTGGAGCTATGTCGGATCTCTTCGGGAGTGCCGATATCAAATATGTAAAATGGGATATGAACCGGAATTTCACGGATGTGTATTCGTCGGCGCTGCCGGCGCAGCACCAGGGAGAAGTGGCCCACCGCTACATGCTTGGCTTATACCGCCTGATGCGGACGCTCACAGAACAGTTCCCGCAGATTTTGTTTGAGGGCTGTGCGTCCGGCGGCAACCGCACGGACCTGGGAATCCTTTGTTATTTCCAGCAGATCTGGGGCAGTGATAATACGGATGCCCTTTGCCGTGCGGAGATTCAGACGGGATACAGTTATGGATATCCGCTGTCTGTGATTGGAGCCCACGTTTCCATCGTACCGAACCATCAGACCCTGCGTGAAACGCCGCTTTCTTCCAGATATGCAGTGGCGGCTTTCGGTGTGCTTGGTTATGAACTCAATCTTACGGAGTTGTCATCGGAAGATCGCGAAGCCATCGCGAAGCAGGTACTGTTCTACAAACAGTGGCGAGACGTATTTTTCTTCGGGCGTTTTTACCGTGGCCGCAGGTTCACGGGAACATTAGGCGGCCGCGGCAGCGGAGGTGCTTTTGCATGCGGCGCTGTCGGCGCAGAAGATACACCCGGCGATACGATGGAATGGACCGTGGTCTCCCGTGATCAGAAGCGTGCCGTTGGTCTGATGATGCAAAAGCTATCCCTTCCGAATCTCCCGGAGCAGTACTATCTGCCGAAGGGTCTCGATCCGGTGCGCAAATACCACTTCACAAATATCCAGGAAAAGCACAATATCAAAGTGTTCGGATCGCTGGTAAACACCGTTGCTCCGGTACATATCAAACAGGATTCCATCGCTCACGAACTGGTGTCACGGTTCATGAAGG
>JAFSFU010000114.1 GCA_017435025.1 Lachnospiraceae bacterium | reverse complement strand
GCAAACAAAGCCTCATCCGCCATCTTCGCCAATCGGATATTGGCATTGTCCGTAATAACAATCACTTTTGCCCCTACTTTTTTACCGTATTCCGCAACTCTCTCTGTTACAAAATAATAATCCGGAAAAGCGATTGAAACAAGAAGTGTTTCTTTATCGATGGCAGGCAGCATCGCATAGACCTCTTCATTTAATTCTGTATTCACGACTCTGGATGAACGCTGGGATAAAGAAAGGCCGGAAGACAATCGCTGCGCCAAAATATAAGAGGCGCCCCTGCCGCATATGATAATATTAGAGTACTGGTAAAAGATTTTTGCCACTTCCAAATACCGTTTCGCGTCAAAATACTGAAAATAACTATCCATCTGCTGCTTTTCTTCCATACAAATTTCCGTAAGCAGTTTTTCTTTATCGGATATATCTTCCTTTGAAATATCTGTGTGGTAATATCCGTTCCCCTGATAAATACTTTTCCTCATATTTAAGTTGTTATATTTTCGAGCTTCGTATTTCATTTCATTAAAACTCGGATATCCCAACACTTTACAGGTATTTACAATTGTACTTTCCGTAACTCCCAATTCTGCACTCATTTCTTTTAGAGTAATGAAGCACATCGTTTCGATATTGTTTTTCATATACTCCGTAATCTGTCTCTGCTTTTTTGTCATAGCAGTGTTGAGGGAGTCGATTCTCTCTACAAAATTCATTTCCGTTTCTTCGCTTTCTTTAGACTATCCTAAGATTATACTATATTTTTTTCGGAATAACTATTGTTTTTTCTTATGTTCGAAACGCAGAACAAACTTTTTCTTTATATGTATAAGCCAAAGAAGGATACAGCACGTTCGCTGTATCCTCCTTTTACTAAAATAATTCCTGCACAATTGCCTGATATTCTGCCAGATGATTGGATTTCATAATCTTCTTTCCAATCTTCTGACTGTCCGGGAACATGGAGATCATATAGAACCACAGTTCTTTCATTTTATAGAGTACCGGCCGTTCGCCGTACATGTAATCACTATATGCTTCGATCAGGTCTTCATGGAACCGGCGGAATGTCTTTTTATCAAACTGATCCACTCCGGCATTGTTCACTGCATTCCTGGAAATTCCCGGAATTCCGCTCTCTTCTCGGAACGCTCCCCCCTTCTGTCCGTCGCTGCCATCATCTCCATATAACGCTAAAATCCGCTCAGCCAGCTCCGGATTTCGGATAATTCCTCTTCCCAGCATGATCCGGTCAATTTGCGGGAAACGCTCGGCAAATGCGAGAAACTCAGGTACGCGGAAGATATCACCATTGAATACCAACGGAATCTTACTCTCCTCCACTGCCTGCGCAAACACATCCCAACTTGGCGTATTCTTGTACATATCCTGCTGCACGCGCGGATGAATGATCAGTTCCTTGATCGGGTACTGATTGTAGATTTCCATCAGACGCGGCCACTCCTCATGGCTCACCTTTCCGGCCCTAGTCTTGATCGATACTTCAACTTCTTTATTCACCAAAAACGGATCTGAAAACACTTCCTCCAGAAAACGATTCAGATCATCCGGGTATGCAAGGAAACCGGATCCTTTTTTCTTAGAGACCACGGTTCCGGATGGACATCCCAGATTGAAATTCAACTCGGTGTATCCGCGATCCCTCATCACTTTTGCAGCCATAATAAAGTCCACCGACCGATTGGTCATCAGCTGCGGAATCATAGGGATGTCCGGATTGTTCTCCGGCAGTACATCCCGAATCTCCTTCACACTCAGCCCCTGATTGGGTCCCGGCGATACGAAGGGCGAATAATACTTGTCAATTCCCTTATAATGCTTGTAATGCAGATTTCGATATAAATATGTAGTGATGCCCTCCATAGGCGCAAAGTATAATTTCATCTTCTTTTTCCTTTCTGCGTTGCAATATATAATTTTACAGAATTGCCCAGGAAAAATCAATGTCTGTAGGAAATTTGAAAAGGAAATCTTCCTAGAAATCAAAAAAGCCGTGGCCCCAAGTCACCTTGAAACCACGGCAATTTTATTTAATTTCGTTATTCAGAAAGGATTAGAGACCCATCTCAGCCTTTACTTCTGCGAAGCACTTAACTGCGAAATCCAGATCCTCTTTTGTATGACCAGCGGAGATCTGTGTACGTACACGGTCGCGTCCCTTCGGAACTACCGGATAACAGAATCCAACTACGTATACGCCCTTATCAAGCATACGACGTGCGAACTCGTTAGCAACCTTCGGATCATAGAGCATAACCGGAACGATCGGATGCTCACCCGGAAGCATATCGAAACCATGTTTCTCCATCTCTGCACGGAAGTAAGCAGCGTTCTCATGAACTTTGTCACGAAGTGCTGTGGACTCTTCGAGGATGTTGATTGTCTCGATTGTAGCTGCACAGATTGCCGGAGCAAGTGTGTTGGAGAAGAGGTACGGACGGCTGCGCTGACGAAGGAGGTCTACTACTTCCTTCTTGGAAGCTGTGTAACCGCCGGAAGCTCCGCCCATAGCTTTACCAAATGTACCTGTGATGATATCTACACGATCCATAACGCCGCAGTACTCAGCTGTTCCGCGACCATGAGCGCCCATGAAACCAACAGCGTGGCTATCGTCAACCATAACCATAGCGTCGAATTCATCAGCAAGATCACAGATACCTTTAAGGTTTGCGATGTAACCGTCCATGGAGAATACACCGTCAGTAGCGATCATGATTCTCTTGCAGCCTGTTGCACGAGCATCCTCTAACTGCTTGCGGAGATCTTCCATGTTGTTGTTTTTGTAACGATATCTTTTTGCTTTACATAATCTAACACCGTCGATGATAGAAGCATGGTTCAGTTCATCGGAGATGATAGCGTCTTCTGCGTTTAACAGAACTTCGAATAAACCACCGTTTGCATCGAAGCAGGAGGAGTAAAGGATAGCGTCTTCCATGCCTACGAATTTAGCGATTCTCTGCTCAAGGTCTTTGTGGATCTGCTGTGTACCGCAGATGAAACGTACGGAAGAAAGACCAAAGCCCCAGTTGTCATAGCTTGCCTTAGCAGCTTCAACCAGACGCGGATGAGAAGAAAGGCCAAGGTAGTTGTTAGCACACATGTTAACTACACCATCAGCTGCAGTTGTGTTGATACGGGAACGCTGCGGAGTTGTAATGATACGCTCTGCTTTATATGTACCTGCCTCGCGGATAGCATCAAGCTCTACGCGGTAGGATTCAAATGCTGTTTTCATTGTATTTGCTTCCTCCTAATTTCTTAGTTATTGTTGTTCAGTTATTATTTCTTAGTTGTCCAGTCTAAGATAACTTTACCGGATTTACCGCTGTGCATAGCTTCAAATCCTTTTTCGAACTCTGTGTAGTGGAAACGATGTGTGATAGCCGGCTTAAGATTCAGACCACCCTGTACCATGTAAGCCATCTGGTGCCAGTTATCAAACTTACGTCCATAGATACCCTGAAGTGTAAGACCCTTACCGATTACAAGGTTCATATCCATATTGATCGGAGCGTTGCCAAGACCAAGAAGGCTGATCTTACCGCCGTTTCTCATAACGGAAAGCATCTGATTTAATGCGATACCGGAACCGGACATCTCAAGACCTACGTCGAAGCCTTCTACGAGACCCTGCTCACGCATTACTGTCATAAGATCTTCTTTTGCTGTGTTAACTGCAGCATCAGCACCCATCTTCATAGCAAGCTCAAGACGAGCATCCTGGATATCAGTGATGATAACGCGGCGAGCACCTGCATACTTACAGATAGCTACAGCGATAACACCGATCGGGCCTGCACCTGTGATGAGAACGTCCTCACCAACAAGGTTGAACATAAGAGCTGTATGTGTCGCGTTACCTACAGCATCAAACATAGCAACAACATCCTCGTCCAGATCCGGAGCAATTCTGATAACGTTTGTTGCCGGGATACATACATACTCAGCGAATGCACCGTCACGGTCTACGCCAACGCTGTTTGTATCTTTACACCACTGGATGTTACCATTGTGGCAGTTACGGCAGTGACCACATGTGATGTGACCTTCACCGGATACTCTCTGGCCGATCTCGAAACCTGTAACACCAGCACCAAGCTCAGCGATCTCACCAACATACTCGTGACCGATTGTCATCGGCGGTTTGATGTGCTGCTTGGACCAGTCGTTCCAGTCATAAATATGTACGTCTGTTCCACAAATAGCTGTTTTGTGAATTTTGATTAATACCTCGCCCGGACCCGGAGTCGGAACCGGAACCTGACGCAGCTCTAAGCCCGGAGCTGCAGACGGTTTAACAATAGCGTCCATCATTCGCATACAATGTCCCTCCACGAAATACACTTTCTTTTAGTTTGTTTGTGTGATACAGACATTGTATCACATTTTTCCCTTTTTGACAATAATGAACGCAAAAAAAGAACGAGCCCTTTCGCCCGTTTTCCTTAAGTTTCTCTCTTCTAATCTCAATCGTTACACAATTTTGCTTCCATTGGCAGTCAGTTTAAATTTTACACCCAAAAGTTCCGCTGCGCGGCGACACATGAGCATTCTCTGCAGGAAAATTTCAAAATATTCCAGCATGGAACAGATGCTCTCATCGATCTGCAGATTCAGTGTAATAATCTTCTTCTCTGCATTCACTTTCAATTTTGCCTCGGTAACTGCATAATTTACCCTATCGTGGATATCAAAGTTCGGCATTTCCTTTGCTCTTACACGGTTTCTCCGCACATCAGTCTTATCTGCAATGATCAGCGCTGCGGAAATCGCGTCCTTCGCTCCTCCGGTCGATTCGTCATGGCTTCCGATAGCCGATACCACTGTCACACGGTCCTCCAACGGAAGATCCGTCTCTGCAAGGATCCGGTCTGCCAGCAATGCACCATATTCCGCATGGCGCTGTCTGTTCACCGCATTGCCCATGTCGTGCATGAATCCGGCGATTTTTGCCACTTCAACATCATGTTCCGAGTATCCCAGTTTCTTTAAGATCATGCCGGCTCTGTCCGCCACCAGCGCACAATGCACTTCCGAATGATC
>JAFSFU010000113.1 GCA_017435025.1 Lachnospiraceae bacterium | reverse complement strand
AGAAACTGGTACCCTTGTAGATGATGGTCTACATGAGATTTTTGTTAATACGGCGATTGATGATGGTACAGATATCGCAGATTTGATGTCTTGTTTAACTAAAAAAGAAGTGAAAAATTCAAAGTTTCCGGCACTGTCGTCGGAAGTGAAACGTCTGAAAGAAACGGAAGGAGGAGTATTTGCCGTGTGTGAAATTATGAAAAAATATGAAGATCTCGCAGTAAGAAAAGCAGAAATCGAAAAAATTAAGAAGATGATTCAAAAAGGTTGCACAAAAGAATTCATACTTGATCTGGACTATTCGGAAGATGTATACACCGAAGCTGAAGCTGAACTCTTCCAGTTAGTGTAATAACTCGTTGCTCATTTTTTAAGGTCCGTAATTTGCTACGGACCTTTATTCATTAATTGAATAATCAACACAGAAAGGTATTACATTATGATACAACAAAATTTACCGATAAGTAATGTTTCTAACTCCAATCTTCAAATGACTCAACTTGAAAGTTTTTCTGCAGATCCCTTTCAAAACAAGTCAAACCTGGATGAGCTGGAGCGACGCATATCTGATATTCGCTCCGGAAAAAGCATATTAAAGGAACATGACTTAATTGATTCGGATTAGAATTGTGAACATATATTATACACACAACATATTGTGTCTTTTCCATTGACTATACACCATATATTGTGTTATAATAATTATGTTATTAGATTTGTGCTACATTCCGAAAGGAAATCACACGTTGTTTAAGTTTGTACGAAGTCAGAATGCATAGAGTCTTTATGTCTCTATGCCCTCTGGCTTTTTTATTTGCAGCAAATGCTGTACGCAAGCAGGAATTATCAGGGATATTACTATCCTTCATAACTCCTGCTTTTTTTATGCAATGGGAAAGGAGGGGAAACAGAATTCTGCACACATCAATAACAATCTAAAGTAAAGGAGTGAAAACAAGCATGATAAAGGGCACAATGGAGAGAACACCTGCACAGACTGAGCATAGAGGTGGTTATCATTAGACTTTATCTTACAGCAGAAACAAGCATTCCAGACTTGTATATCGATTCTATCGAAGTACGCTTGAAATCCGGAGAGGAAGTTCTTCTAACCTGGGATGAAAGTGATATCGGACGCAACGCCAACGGATTTTCCGCCAGATACAAAGGCGTGTACTTTGATGAAGAATATGCCAATGGTCGTATCAAGGATCTTGAAGATATGATGATTACGGACATTACAGTGTATTACGAATCAGAGCATGCTCAAGATATCAAAATCACGAGTATGGAGTTTGTAGACGAATACGAGTCTTTGGAATTCGATCCACCAAGTTTCATTCAAGAAGGATGTGTGATCGGTGGATAATTTAAGTGTATAACTTTCCACACACATTAATAACTACAATGAAGGAGAAAAAACAAATCATGATAGGACAAGAAATATCAGCAAGAAAAATCACATGGTCAGAAGTTGGTTCCACTATAAAAGGCGAATTGAAAAAGCTTTTGGGAAAAGACATTGAATGCTTAGCTCAAAAAGGAGATTATGACTACTGGGCTATCCGTTTCTCCGACTATGAAATGCCGATTGAAGAACTTGAATTGTTACTGGATATTCTGAATGCAGATGAAGACATGCGGGATGATACAATCCCATATCCGGAAGACAATGAAACAGAAGTTAAATCTATGGGAATGCTTATGTCCAGAGCACTATTATGCAGAGCTATGCAATGCACATGGACAGCGGATTTACCTGATACGAATACTCTTTGGTTATTGGATATCAATAAACAGTTGACCAAGTAATCACTGGAGAATCGCAATGCATCTAAGACACAAAATTATTTGTACAAATTGTAAGGAGGAAAACAATGAATCAAGACGCAGAACGTATTCGTGAACTGGTAGATAAATTAAATCGTTACCGTCACGAATATTACAACGAAAATGCTCCCAGCGTATCTGACGCGGTGTACGATCACCTTTTTGACGAACTGAAACGCTTGGAAGATGCAACCGGAATTATTTTGAGCAACTCTCCCACTCAGACTGTTGGTTACAAGGTTGTGAGCAGTTTGAAAAAAGTAAATCATCCTATACCGCTGCTTTCACTGGATAAAACGAAATCAGTAAGAGAACTCTGTAACTTCTTAAAAGGAAATCCGGCATTACTTATGCTGAAGCTGGACGGCCTTACAGTCAAGCTGGTCTATGAAAACGGCATATTGGTAGAAGGGTCCACCAGAGGTGATGGTGTGGAAGGTGAAGACATCACACATAATGTTCCATCCTTTTTAAATGTTCCAATGAGCATCCCCTACAAACAACGTCTTGTTGTTTCCGGAGAAGGCTTCATACACAAAAAGGACTTTGAGCACCTGAAGAATACGCTGATCGGGAGTGATGGTAAGCCTTACCGCAATGCCCGGAATCTTGCTTCCGGATCCATT
>JAFSFU010000112.1 GCA_017435025.1 Lachnospiraceae bacterium | reverse complement strand
CTGCACCGCCGGCACCAATGATCGTATGAATTTCATCAATGAACAGCAGCACATTTCCCGCCTCACTGACTTCTTTTAAGACATTTTTGATTCTCTCCTCAAACTCACCGCGATACTTGGAACCTGCTACCATGCCTGAAAGATCCATGATCACAACACGCTTATCTTTGATGGTTTCAGGTACAATGCCCGACACGATCATCTGAGCCAAACCTTCAGTCACAGCCGTTTTACCGACACCCGGCTCACCGATCAGACATGGATTGTTCTTGGTTCTTCTGCTGAGAATCTGGATGATGCGCTGAATCTCCTTCTCGCGTCCGATAACCGGATCCAGTTTGCCTTCCGCCGCAAGTTTCGTAAGGTCGCGGCTGTATTCGTCAAGAGTCGGTGTTGGCACTTTCGCACCTTTCGACTGTCGTCCCTGCATCATTTCCTCTTTACCAGCAGCACCGTCTTCCCCCATTGCAGACAGAAGATCAATATATACTTTCTGGATATTCACTTTCAGAGTATTCAGCAAGCGCACTGCAATGCAATCCGTCTCTTTTAGTAGTGCCATCAGGATATGCTCCGTACCGATAAGCGGTGCACGAAACCGTACTGCCTCCCGGTAACTGTTCTCCAATACATGTCTTGCACTTGGAGTATATCCCTCTTTTTCCCTTAAAGTCGTACTCTGGTTGGAAGATACCAGCTTTTGTTCCAGTTCCAAGACCTTATCCAGCTTTACATCATTGGCCTCCAGCACCTTTGCTGCAGTACCGCTTCCTTCCTCGATCAGTCCTACAAGGATATGCTCCGTGCCAATCGTTCTGGATCCCAGATCCTGAGCCGCCTCCGCGGCCAGAACAAGGGCTTCCTTTGCTTTTTCTGTATATCGCTCCATAATTTCAGTCTATTCCTCCTGTCAACGGATTTCCGGAAGCCTACTGCGAAGGAAATCTGCCCTTGCCACTTCCACTTCCTCTTTATTTAACGGTCTATCAGCCTGACTGATCAGGTTCGCCGTCTGCACTCCCAGCATCAGTGCATAAATCGAGCACGGCTCCTTCATCTGAAGGATACCATCTGCCACGCCTGACATAATCTGGGATAAGAATTCCATCGAATCCTTCTTCGTCAGACGTCTCGCATATTTCAAAACTCCATACGATTTATAGGACTCATCCGCACAGATTACCGGTCGCTGTTTCATCACTTCTTTTCTCAGTCTTCTCTCCTGTGAATCCAGCTCCGCCGCTGCCTTGCTCACCAGATCCACGATATCCTTCTCCGTCTGTCCTAAAGTCTTCTGATTATACACACGATACAGGGAGCCATAATTTTCACTTCCCTCTCCGTAAACACCACGGATACCGGTTCCAAATCTTCCCATATCAGCCACTAAACTGTTAAATTCTTTTCTTCTGGACAGCATCGGAAGGTGCACGACTGCCGATGCGCGAAGACCGGTTCCCACATTGGTCGGAAACGCAGTCAGATAACCATATTTCTCATCAAAAGAGTACTCCATCTGTCCGCCAATATGATCATCGATCCGGTTTGCCTCCTCATAACACTTCATCAGATTCAATCCCTTTTCCAGCACCTGAATCCGTATATGATCATCAACGTTGACTGCAACACTCACACGCTCATCTCCGGATAATATCAGAGCAGCCGGATCTGCTTTTTTCGCAGCACTTCGGTTGATGGCACGCCTTTCCATCAAAGCAGTCTTTTGAAGATCTGTCATCTGGTGGAGATAAGAGAAACGATAATTTGCTTCTTCCGGTGTTTCCAGATCTGTTAAGAATTCACAGATTCGTGCAGTCAGCTCCAAACTCTGATCCTTCGTCAGTTTTCCAGGAAACGGATACTCTTCCCAGTTACGCACCAGGCGAATACGGCTGTAAACAACATTGGAGTCCGGTTTTTCCGGCATTTCATACCATTTATTCATCTTACTCCGCCTCCACCTTCAGTTTCTTCATTTCATCACGCAAAGCAGCGGCTTCTTCGTAATCCTCACGGCGCAGGGCATCCTTTAATCTTGCCTGATAAAGACGCAGCCGCTTTTCCATAGACAGAGATTTCTCCACGATCGTCTCCTCATTTTCCACCGGATTAGAAAGACCACTTGCCATATCCTGCGCAGAATCCTTCCGACTCTCTGTATGATTCATACGGCTTTCCGGCCGTTTGCCCACATGTCTCTCGCTGCCCTGCAGATGACGGATATTTTCTCCCAGCAGCGGTCCAAATACACCGTAACAATCGGCACATCCGAAACGGCTGTCCTTTACAAACCCCTCATAAGTAGTTCCACAGGTTGGACATACTACCTCCGCCAATCGGCCATCCTGTTTTTCTGTATTTTGAATTCCCAACAAGCCGGATAGCAATTGAGCCAGAGAAAATTCACCCTCGAACAATGCGGTGTATTGTCCAATATCCAGTTTTGCAGCACACTGACCACAAAGATTGTGCTCCGTTTTTATTCCATTCACGACCTCCACATATTTTACGGTCGCTTCTCTTGCTTTACACTGTTCACAAAGCATACTGCTCCTCCTTACTCACAGCCGCAGAATCGATCATAAATCTGATCCACAAGTGCGTGGACCTCTCCGCGGCTCACATTTTTGCAAACACCTCTGGCAATGATCAACGCCAGATCCTGCTTCATTTCATTGAGTGCCCGCAGTTTATCCATATCGAGGGCGATCACTGCGCCTCTTCTCCTATCCAGACGCAAAAATCCCTCCTGCTTTAAAACAGCATATGCTTTATTTACAGTATGCATGTTAATTCCAATTTCATCGGCCAGTTGTCTGACGGACGGCAGACTGTCACCTTCCCGCAGCGCTTCTGTCGCGATACCCATGATGATCTGATTACAAAGCTGAATATATAAAGCTTCCTCACTCTCAAAATCAATTTTAAGTATCATTCTTTCACCGTCTTTCTTTTGTTTGATTTGTAGTATCTGTTATATTTATATAGTAACAGCTATGACACCTTTCGTCAAGTGCTCCCTTGTCTTGCCTGCCTGATCTACTCTGCCGGATTCTGGCAAATTCCAACAAATAAGAGAATCCCGTTGTTCTTTACCGTAAACAGAAATGGTCTGTTCAGAATCATTTCAGCCCGTCCCGTTGGCATCGCAGCACCAGCGTACAGAATTTCGGTATAAGCGGCACCTTCCACACCATTCTCATCAATGCCCAGATTTGCATCCTGAATCACACTGGAAATGAACATCGTTGAATCATCAGACATATTGGAAAAATCTGCCTGCTCAGAAAAAGCCTGTTCCATGCCGACTGCTTTCAGCATGTCTGAAAGATTCATATGGCTGCCGTATGTAAACTTGGGTACTTTCCAAATAACTTGACCGGATTGAAAGTCCATTTCAGAATTTAAAATATGTTCCAATGTCTCTGCATCTTTCACCATTTCCCCAACGCTCACGCCTTCGTCGGGCAGATAAAATGTCATAGTACCATTTTTCAACGACAGCGAAGATTCCGTGTAATTCTCCCCTTTTCGGAATCCATGGGACCCCATTTCCATATTCATGAAATCGCAGATTACTTCGGTACCATCTGCACAGAAAAACCTATCCTGTTTTGTCTTTTCAACGTCAAACCGGTTAATCCATTCATCATAAAAATATACCGTATTCATAATTGCCAGCAGACTCAGATCGTCAGCCGGTTCTTCGCCGGGTGTGATCAGTCCATTGGTTCGTTCTTTCACCCACTGACTTCTCAACGCGCCTGTTTCCTCTGCCTGCAAATCTGTCTGAAAGATATCTGCATAGAAATATTCAGCTCCACGGTCTGCAAACGACGTTTTAACAGCAATGGAATCATCTGCCCAGACAGAATTGGCAATCCGCAGCTGATACAGGCTGGACTGGGAATACTCTCCCCATTCATTCGGCTTCATGTTTTCCTCATTAGGCACATGATACAACGCTTCAAATGAGTTTTTACATTCCTCAGCAAGCGATTCACAGTCTGAAAATCCCAGCATCTGCAGCATCTCTTCCTGCGTTTCTCCCGCTGCTCCGTCTGCCGCCAAAGCCAAGGCGTAATAGAGACTCAAAGGGCAATATACTTGATTTTCATCAGTACCCTTGAATAACTCTGCTGCTGTATTAATTGCAAAGTTCTCATAAGCTCTGCAAAAGGGATCTGTAAGGGCCGTTCGTCTTGCTCTGCTGTATTCCCATTCTTCATCTGTATTTTTGAAAACCGGTTCTTCCGGATAGGAAGCTGCAGCCAGTTCCGCCATCTTTTCTGTGCCTTCACAGTCACATCCACCCAGCAATACTGACAGGATTCCTATTCCAATTCCAAACCATATCCATCTCTTCCTTTTCATATTTCGCTCCTCCTTTCAACAATCTCGACTATAATCGCACACAGATATAGATTCCTTTATGAAAAATTATATCATGTGTTCCTATCCCCCAACAATAATCAGACAAGAATTGTAAGGATTCTTAAACTTATTGACATTAATTCTTCGAAGACAAACTACTTTTAAAAAGCGTAGATATAAGCTATAATAAATGATATTTATTTATGGAGGACATGCTATGAAACGAATTCTCGCCTGGATTGGCATTCTTGCAATCGCAGCTGCTTTTCTGGCTCTTGTTTACTGTACTGCAACCGGTGCATCCGCAAACGTGATCTTAGCAATTATTGTTGCGATGATCCTCGTCCCGATCATCATCTATGGCTTCATTATGGCAGCGAAAGCATTTTCCAAGAAAGAAGATTCTTCAGCAGATAACTAGTCTACAAACCAACGAAAAAGTACCAGAACGACTCGAAATAGCGCATTCTGGTACTATTTTAATTACATCAAACCAATTAATTCCTGCTCTCCGTCTTCCTCCGGAACCAAAACACCTCCCCCTTTTCAGGGCTCACACCGATTCCATACACATCATCCGCACGTTCTTCCTCGCTGACGATCCTCTCCGTCGTTTCCATATGTACATATTGCGGAATGATAACGCTCATCTCCCAGAGCAGCACCAACCAAAGCAATCGAAAGAACCATTTTCGGATTCTCTCTCTGCGAAACCGATGTCGCCAGGGGTGGTAGGGCTTATACAAATATTTCTCTCGCATGTTTCTCCTTTCATGCCAGAGGACACAGTCTCATGACCATTGTATCAGATCATGAGACCGATTCCTATGGGCAGATTGCACAGTTTGCAGGAGACTTTACTCCGTCATTCGATTTACACCCTGCTCTACATCATCTACCATATCCCGGAGTACACCGCCGGTCTCCTCGTTCTTAGAGCCATCTTCATTTTTATCCATGGAACTGTCTCCTGCGTTCTCTCCGGATCCGTTTTCGGAATGATCAGATTCTCCGGAATTTCCTGTATCGCCTTCCGATTCTTTGCTGGATTCACCAATGCCTTCTTCCGTTTCCATCGTCGTCGCAATCTCCGCGGCAGTTGAAGACTGACCGGTTGTTGCACCGCCGCTTCCGTTGCTTCCGGTATTGTTACCGGTTCCGTTGTTTCG
>JAFSFU010000111.1 GCA_017435025.1 Lachnospiraceae bacterium | reverse complement strand
GATACAGACGGTGTAGAGGTGTGGAATCAAACCTACCAGATGCAGGATCCCATGATTGAAATATGCGGCGATACAGTAGCTATCGGTGATTATAATGGCAGGGAAGTATACGTTTTTAATTCAAAAGCGAAAATTTGCCAGATCAACACTACTATGCCTATTAAGAATATTGCAGTGGCTGCAAACGGAAGAACTGCTGTGGAAGTGATCGATGGGAAAGTAACATGGATATATATATATGAAGCAGATGGTACACAAGCATTTACCACAAAGACTACAATGAGCCAGAGTGGATATCCTGCAGCCTTCGGGTTCTCTCCTAATGGGGAGCTTCTGGGAATGTCTTGTATATTTGTGGATGCAGGCGAGGTAAAATCTCAGGTGGCATTTTATAATTATGGTCCTGTAGGTGAAAATAAAGTGAATTATATTGTAGGTGCATATACTTATCCGGAAGTAGTCATACCCTATATTAAATTTATCTCTGATGACATGGCAGTTGCAGTAGGGGATGATCGGATATTGTTTTATTCCGGAGATCAAGTTCCGATATTAAAGACATCTCAGATGTTTGAGGATGAGGTACAGGGTGTTTATCAAGATGGCGAACATTTAGGAGTGCTTTTCAGATCGGATATTTTGGAAATGCGAAATAAAATGGATGTTTATGATGCCGACGCAGAAAAGGTTGGAAGTTATTATTTTAATACACAGTTTCAAGATATTGTGTTCACGAAAGATTATTTTGTTGCTTATGGTGACCGAGAATGTACGATTCGGACATACGACAATATTGAAAAGTATACGGGAACATTTGAACGGTCAGTGGATCTGATGTTTCCGGTAGGTAAAGGGCATGGTTACAAATTTGTGATGATTTCCGACAATACATTAAGTACAATGCAGATGAAATAAAGGAGGAAACAGATGAATATTTTATTGTTGGCAGTTATTGCCGTGACAATACTGAAAATAATGGATGGGTATAAAAAAGGTATGGTCAAAGAAATCATATCCTTTGTCTCTCTGGTGGTTATGTGTGTGGTAGTATTGCTTTTGGGGAGCGGACTTCACAGTTATATGGAAAAAGAAATACTGGGAGTGGTGATTGCGGTATTGTTGTTGGTAATATTGGGAATTGCCCATCATGCTTTAAAATTAGTATTCTTTTCCGCAAAATTGATTTCAAAACTGCCCATTGTCCATAGTGCAGATAAAATACTGGGTATGTTGGTGGGAGCACTTGAAGTAGTGCTAATCCTGTGGACACTATACACTTTTATCATGCATTTTGAAATGGGAATGATCGGAAATCTGATGATTGAATATTCCAGAGACAGCAAGATCCTGACTTGGATATATGAGCATAATATGCTGGCCGGTGTTGTGGAGAAAGCAATCAGTAATATTACATTATAGAGGTATTAAAATATAAGGTAAGAATTCAGCCTGCAGAGCCCGATTCACGCTGCAGGCTGAATCTTTGTAATTTATTCTTTGAAATATTGTAAAAAATGGAAAAATGGGATTGACAAATTTTATAAACTAAGATAGAATATATTTCACCGCAACTCATTAAGAAATATGTATGAGTGAAACGGTAAAAAATATTTTAAAAAAAGTGTTGACAAAGTGATTTGACTGTGTTATTCTATCAAAGTTGCCGATGCAACACGGACGATGCGAAAGCATCGGTTTTGAAATATGCGGAGCATATTTCTGAGCGGCACGAAGTGCCGGTTTTGAACCTTGACAAATAAACAACAATGCAACCTTGAAAATTCTTGAAGAGTAACAGCATCAATGCTGGGATCTGAAGAAGATTCAAAAATTGAGAACTATCCAAAAAACAGTAAGCCAGATGTATTTCTGGCTGGGACGATTCAAATGAATTGTTGAGACTGTTTGCGTGACAGTCCTAACTGCAACTCACAGACCTGCGGTCTGTTTCGTTGAGTTAGCCCTGCCTATGGATTTTTAAAATCCACCGTCTGTTCAAGCGAGCTTGACAGCCGATGTCTTTCAAAAATCCGCACGCAAAGCGATATAACAACATGAGAG
>JAFSFU010000110.1 GCA_017435025.1 Lachnospiraceae bacterium | reverse complement strand
TCTTCTACGATCTGGTAGATACGCGGAAGGAGACGGGAGAACAGTTCGATCGGCCATTTCTCAAGTGCCTCAGCCATGATTGTATGGTTTGTATACGCACATGTCTTTGTTGTAACATCCCAAGCCTCATCCCAGGAAAGGCCCTCTTCGTCAACGAGGATACGCATTAACTCAGCTACTGCTACTGTCGGATGTGTATCATTCATCTGGAATGTAACTTTCTCGTAAAGTTTCTTGATGTCGTCGTGATTCTCTTTGTATTTCATAACCGCACGCTGTACGCTTGCAGAAATGAAGAAGTACTGCTGTTTTAAGCGAAGTTCTTTACCTGCGTAGTGGTTGTCGTTCGGATACAGAACCTCAACGATTGTCTTAGCAAGGTTTTCCTGCTCAACTGCCTTCTGGTAGTTACCCTTATCGAAGTCAGCAAGGTTGAATGTGTTCACCGGCTGAGCGTCCCAGATACGTAAGGAGTTAACAACATTGTTACCATAACCAACAATCGGAATATCGTACGGAATAGCCATTACGGACTGATAACCCTTCTGAACGTAGTTGTTCTTCTTGCCATCCCAAACAGTCTCAACATAACCGCCGAATTTAACTTCTGTCGCATACTCTGCGCGACGGATCTCGAACGGATAGCCATCCTTTAACCACTCATCCGGTACCTCGATCTGGTAACCGTCTTTGATCTGCTGTTTGAACATACCGTAACGGTAACGGATACCGCAGCCGTATGCCGGATAGCCAAGTGTTGCGAGGGAATCAAGGAAACATGCTGCAAGACGGCCAAGACCACCGTTGCCAAGTGCCGGGTCTCTCTCCTGGTCTTCGATCGCGTTTAAATCAAAGCCGAGTTCTTTTAATGCGTCTGCAACGTCCTTGCTCTCGCAAAGGTTGATGATGTTGTTACCAAGGAAACGGCCTGTTAAGAATTCCATGGACATGTAGTATACGATTTTCGAATCCTGTTTGTCATATTCCTTGTGTGTAGCGATCCATCTGTCGATGATCATGTCTTTTACAGCCAGGGATACTGCCTGGTAAACCTGCTGCGGTGTTGCCTCGTCGATTGTCTTACGGTATAAACTCTTTACGTTATATACGACGTCTTTTTTGAACGCTTCCTTGTCAATTCTGTAGTTCACGTCAAAATTCCTCCTGTTTCTTGTTTACACGGTCCCGTGGGTGCTTCCCTTCCGGGACCGCTTCTGTTGCTTACATTTGGTTCTTTTTTATTTTGTTACTTTCGCTACGCCGAGCATGACATCTTCGCCATTGATATTCCATTCTTTTGTATAACCCTTCATTTCTCCGAGGGTGATGCTATCTGCTAAAACTTCTTCTTTCAGCTCTTCTGCGTATTTTTTGATGATTTCTGCGATTTTTTCGTTTTTGTCTACGTATACGTAAATATGGTCCATGACCTCGAAGTCAGCTTCTTTTCTCATTGTCTGAACTTTAGAAATGATCTCTCTGTAGAAGCCTTCTTCCAGAAGTTCCGGAGTCATCTGTGTGTCCAGAACTACTGTGATGGTGTTGTCACCTTCGGAAACAAAGCCCTCTGTCTGAGCCATGTCGATGAGGAGATCTTCTTTTGTAAGAACAACCTCTACACCGCCAAAGTCAAATGTAAGAGCACCTGTCTCATTTAATGTATCCATAGCTGCGTTGCCATCCAGCTCTGTGAGAGCTTTTCTGATGTTGCCAAGCTGTTTTCCGTATTTCGGACCAACAGTCTTAAGCTGCGGCTTGAATGTATAGGATGTGAATGCACGTACATCATCTGTAAACTCTACAGTCTTCACGTTCAGCTCATCCTCAATAATCTCCTGGTAGAATGTCGGAAGCGCCTGCGGAGCCTTCACGAACATCTTGCCGATCGGCTGACGGTTCTTGATATTGGCTGTGTTTCTTGCTGCACGGCCCATAACAACGATCTTGAGAACCTCATACATCTTCTCTTCAAGTTCTTTGTCAATCATGTCTTCATGAACAACCGGGAAGTCACAGAGGTGGATACTCTCGATCGCATTTTCGTCAATGCTTCTAACCATGTTCTGGTAGATTTCTTCTGTCATGAACGGAACCATCGGAGCTGCTGTCTTGGAGATTTCAACAAGTGCTGTATACAGTGTCATATACGCATTGATCTTGTCCTGCTCCATGCCCTTTGCCCAGAAACGCTCACGGCTTCTTCTTACATACCAGTTGGACATGTCATCTACAAACTCCTGAAGTGCTCTTGCAGCTTCCGGAATTCTGTAGTTTTCAAGGTCATAATCTACTTCCTTGATCGTGGAGTTTAATTTGGAAAGGAGCCACTTATCCATTACGGAAAGTTTCTCATAGTCCAGTGTATACTTTGTTGCATCGAAGTTATCGATATTTGCGTAAAGTACGAAGAATGCGTAAGTGTTCCAGAGTGTGCCCATGAACTTTCTCTGGCCTTCCATTACGGCTTTGCCATGGAAACGGTTCGGGAGCCACGGAGCACTGTTGATATAGAAGTACCAGCGGATCGCGTC
>JAFSFU010000109.1 GCA_017435025.1 Lachnospiraceae bacterium | reverse complement strand
TAGCAAGAATGCAGCAAAGATATGAGCTTTGTGAGGCATAATAGATGCTTCGTTTGAGCCATTTTTGAGGTTTAAAATCTAACTATGTAGAAAACGGTGTCTGATCGTAACGATCAGACACCGTTTTGTCTACAGTCTGAACTCTCGTATCTCTACGAGAGCTTTTTATCATTATTTACGATTCTTCATCATCCAAAGAATTGTCAATCAGCTTCAGCAGTTCCAGCGCACTACGGAATGTTCTTTTTTCATTCTTTTCAGCCCAAACCACTTCACCTTGCCATGTAGAATGCTGTCTATATTTTACATGCACTACAAAAGTTGCAAGGTCACCCTTTTGCTCTAACATCTCATTCATGTCCGCCACCTGTGAAGCCCCCTTTCCTGATGTATTCTCCTGCTTTTTCCGAAATGAACGATCCTGCGTCGTACTTTGCGGATATCCGCTCATATCACAGACCATTTCAACCAGACCCAAAAGCTGTCCGATATCACGGAACCTCTCCGGCTCCATCTGATATTTATGATAAAGACGACCTGTATAATTGTGACCAAACGTACAATCTACACAAATGTTTATGAGATTCGGTGCTGATATATTTACGTTTATCCTGTTCATGCAGCACATCCTTCAAAATCAAACTAATTTTTGTATTTTGAATTACTGTCTTCTCTTTTTCCAATCTGCCAGAGATACACCTGCAAGACCAAGACCGGAGATCAGGCTGAGTAACATCCAGATTACAGATACGTCACCTGTCATCGGAAGTACTGCCAGCGGAATCGGAGCATCTTCGATACTGAGAACTGTACCGTCACTTAACGGAACGTCATTATCGGAGATTTCGATTGTATCAGCTGCTGCAAGCGGAACTACCGGATCCGGAATCGTTGTGGTTGTAGTTGTGGAACCACCACCATCGTTTCCTCCACCATTATTACCACCGTTGTCATTTCCACCATCGTCTTTATTTTCCCAACTGGACTTCTTCTCCCACTTTCTGGTTTCTGTTACCGTACCTTCTTTAACATTAAAACAAAGGTCAACTTTCATGCCAACATCAACACTCTTATAGCCTTCCGCAATACCTACAAATGTTTGAGATGGCACATCATTTTTAACTTCAGAAGAATAAATATAAACGCCCTGCTCCAAATACTGAACACCTTCCAGTTTCAGATTGAATTCACATTTCGCATTTTCAGCCAACTCCAGGCCACTTAATGTGTAAGAGCCGGTTGTTTCATCATATACAACAGTACTAAAACTACCATCATCATTTGTAGAGTCGCCAGCTAATCTTGCTTTTGCAACTTCTTCTGTTATAGTTTTTCCCTGATCATCAGTCACTAATCGAACAACCTTAACAACAAGGTCATCTTTATCCTTGTTTGGTTCTACTACAAGTGCAAAATTTAATGATACATTGTAAACATCATTATCATCATTGTCATCGGTATTTACTTCATAACCATTTGCCTTATCTTCCACTACCATGCTTAAGCTATCAACCTTAACCATTTTATCCTCGGTAATAACTTCAGTTGTACCGGCTTCTTTTTCTGTTTCAGATAAAGTTATCATATATTTTACAACCTTATTTATTCTATTAAGCGCATCGTTAAGATCCTTTTGGTTTTCCATTCCCGCATAATCAGACCAATGCCCCCAATCCCAATACCTATTACCATTTACATAATACCAACCATCTCCTCCAATTGCTTCCATATTAACTTCATCATAAGGACTACCATATGTCCAAATTGCCATTTGAGTTGCTGTGAGAGCCTCTCCTTCTGTCATGGAATCAATATCTTTTTCTGTCAAGCCACCTAACGCATCCGCATCTGCACGAATAGCATCCTTAATCATGGTCTTCATCTCTTCAAGACTTCCTTTTCCTTCAGATGTACCCCAATAACCATTCATGACAATTGCACGAATATGATTTTCTGCTTTTTCATTTTTATAATAATCGGCATCTTCAAGGTTTTCGATATTATACCAATATCCAATTTTTGATGTAGTATCCATATCTACACAATATGCTGTGTATATATCTTTATTCTCTAAAGCTTCTTCATTTGGAGTTTCCATAAGCTGGAACTGATTCGTTCCCGTACCCCAACCACTTGCTGTTTCAACTATATTGCCATTTTCATCACGCTTAACAAAACCATAATCTACACTAAATTGACTATCTTCACCCGAACCAGTGTATAAAAAATCATATCCGTCTGGTTTAGTCTTCAAGGCATCTTTAATTTCTTCATCTGTGAGTTTCTGTTCAGGTGCATGAACATGAACCTCATCACCAACCCAATCAGGATTAATGGAAGTCAGTGATGAATCAGGAACATCTTTACCATCGCCCTTGAACGTTTCAATACTACCCATCACACCATTAACTTCACGTGGTGTTTCACCAGTAACAGTCGTTGTAACATCTGTTCCAAGTTCTTCGTCAAATTCTGTTGTTTCCTTAGATGGAATCGTATGCTCTGCCGATGTTGTTTCACCTTCTTTTAATTCTAAAGTGACATCATCTTCACCTGCAACCGGTTCCTTTTCTCCTGTCGTTTTAATCTCACCTTCTTCGGAGGAAGATGTCTTCTGTACTTCCCCGGTAAGATCAGAAATACTCTCGGCAACTTTTACAATTGTTCCTGAAACAACTTCACCTTCATTGTTTGTACCGCTGATATTTTCTGTAATCGTAACAGTTGTTGTTTTGTCTTCGGATGATTCTGTCGTTTCCGTTTTTGTTGCAATTTCAGATACAGTACCATCTTCATTATTTACAGTTACTGTGCCATCCACCGGCTCATCTGCAAACGCCTGCATACTTACCACGTTCATGGTCATGCTCATTGCAAGCATCATTGCCAATAACTTCTTTCCACGTTTTCTCATATATCTCAATCTCCTTTCATAAAAATGTCTTTTTGTTATCTATATCATAACAATTGACCTGTCACCGAAACTCTGACGATTTTTCAACTTCGTTGTATTTTTTAAAACATATAGTTGTTCCCCAGAATTATAATAAATTCCCAGACAAGTCTTTCAACCCGTCTGGGAATTTCTTCAAATCACATCATGTTAACTGATTTTTTCACTATCTTCTCTTCTTCCAATCTGCAAGGGAGACACCTGCAAGACCAAGACCGGAAATCAGACTGATTAACATCCAGATTACAGATACATCACCTGTCATTGGAAGTACTGCCAGCGGAATCGGAGCATCTTCGATATTGAGAACTGTACCGTCACTTAACGGAACGTCGTTATCGGAGATTTCAATTGTGTCAGCTGCTGCCAACGGAACATCAGAATCAGAAATTGTGGTTGTCGTTGTGGAACCATCGCCATCGTTACCGCCGCCGTTGTTGCCATCTCCGCCGCCCGGGTTATTTGGCTGCGGTGTTACAACAGTAACCTTCACATCCTCATCTCTCCAGTAATGCTCTGTTGTAATACTCTCATCCACATTAAATTCCACGGTAAAATTCTGAGAAACACTAACTTCCTTTTCACCTTCCGAGAGACCTACAAGAGTCTGATTCTTGTCATAACCAGCTGTTGCTTTGTAAATATATACACCCTGCTCTAGATTCTGAATACCTTCCACTTTAAGGTCAAAAGTAAATTCTGAATTCTCAGCTAAATGTAAATTTTCGAAAGTATAGGAACCATTTTCATTTTTTCTAATAGTCGAAAAACCTTCATCATTGCTGGAATCACCAGCAAGACGTGCCTGACGAATGATACTTCCATCTGCACCAATCAGTTTCACAACCAGATCATCACCGTTTTCTGTACTCGGTTCTACAACCATTGCAAATGTAATATCTACATTGTAAACATCATCGTTATCGTCATCATTATGATTTGCTTCCGCATCAGCAGCTTTATCACCAATAGTCAGTTCAAGTCCATTGTCTTTCAGGAATGTATCCATATCAATGATTGTGGACTCCTTTGCCTTTTCATCTGATGCAACTTTATCTTTCAGGTAGTCGCTGGTGAGGTATGCTTTTATGAGCTCCATTCGAAGTTCGGCTCCGCCGCCTTCCATGCCATTCGGACTGTTTTCTCTCTTAGGATTGAAGCCCATCCAACTATTATTTTCTCTTCCAAAGGACCAAAATGATCCCTGTGTGGCTACAAGCGCATCTCCTTCGTTGATGTTGTCTACCAACAGCTTGATCACTTCGTTCTTTCCATCTTCGGTTCTACTGTCATATGCATAAGTAACACCAGACTCTGTATAAGAAAAAACAAACTCAAAGCCATTATCTAAGGCTTCTTTCAAACCTTTTACTAAATTGTCAAGACTTCCTGTACCCTCTTTTGTACCCCAGTAGCCATTCAATGCAACAGCACGAACATGGGCTTTTGTTTCCTCTTGTTCTTCTGGTGTTCCTTTAAAATAATCGGCCTTTTCCAAGTTTTCTACGGAATATCTGATGCCATTATCTGTTCCAATGATTGCATCCATGCAATAGGCATATGCACGGTTACCTGCCTTGTCATAAAGAACAAATAAACTATTATCATGCCAATTGTTATTTGCAATTGCCTGACCGGATGTTGATTTTTCAGCATGTCCATCAAATACATAATCCCACCAAACACCATGCTTCTCAGCCGACCAACCCTGAGTACCTGAAATCTCCCCAGTACTTTTGTCAATTGGCTTCCAGATACCATCTGTATCCTGTTTATAATACGCCTTGATTTCGTCTGGCAACAAATCATATTCGGCCTGTGTCCGATTGCTGTTTGGATAATATCTTACTTCGATTATGTTTCCGTCTGCGTCTTTGACCTCATACTTATCATAACAACTCAATGTTTCAGGAGTAATACCATTATCCGATCCATAAGGTTTAATATTGCCTTTCCCTTCATAATCCTCCGGACCAACCGGATTCAGTCCTGTATCACTAAACTGTTCTTCTTTTGTTTCTCCATCTGTGATCGCCGCCTCTACCTCACGGTCAACCGTCGTTTTGGTATAATCATACTCAGTATCATTTTCGTCAGCCTTTTCGTCACCTTCGATAAATGTCTCATGAATGTTTTCTTTAATTTTTGACTCATCCTCTGGTGTTTCCGGATCATCCTGACCCAAACCAATGGTAACGTCTGTCTTTTCTTTCCATTCATCTTTAATCTGACCCGGCTCAATTGTTTCTGCAGATGTGCTTTCCTGACCACTCTCAACCACTTTTTCTGTTGTTGTAACTGTACCATCTTCAGATTCAATAACTTCTTTCATTGTCTCCTTGCGTGTACTTTTGTTTGCTTCCGTCTGCTCAACAGAAGTTTTATCACGGTCAATGATATTTCCATCCGCATCTGTGCCATCCGTAGCCTCTTCAATCTTCACTTCAACCATCACATTTCCGGTCTCCGGGTTTGTAGTGGTTGTAGTTGTAATTGTCTGCTCTGTCATTGTACCATCCTCATTCTGGATCGTATTTTCCTGAACAATCGGTTCATCTGCAAACGCCTGCATACTTACCACGTTCATTGTCATGCTCAGTGCAAGCATCATCGCCAATAACTTCTTTCCGCGTTTTCTCATATATCATAATCCCCTTTCCTAAAATCCTAGTTTCTTATGTATATAATATCAAACGTACTATCACCGAAACTCTGACGAAGTCATATGCACGTTGCTTTTTTTAGCTAAAAAAGCAAATAAAAAACAGCGAAGGAAATCTGACGTCCCTTCACTGCTTCTATAAGTATTACCATCGATTTTTCTTGCTCTTGAACCGAATCGGCTCCGGATCTGCCGTAAGTTCCAAAAGTTCTGACACGTTATATTCCAGATCACAGTTCGTGTTCCGGTTGATTTTCTTGAACTCCTTGCGAATTCGTTCAAAGATCATTTCACAATTTTCATTTTGGGTTCCGGACAGCAGAATCAGATACTGGTTGTTGCTGTAACGAGAAAAAATATCGCCTCTTCGAAGTGATGATTCAATCGCCCTTAAAAGCATATCACCGGCCTTCGGACTCTTTCTGCCTGCCGGATCCAGATACCGGACGCTGCAGACCATGAAAAAAATCGACTGTCCGCTTCGTTCCACCGTTCTGGAAATAAAACGATAAGAATCCACGAAGCTCGGATATGTACAGTAATAAGCCCCGCGTTCCGGAACTCCCTCGTCAAGAACATTCTTGATCTCTCTCAGTTCCTGCTCCTTATTTCGGATATTTATGCTCATACTCTGAATTTTATCCAACATTCTCTGAGAAGGCGGAAGTCCAAGATCATCGAAATATTTTTGTACCGTACTCTTATATAACACATATGCATCTTCGTACCGCTCCATCTCCTGGAGCATATCAATCTGCTTGATCTGCCACTCGTCAAAAGGATATAGCTGTGCGGCTTTCGCATATATCGCATACGCAGTTTCATAGTCTTCCTGGGACTCCAACAGATATCCCAGCTGACGTACGCATACTTCAAACACCTTCTTCAAACGAAGCCTCTCCTCGATAATCCAAGTTTTACTCGGAACACCGGCTAGAGTTTCACCTTTATATAACGAAAACGCTTCTGTCAAAAGCTCTCTTTTCCTGTTTGTCTCCGCCCTTTGTGCCTCACCTACCAGACGCTCAAACCGAATGGTATCCACCTCCGTCGGCAGCTCATCCGTCCATTTACAGACACCATTTTTTACTGTCACATATTCATCATGAAGAATTCCGGCACTGTGCAGATGCTGCTTTAACCGATACAGCAGACTGTTCATACTATCGTTTCGGTCATTTCCCTCATCCCAGCTGTACAAGGACTGCTGAATTTTATTCTTAGGAATGCCGGTATCTAAATGAAGCATAAGGAGCTGGAACAATTCCTGTGCCTTCGAAGCCTTGAATTTACTCAAAGAAACCGGGCAATTTTCATAACTAACTTCAAATCCACCCAGCATTGATACCCTTACTTTTTTATCTGTCTCCATACAAACACCGTCCCCTTATTCATCCACATCCCAGGATGCGTCAGTCGCAATATCAAGTGCTTTCAAAATAAGTTTTCTAGTCTTTTCACTTCTGTTTTTCCCCGAAATCACTTCACAAACTGTTGCTTCGGACTTCTGAATCTTCTGCGCCAATTCCTTTACAGTTATATTTTGTCGGAACATCACCATCTTAATTTCAATTCCTGCAGGACTTGGCTGTTTTGTTCTTTTCATCCAAAATCTCCTCTCTTTTCAGCTTGAAGTCTAATTTCAAGTGCTATATAATGATAATAATTAACTAATGTATTCGATTTTTATTATATTCGCATATTTGCTCTATGTCAATATTGCCATTCGCATATTTACTACTTTTGTCACTTTGGTAATATTTGTAATCACTATACTATTCTATTCTTAGGAGGTCTCATGCAAATTGTAGAACGCATTAAAGATACGGCATCTCAGCAAGGCTACACCTTGTCCGAACTGGAACAACATCTCGGTTTTGGTGTGCGTACTATCTACAAATGGGATAAAAATGCTCCATCTGTCGAAAAAGTTATGGCTGTCGCAAATTTTCTCAAAGTTTCTTTAAACTGGCTAGTTACCGGCAATCCTCAGGATACCTCTACGCCAGAGCCATTTTTAGAAAAATACAATAGCTTATCCAAAAAAGACAAAGAACGAATCGACCACTATATCGAAATATGCCAAAGCGACTCTATCCGTACCTGCGACACACCCTCAAACACCGCTCACAACTGTATCCCGGTCTTCGGAGGAGTGACACATCCGCCTGCTGTCAACGATATAAATGTTATTGGTGACTGCGACCTTGCCAGTGATGCAGACTTCATTTTTATAATGTGTGACCAAAGCATGTTCCCGCTATATTCTTTCAATGATCGTTTATATGTAAGGCAAGTTGATCATTTGAATCATGGTGAAATCGGCATTGTCCTTTATGATCATCAAATTCTTTGCCGCCAATATATTGTATCGGATCAAGAGATTATTCTCCGTCCATTCAATACAAATTTCCCGGAGCTTGCCTTTTCGAACGACGACGAAACGACTCTGAAACCAATTGGAAAAGTTCTTACAATATGATCCAACTGGTACAGAGCCTACTTTTTAACCACCATATCTAATGTTTTCGATTTTTCAGCAAAAAACTCCCCGCCCGGAATCCCGGACAGGGAGTTTTTCATTTCCTATTTTACGGAGCCGGAGTTGTCCAGTACTCCTGATTATAAATATCGGTAAAACGATACGTAAACTCAGCAGCCGCCTCATCCACGTATACATCACTGATCACCAGATCACCATCCACAACCATCTGCTCACCTAAAAGATAGCTGTCCAGATACTCTCCTTCATAACTATAGTAATCACAGATGAAATCCAGTGTATCACCATCTACAACCGGATCCATAGTCTTCGGAATCGTATCCGTCTCACCTTCTGTGTATACTGTGCGCACACCGGTCACTTCACCATACGGCTCTTCATCCGTAAATACCACAAGAAGTTCTCCGCGAACACCATTATGAAGCACCGGAATATAACCGGTGATCGTGTAATCTTCGCCGTCATCAACCGTAGATTCGTGATAATATGCCACCGGCTGATCGTTCACTGCAATCCATGTACACTCTGCCGGAGCCAAAAGATTGCCGGCATCATCGAACTCATATACCGTATCAAGACCGAGATCAATATAGCCCTCGCCGTCATCGAAGAACATGTTTGCATGCAGTGTCTGCACCAGTTCCCACTGATCTTCCGGAAGTGTAATCGCCATACCATCCGCCGTTTCCGTCCAAACTAACGCATTTCCATCAAACTGATTCTCAGACAGGTACGCCACTGTATCGTCCATACTCATGGAACGATCGCTGAGGAATCCGGTATTGCCCGGCACAAGGCCGGATATACTGCCCACGTTTCCTCCAAGGAACGTGCCAAGAAGCTGGGCCATCATCTCCGGATCCATCATACCTGAGTTACCATACATACCGGTCAGTGACGGAAGCGGGGATGCGGTACCGCCGCTGACTGCCTGACCGCTGGCCTCCAGGCTTGCAAATTCCTGAATACAGCGAATATATTCTTCATCCATATCAATCTGTTCGTATGTCGCTACTGCGCTATCCACCTTTGAAACCCTCTGGAACGGGAAATAAATGGACACACCGTAGGAATTTGTCATATTGGAAGAAGTACGGTTATATTTCACAGCACCAAGCAGCGCCTCTGCCAACGCATCTCCCTCTTCAGTACCCATGTTCTTTGCCAGATGCACCAGGTCAACCTGGTCAATACGGCTGGATACTCCAAATTCCCTTGCACCGCTGCGGGCATTGGATACCACCTTATACTCATTGTTTCGAATCAGCTCACATGTATCGGAAGAGAACGCAGTCAGATTTGCCGGAACCGTATTCTCAAACTCTGCCAAGTCGATGATAGAAAGTGTCGTAGACTGGCCGCGACACTTCTGCGCGCATACATCAACAAAATCATCAATGATCTTTTTGCCTACATCCAGTGTGGGCATAGACGTATTCTCGGAAAGTTCTGTCAGCCAGTTTGTATAATACCAGCCAACGCCCGGCTCGGTCTCCTCACTGGCAATCAGGTAATCTGCATGTTTCGCCAACATCAGCGCATTCTCTGCCGTCGCCATCAGACATGCATCATAGCCCACAAAATCAAAAGTTACGCCGCCCTTGGACAGAGCTTTATCAATTTCAGCCAGATCCATCGATCCGGAGGAAGCAAACTTTTCGTCATAGCCAAATCCGCTGACAGAGCCGCCACCATGATCCCAGAAGATCAGAGAGTAACGGTTTGCCGGAAACTTTTTCGCACTCCACTGGATAAAATCCGAAAGTGTATCCGGATCCGTCATCGCTGCTGTGCCCAAATCTTTTTCCAGGCATACCAGACCATCGTCCTTCACCTGCCAGATCTGGTTTGTTCTGCTGTTGATCACATTATTTTTCCATGCCTTACAGCCGCCGGTATAAACTACCACATTGACATTTTCAGAAATGTTCGCATTCAGCATTTCCTGCAGATCAGAAGTTGCCATACCGCTTCTGGATTCCAGGTCTGTGCCGCACATATATACCATCAGCGTCACTTCGTCTTTTCCATTGCCAAAAATCTCTGTGCGCTTTTCACGACTGCCTTTCGCTACCATCGTATCCAACTTACCGGTATTCGCTCCGGAATCCCAACCGCTGGAAATACTTCCGCCGCCAAGTCCACCTAAAATGGAAGAAAGATCAATCGTGCCTGCCATCTGCTGTCCGGAAGACTGCTGCGTATAACCGCCCTGGCCGCTTCCTGAGCCGCCATAACTGCTCTCATAACCGCTGCCGCCTCCATATCCGGTGCCATATCCTGCAGTATTTCCACCGCTTCCACCTCCCATAAAGAGGCTTCCGAGGCTACCGCCGCCGCCAAGCAGCACCACAATACCCAAAATAATGTACTTCATCAGTCCACCGCCGCCACGTGTTCCGCGCGTCATACGGGAACCTCCGCCTACGGAACCACCAGCATTTCCACTGCCAGCCAGACGACCGACACCACGTCCACTGTATCCACCGGAATTTCCTACCGGACCGGTTCCAAGACCGCTTCCTCTCTTATATACGCCCTTTCCCGGACCGTTTACATTCTTCTGTCGGCCACGAGGTCTGTTTCCTGCCATTTACATGCCTCCTTATATGGATTAAGATTCAAATTCATGCATCTAGCATATCATATTTCAGGGCAGACGGCATCTGATTTTTTCTACGGTTATCATTCTATTTCACGGCTATTTCATAATACTTTTCAATCATTTCACGCGAGATAGGAAACTGTTTTTCAACGCGATCAATAATTTCGCTTTTGCCAAGCCCCTCATTCATATGTTTTTTTATTGTCTCTAACATCCGTAATCCCATATCGAATCCTTGATTACGCCCAATGCGTTTTCCTTCACGCTTTCCCTCACGCCTTCCTTCACGTCTTCCTTCTTCTTTTCCCTGTAAATGCAACTCCGTTGCCATCTTACGCATCGTCCACTCCTCCTCTATTGTATTTTTCTTAATTCGTTCCAGTAAATCATAGAATTTTTCATCCTTGGAAATCGAATATAAAGCGTCCAGCAACGCTTCCATATGCTTAATCTTATAATCATGGTTATTTAAGAACTCGTTCCAGCTTTCCCTGCTATTCTGATGCGCCATATATTCAGCAACCAAACGAAAATCCGATGTCAAACGATTTCTCTCCTCTACAGTTAAATATGCTACCTGTATTAAGTTCATCGAATGATCTTCGATGAACCGTTTCACTTCCTCCGGAAAGTTTTCTTCCAATTCAAACATATCATGAAGCCTTAAGGGACTCTTCCACCTCTGTTTTCCAAAATACAGTACCGCTGTCATAACCGGAATCAGTTTTTGATTTGCAAAAATTCTTCTTGAGCCTGGATCATGTCCGCTTTTTCGATTCTTTTCTCTAATATGATCTATCTGCTCCTCATATGCAGCATATTCATATCCCATCACTCGAAGAGGCATTGTGTGATCAATTCCCATCTGACTCTCAAGTTCACTGATCAGCCAACATTCTCCTCCTAAACGCAAACTACTCTTTCGCACATCGCGATTTCGTTCGCGCAATTGTCCGTTTGCATCTTTGGTATATGCAACTGTAGGCAGCGCTATCAACTCATCCTCACGAAGTATTTCTTTGCCGCCAAAACACAAATTATTGCATACATCCACAAACACATCATTATACTCCAATAATTTTTTTGCCGTTCCTTCTTTCCCCAAATATTTCTCCCTTCTTAGTATAACATCCACACAGGTACCAAACAATGAACCGCTGGTTAAATTGTCGCACCTATGCCACTACAGTTACATAAAACAAAAATGAATTTCCAGACGAACCGCCGGATTGATACGGGAACTTGCCCCATACGATATGAGACCACATCTCATAAGAAATTTAGAATGTGATTAGAATCTTAGCACAAAACAGGCAACATGACTATATGCAATCTGCACAAAAAATCTCCGGTCAGAAGATTTTCTCTTCTGCCGGAGATTTTTCTCATAAATCCTTTATAAGTCCTTTTTTAGGATAATCTTATCTGCGTTTTCTTCTGTCTGCCAGAGATACGCCTGCAAGACCAATACCGGAGATCAGGCTGAGTAACATCCAGATTACAGATACATCACCTGTCATCGGGAGTACTGCCAACGGGATCATAGAGTCTTCGATATTGAGAACCGCACCGTCACTTAACGGAACATCATTCTCAGAAATCTCGATGGTTTCCGCTGCTGCCAACGGAACATTTGGATCCTCGATTACAACTGTTGAACCGGATCCGCCGCCATTACCACCGTTTCCGCCATCGTCGTCATCTCTGTCGTACCATTCGGTTCTCCATACGTGCTCTTTTGCAACGATTTCGTCTTCAACCGATAAGTCAAATTCGATGTTCATGGAGACATTTACACTATGCTGACCGGATGCAACGCCTACCAGTGTCTGAGAAGAAGTTTCACTTCCATCGTCAGTTCTCACTTCAGATGTATAAAGATATACGCCCTCTTTCAGGTTCTGAATACCTTCCATTGTGATATTAAAGTTCTGAGTTCCCTCAGTAAGAACGATATTTGCGAATGTATAATTTCCGTTTTCATCTGCTGTCAGAATCGTTTCTCCATCTTTTGCTTCACCGGCAATTCGTGCACTGGCAATTTCTTTACCTTTTCCATCGAGAACTTTTACAACCAGATCATCGCCGTTTTCTGTACTTGGTGTAACTACCAGTGCAAATGTCAGATCAGTAACATATTCATCATTGGTGTCATCGTCATCCTGATTGTTTGTGTGATCCTCCGCCTTTTCGATTACAGTTACGGACATATCTTTCAGGAAATTATCTGCATTGATAACTTTATCTGTGGTTTTGTCTTCTACCTCAGTCGGATCCAAATTGATCAGATAATCATAGATTTTGAACAGCAGTTTGACTTCGTCTTCTTTTTCTTCCGGAACATTACCTACACCCCAATCGCTGTAATGAGCATTGAAATATTCAAGACCTGACATCTTATTACTGCAACTCCAGATTGCCATCTGAGTAGCGGTTAGTGCCACACCATCATTCAATGACTTCAGTTCCTCTTCAGAAAAACCGGCTGCCATTAAATCCGCCTTCATCGCATCCAGGCTACCGAACTCCGGAATCGGATTTTCTCCTTCACTTTTTGTACCCCAATAACCATGTAATGCGATAGAACGAATCTGCTTCGCTGATGCATCGTCATAATATGTAGCATCTTCCAGATTTTCTATATTATAGCCGTAGGCATCCTGTGTTGGTGTTGTGAAATCTGCACAGTAAGTAGTAATAATATTACCTTTACTGTCAACCAGTACAAACTGTTGCGGACCGGCCCAAATACCATAATAACCGGTACCATTAAGCTCCTCAACCCATTTGCCATCCTTATACCAGCCTTCAGCCTTAAGAGAATCGTTGTAGTTGTCAAAACGATGCAGATAAGTGGTTTCGCCATTAGGACCTGTTTCGGTACGTTCTTCCTTAAGAATTCGTTTGCCTTCGATATCCAGAATGTAGCCTTCCTCATCGGTTATATATTTACCATTAGGATCTTTGGCAATTCTTGCCTTATCTTCTTCCTTAAGCCATTTAACATAATACCATGTGATGGAATTATCCTTAATATATGCATTATCACCAAACTGTGCAATCTTATCCTCATCAGACAACGGCTCTTTAAAGACAATCGCCGGAAAATACTTACTGGTGTTTCCGGAGCCGACATAAACACATTCGTAACCATCAACGCCCTCAGGAATTACAGGAGTGCCCTCATAACCTGGCAGGAATTCTTCCGCAGCAGCACCAACATGAACAAGATCATTATCTCCGTCCGGATTGGTTTCGCTTCGAACATACTCCATCTCGATATCCTCAGAATTGATCTTCTCCGTAATCGTGATATCCGTAGTCTCAATCGTCACACTGCCCTGACCAACAACGGTCTCTGTTGTCTTACTAGACTCTGAATTCTCCAAAGTATTGGAATCCCCAACTTCGTCCTCATCCGTCGCAGTATTCTTATTTTCAGTATTTGCAGTATTCGGATCATCCTTATCCGTCAGCGGCACATCCACCGTAACTTCCGGAGCCTTTTCTTCCAGAGTTGTCTCACTGCCGCCTTTTGCATTGTAAGAGCCCTTCTGAACATCATACTCCATTTTAGACTCGATTACCTGACCATCCGGATCTGTGAGCTCTGTTCCCTCCAATTTCACAAGGGAACCTCCCTCTGTCACATCGACGCCATCCCGTGCTACGGTTTTCGTTTCAATTGTACCATCTGCATTCGGACTCACAGAAATCCATACGTCTACAGCCTCCTCTTTTCCCTTCTGAGTTTCCACATCGACGGTTCCTTCTGTTACGGTTGGACTGCCATCGGAAATCTCATCCGCAAGTGCCTGGAAACTGATCATATTCATACTCATGCTTACTGCAAGAGTCATTGCCAATAATTTTTTACCTCGTTTTCTCATAACTTCCTCCTTCCGATACGGACCTTTGGAAAGATAATGCTTTTCCGACAAGTACTTTTCTATGCCCTAACTATAACAAAAAGACTCTGACGGGAAGTGTCCCGTCGAGCCTTTTTTGTTGCTTTTTGAAATTATTTATTAATCATTCCGACATTTTATCTGCGTTTCTTTCGATCTGCAAACGATACACCTGCAAGACCAAGTCCGGAAATCAGGCTGATTAACATCCAGATTACAGATACATCGCCTGTCATCGGGAGTACTGCCAACGGAACCTGCTCATCTTCGATATTGAGAACACCGTCGCTTAACGGAACGTCATTCTCGGCAATCTCGATCGTATCAGCTGCTGCCAGCGGAACTTCCTGTTCCTGAATGATAATCGTTGTGGAACTGCCGCCATCTCTGTCATCATCGTCATCTCGATAATGTCCACCGCCACCGTTCGGATTATTATTCTGGTTATTGTTTTCCGGTGCCTTGTAGGTGTTTGTGATTGTCCAGGAGTTGCCATCGTTCTTGTAGGTTGCAGTGTAACCTTCTGGAACATCAACTTCTACAATTGTCCAATCCTTTTCGATATCAAGTTCTGTCCATCTGAAACTCCAGTTATTTTCAGCAGAAAGTTCAATTTTATTGTAGAACTCATCATTCTGTAAAAGCTGTACTGTTACAGAATCCGGTTTATCCGGGTTTGCATCACCTGCCCATACCTTCTTAACATAGAGACTGGTAGTATTAACAAACGGAACTTCAATTCCTTCGTTTTCCTTTTCGCCGTCTTCGTCATTGTAATAGATATCTGTATTACCGTTTGCCGGATACTCTTCATCGTACTCAAAACCGTCTTCTTCTGTATCAACCGTCACTTCATAAGAAAGTGTATAGTTATCTGCACGAAGCATTGCCCCGTCCTTCACATACCATGTAACTCTGTAAATATCACCACTGGTATTTTCGATAACATCCGGACCGCCATCCGGGTATTCATTTGGAGCAACCTTTTCAAGCTTAATCGGTATCTCCCTGTCTGTCGGACGATCTGTTGTCTTCCAACCATCTTTACTTGTCCAGATATCTTTTCCAGAGACATTATCTTTAATAGCAAATGTTCCCTTTTCAAGATTTACCCATTTACTCATATAGTCAGTTACAACAACATCATTATATGGCGTTTTGGAAAGATCCTTTAATGCACCCTGAAGAGCCTCACAAAGTCCGGCAATACCATTGGACTTTACAAATGTAGACTTCTCACTTGTAATACCGGTATCCATCCACGCAGTATATCCGTCATAGTCAACGACATACATAGATGTTACTTCTTCCATCTCTGCAAGTGCATCTGCCGCAGCCGGTGTACGTGTCCATCTATCACCATACGTCACATAATTACTTTTGTAAGTTGTATAGTAGAATGCATCCTGAATATAAGTACCCTTCTCCTTATCATACTTCACAAATGCACGCTCTACATCTGATACCGGATATTCTTCACCAGGAGTCAGGCCTGAATATTCATATACCTCTTCCCATAACAAATCTGCAAATACCATAAATTCGTCTTCAGTAATCGTACCATCAGAAGCAGACTCAATAATTTCTTCGCTTTCTTTGCCGTCGAATCGATTTCCGAATACCTCAACAAATGCTTCTGGGTATACTCCCGCAGCAACCGTACCACAAAAAGCCTCCTGTATTACAGTAAGAGGACCAAATTTAGTCGCAAATGTCTTCCAGTTGGTATCAAACGCCCTCGGTGTTTCATCCGTATTGACATTACCGTCACTGATAAAGATCACATGCACATCATTAAGTGTTTCATCATGATTTTCAATATACTCTGCAACACCGGTAAATCCAGCTTCACAGTTCGTAGAAGAACGGCCGTATAACAGATTTCCCGGAAGAGCTCCAAGCGCACTTGCAAGTTCATTTGCATCTTTCACATGCTCAAGGACAATATTGTCACCCATACCAAATGCCATTAAGGTAAGCTGTGTTGTACCGCTACCGTTAAGAACAGTTCTACCAATGGTATTGATGGCTTCTTTCATAGCCGGCCATTCATTATCCATAGAATAGGAACCATCTACCATCAAAATTACTTCATCATGAAGATTTTTACCATCTTCACCCGGAACTTTAATTTCGATTTTATATCTATTTTCACTTCGATCAATCAGTTCGGATGATTTCGATGCGAAATCACCTGGCTCAGTTGGCTCTCTATATTCTGCATCACTCGGTGTCGCATTACCCGGTGTTGCAGTCAGCAGCATTACCTTCTTGCCGGACTCCTCATCATCCTCACCATCACAAACTAAAACTTCTTCATAGCAATCTTCATCATGTTCATGGTCTGCATAACATGTATCATCGTGCTCATGCTCCTCCAGTCCGCACTGTACACTCTCTGTATCGATATCGCAGGAAAGTGTACCACATCCGTCAGAATGACTATGGTAGCAGCTGTCTGTGTGGCTGTGATAGCAGGAATCTGTATGTTCATGATATTCACAGGCGTCCTCGATTGGATCTGAGTCAGATGCTATAATAATTTCAGCACCGCATTCATGATTCTTAATGCAACCCGTAATCGTACACTCCAGCGTTCCATCTTTACCACAATTCGGTGTAGATGTATCAAATCCGCAGCTTACCTCATAGCAAGCATCTGTGTGAGAATGCTTACAATCATCACTATGGGTATGAGACGGGATATCACAAATCAAATCCTGCTCCTCCTCACAGATCAGAATTGTCTCATAACAATCATCTGTGTGCTCATGTTCATTTGTCTCCTCATCCGCAAATGCAGTTGTTCCCAGCAGATTCATCATCATACTGAATGTCAAAAGCATCGCGAAAAACTTTTTCAGTTTTTTGGTCATGTTACGTCTCCTTTCACCAAGCCCTTTAATATGAAGTGTCCTTCTTTATTCAAATTCCAGATACTTCCTTTTTTATATCCTTAATATAGCAAAAAGGCTCTGACGGGAAGTGTCCCGCCGAGCCTTTAAAGTTGCCTTTTAAATCAAGTTTTTAGTTGTTCCGTCATTCTTATCTGCATTTCTTGCGATCTGCGAGAGATAAACCAGCAAGACCAAGTCCGGAAATTAAGCTGATCAGCATCCAGATTGCAGATACATCACCAGTCATCGGAAGTACTGCCAACGGAACCGGATCATCTTCAATATTGAGAACACCGTCACTTAACGGAACGTTACTATCGGAAATTTCAATTGTGTCACCTGCAAATAACGGAACATCGTTATCACTGATAACAACCGGTTTGTTAGAACCGCCGCCGTTGTTTCCGCCACCATTGTTATTATTGTTGTTATTCTGGTGATTTTCTACGCGATTGTAATTGGAATTCCACTCACTCTCAGATTCTGTTGTCTTAGTTTCAACGGTTACTGTTGTGGTTACACCGTAGACCTTAGTATTAAGAGTTTCCTTTGCATTTGAATTCGTACCAAGTCTGTACTCCTCGTAAGTATCTGTCTTTGTGTAGCTCTGTGTGTCTGTCTTCTTCTCCTGCCATTTGTTTGTAGTATGACCAATCTGAGCTGTTGGATCTGTCACCTTGAATTCCATATCCATTTTTAAGTCCACAGTATTATCCAACCTGGAAAGGCTGATGAAATCCTGCCAATCATCAGCAGAATTATCATAGAAAACATATACACCATCATCTAGATGCTGGATACCCTCAAGTGCTAAACTAACCTTTACGTTTTCAGCAAGCGGGATGCCTTCCATTTTATAAACACCATCTGCATTCGGATAAATCTTAGAAAATACTCCATCAAAAATACTCTTTTCACCATCTTCACCGGCAAGGCGATAACTCTTGATAGCGTTTCCTTCATTATCCAGTACCTTAATAATTAAATCACCATTGATAGAGCTGGTACTTACACCCAGTTTAAATAAAATATCTGTATTGTAGACGTCATTGTCATCATTATCATCACGACTGACTTCAACATCAACTTTATCATGGACTACAAAACCAGCCTCAGCAAATGCATTATCCTTTGTAATCACTGTTGCCTGACCTTCACCATTTGCATTGTCTGCCAAGCGAACTAATAAGTTTCGAAGTTTATTGATGGTTTCTGCCTTTTCATCATCAATTTCGATATTAGTACCAAATTTTTTAATAGCAAACTCGATGGTTTCTTCATCTGTTGCTCCAACCTTACCAAATACAGAAGAATCATTCGAACCAAACTGCCAAATCGCTACCTGAGTTGCTGTTAATGCCATACCCGCCGTCAGGTTTTCTGCTTCTTCCTTCAATCCATTTCGGATCATCAGATCCTTAACAGCCTGTAAACTTCCCAGACCGGAATCTGTACCCCAGAAACCATTCAGAGCAACACTTCGAAGCTGTTTAATAGTTCCGGTTGCACCTTCCCAAGGTTCACTGCTATCATGCGTAGTATTGTCTCTTTCATAAGTGTTAGAACCATAGTTGACTCCACTCTTAAGGTCTGCACCAAGTTCTACACAATAAGCATAGCGAATTTCGTTACCATTCTGTACCCTAAATAAGCGGACTCTGTGATCTTTATATTTGCCCTTAGTCATTTCAGTCTCATACACTTCAAAGTCACTGACCATACCAAATCCATTATAATCCCATTTTCCAGCCTCACCAGAAGTGAAATTATCGTTCAATGCATTGTTGCCTGTATAGTTATCATTATACATCGATTCTGCATTTAATCTCTCGTACCAAAGTCTTAAGTCATCATTATCGTCGGCTTTATTCTTTCCATACTGATCAGTATTAACATTATTGGCACCGGTCAGATTAGAATGTGTTACGGTATTCGTACCAACAACCTCATACAATTTACCTTCGTACAGGAAGAACATTCCGTCTTCTGTTTCCACCAGCTGATATACCTCTTCCGTCACATCACGGAAAGAATCTGTTGTCTGAGTTCCCTGAGTTGTTGCTGTATAAGTCTGAGTTTCCTTTAAACCAAGAATCTCTGTAACAGTTGTTAATGTCTCAACTTCTGTCTGCGGATCCTTTGTTACGGTAGTCTCATAAGTTGTAACTGTCTGATAAATGCTGTCGCTTGTTTTGGAAACCTCTTTTCCGTCTGCGTCTGTTACACGTGTGATTGTTTTGTAACCAACAAGATTACCATTCTCATAGATATCTTCCACAGTCACGGTTGTTGTTAAACCGTCTTTTGTAACCGGAGCCGGAGCAATCGGTTTTTCCGGAAGTTTTACGGTTGGTGTCTGTGCTGCACCAGGTTTTGTAGTGGATTCACCTGTTGCTTCTTTTGTTCCAACAATCTTTGTTTCAGTAATTCTATAACCAATTACGTTACCATCATCATCTTTGATCTCTTCAATTTTCTTGGAACCGATTTCTTTATTATCGTTATCTAAAATCGGTGTTGTACCAACTTCGTAACCATCCGGTTTTACATTTTCAGTTTTAGGTTCACTATTGCTGTAATGCGTAGCACTTGTTTCACCCGGCTCAATTTCACTTGGATCTTTTTTCTCTTCGTTACTATAAGTTTTAACTTTATAGCCAATTACATTTCCGGCCGCATCTTTAATAAACGTCACAACAGATCCGTCTGCCTGTGTTCCCTCTGTTGTATACGCAATATCATTTTTCAGCGCATCTTTGATGGAAATTTCAACCGTTGTAGATCCAGTATTAAATTCATTACCTTCTTTTCCATCTGTATCATTTGGTACATTTATCATAATATTGCCGGTATAAGTATCATCTAAAACCATATCAGAATTTGTACCTGATGTACTGCTCTCGCTTCCCTCTACCTTACCATAGGATCCTTCTTTGAATCCGTTTTCTTCTTGTTTCCACTCACTGTCAGTGATCGCTTTGTCGCCGCCAAATTCTTTTTCCATTTCAGTCTGGTTTTCTACTGTTGGCTTTGTCTCACCGTCTACATCACTATACAGTTCATCTTTCTCTACAACTGTTGTAGTTGTCTTATCAACAACCGTTGTAGACTCACTACCGGAAGTTGTACCGGAATACTCCGTAGAATTTGTCTTATCCTCTACTTTATCTGTTGTTGTTTCTGTTCCGGTAACACTTGTTGTTGTTTCATTCTCAACAGTTGTAGTTGTATTGCCATTTACCTGCGGTGTACCCGGAGTTTCATTTGTATCAACAGAAGACCAAGAGGACTCTTCTTTCTTTTCTGTTACATCTTCCGTCTTTGTCTCTGTAACAGTTGTTGTAACCGTACCGATAACTTCATTATCTTCGTTCTTAATCTCAGAAGTTGTGGTTGTAGTCGTTGTATTCTCCGGAGTCGGCACTTCCGCAGATGCCGGGAATGTTACAATACTGGAAACCATACTAAATGTCATAAGCCATGCTAATAATTTCTTTCCACGTCTTCTCATAATCTATTCTCCCTTCTATCTCCTATCGGTGACTATATTTTCGTTCTTATATTTCTTAGCATAACTATAGCAAAAAGGCTCTGACGGAAAGTGTCCCGCCGAGCCTTTTTTGTTGCTTATTTTCATGATTTTAAAATTATTTCGTCATTATTATCTGCGTTTCTTCCAATCTGCCAGAGATACGCCTGCAAGACCAAGGCCGGAGATCAGGCTGAGTAACATCCAGATTACAGATACATCACCTGTCATCGGAAGTACTGCTAACGGAATCGGAGCATCTTCGATATTGAGAACTGCACCGTCACTTAACGGAACATCGTTCTCGGAGATTTCGATTGTGTCAGCTGCTGCAAGCGGAACTACCGGATCCGGGATCGTTGTGGTTGTAGTTGTGGAACCACCGCCGCCATTGTCATCATCATCGTTGTTGTTACCACCGGACGGTCTCGGCTTGTAGGAACCTTCATCGTGCCATGTACGCTCAGCTACAACGTGGTTGTTTTCGTCTACATCGAATCTTACTGTTACTGATGTAGTTACATCAACTTCACGAGTACCCTCTGCCATACCAACCATAGACTGGGATTCTCCACGACCACCTACTGGCGTATAAATATAAACACCATTTTCAAGATACTGAGTACCTTCAAGTCGAAGATCAAAGCTGAAATCTTCATTTTCACTCAATACTAAATTTCTAATAACATAACAGCCATTAGAGTCCGGGGTAATCGTTTCAAAATATTCTCCATTGCCATTAGAGCCGGCAAGACGTTTTACTACATTGACAGGATTTCCATCCAAATCTGTATATGTAATCTGAACTAACAGATCATCTTTATCCCCTGGTACAAATGCTAACTTGAAATTAATATCTGCGTTATAGACATCATCTTTTTCATTATCATTTTTGTTAGCCTGATGTTCTTCTACTTTATTACCAACAGTTAAACTAAAATCTTCAACAAAGTTTTTCTCATTGATAACGACTGTGGACTCCTCATCTGTTTTCAAGTTTACGAGCCAGTCATATAAAGCCTGAACACGAGCAGCATTTTCCGGTTCGTAATTATTACCGCGACCAAGCGTACCGTAAACAACATTTGCTAAAACCGTACCATCTTGGCCGTTTAATGTATACTTACTACCATTTGCATAAGACCAAATTGCCGCCTGTGTTGCTGCCATTGCCTCACCAGCCGTCAGGCCATCCAATACTTCCGACAATTTAACCTTTACCGTAACAGCCTCTGCACCTGTATGAACATCACCTGTTGCATCGCTACCTGGATAGTATGTAAATTCATACTCATCCTTAATTTCTCCATTTGCAAGGGCTTTTTTCAAATCCTCTTTAATCTTTGAGACACTTCCCGTTTTATAATCGCCATTGGCATCAGGTTTAATATCAGTACCCCAATATCCATGAGTTACAATACTTCGAACATGCTCTTCCGCATCTTCACTTGCATAATAATCGGAATCTTCCAAGTTTGCCACTGTGTACCAGTCTTTTTCATCCGCTCCTGTCACAAGGTCAATGCAGTAACCATATGCATCATTACCATTCTCATCTTTTAACATGAACATGGTTGGTCTGGATCCTGTTTTAGCAAATTCGTATCTTCCTTTATCTTTATTATAATACTTCCAAAGCTGATTTAAATCTGTAGATGGTTCCAACGTTTCCGGGTCAAGCATAACAGTACCGTCTGCTTTAGTCAGAGTCTCAATCACCGGCTGATTATTCTCATCGTATACAGTATTACCATCCGCATCCTTTTTATAGTTAACAACAATCTTACTTACCCAAAAAACACCATGGTCTGAATCCGTAATAAATTGATACGCTCCATCTACCGGTGCTTCCCCAGTTACCTTATAGCTGTCACTCGCACCATCTTTATATGAATGAAACAAATGATTACCAGTTTCGCTATATTTTCCTTCATAATTTTCCGGCTTAACGGAAGTTAAATCATTTTTAACCTCATTAACAACCGTATCTATCTCCGACGTCTCCGCAGTCACGGTACGATCCGTTGTAGTCGTAATTGTCTGGCCTTCCGAACTATTAACATTACCATCTGCCTTTGTCTCAGTATATTTCGCTTCCGTTTTCTCACCCGGCACTAACGGAACTTCCACTTCTTCCTGCTCACCATCACCGGCATCCTCTTCTGTCCATTCCTTCTTTTCCTCACCGTCTTCTACCCAGCTTTCCTCAACCAGTTTTCCGTCCTCGTCAGTGATGGTCTCTTCTTCTCTTTTAGACTTACCGCTGACATCAACACCATCATCACTGTTTGTATCTTGGTTGGTATCTGTAACTTCTTTCTCAATTTTTACATTCACAGTCACATTACCGGTTTCAGAATCGGTTGTTGTAGTTGTTGTGATCGTTGTGCCTGTTGCTGTTCCGTCACCATTATCAACCGGTCCCTGTGTCTCCGTTTCTACAACCGGTTCATCCGCAAACGCCTGCATACTAACCACGTTCATCGTCATACTCATTGCAAGCATCATAGCCAATAGTTTCTTTCCACGTTTTCTCATAACCTATTCTCCTTCCTCATCCTCCAACGCATTATCGATCAATTTCAATAATTCCAATGCACTTCGGAATACTCTCTTTTCGTTCTTTTCTGCCCAGACAACCTCGCCTTGCCAGGTGGAATGCTGCCGGTGTTTTACATGAACCACAAATGTCGCCAAGTCACCGTTTTGATTTAAAATTTTATCAATATCTGCCACTTGTGACACCCCCTCTTTCGTCATCTCTGTTTCGGTCTGTTTGAAGTATCGATTCTGAGTAGAACTCTGTGGATAACCACTCTGATCACATAGTTTTTCGAGAATCAGTAAAATTCCACGAACATCCTGAAAAATTTGCGGTTCTGTATCATATTTATGATAGATACGGCCCTGATATCCCAGCGAATGTATCTTATCAATACAGATGCTGGCCAAATTCGGAGCCGATATATTGATACCGATTCTACCCATCTTCTCCACCTCCTACTTTATGGCTTTATCATAACAAAAAGGCTCTGACGGAAAGTGTCCCGTCGAGCCTTTTTTATAACATTTTTATCAAAAACTTATTTCCACGCAGATTTATGTTTTTTAAATTTAATCGGTTCCGGATTGTCCGGGAACTCGATCATCTCTGCCACATTGTATTCCAGATCACAGTTTGCATTGCGGTTTTTGCGTTTAAAATTTTTCCGAATGCGTTCAAAGATCATCTCACAGTTCTCATTCTGTGTACTGGTCAAAAGAATCAGAAACTGGTGCTTACTGTATCTCGAAAACGTATCACCTTTTCTCAGAGAATTGGCGATGGATTCCAAAAGAATATCTCCGGCCTGCGGACTCTTTCTTCCGGAAGAATCCAGATACCGGATACTGCACACCATAAAATAAATAGACTGACCGGTTCTCTCTACCGTCCGGTAAATATAGCGATAGATATCTACAAAACTGGGATACGTACAGTAATAAGCTCCCCGGCTGCTTCCGGCTTCTTCTAGGATTTCTCGAATCTCTTCCGGATTTCGTTCCTGATTCCGCAGATTCACGCCCATGTGCTGGATTTTATCCAGCATCTTCTGGGACGGCGGAAGCCCCAATTCATCAAAGTATTTTTGCACCGTCGTCTGATAGAGATCATACGCCTCATCAAATCTCTCCATCTTCTGAAGACAGTCAATCTGCCCGATCTGCCACTCATCAAATGGATACAGCTTGGCTGCCTTTACATAAATTGCGAAAAGTCGCTCATATTCCTGTTTCTTATCTAAAATTTCAGCAATCTGAATCAGACAGCTCCGATAGAGATTTTTCAAGCGGAACCGCTCTTCCATGACCCATGCTTTTCCGGGCATTTGGGGAACAAAATCTCCCTGATACAAGTCGAATGCATGAAGAAGACGTTCCAGCTTTTCGTCATTCGCAAATCCCTGCGCCTTTTCAATCTCTTCTTCAAACAAAACAGTATCTACTTCCACCGGAATTTCAGCGGCCCATTTACAGATACCCTCTCTCAATAAAATATACTCTTCCTGAATAACACCCTCTTCCATCATCTGCTGTTTCAGACGGTACATCAGG
>JAFSFU010000010.1 GCA_017435025.1 Lachnospiraceae bacterium | reverse complement strand
TGCGGAGGTTTGATTCCTGGTCATAGAGATCACCGGAAAAAATCTGAAAATCACCGGATGCTATTTGTTTTTTCATAAGATCCACCAGCTTTCTGGATTGCTGTGGAATGGACTGGGAGGCGATGATATCGATCATTCCGGAGGAAATTCCCCACCAATAGTTGATGGTTGGGAAATCCTGGGTCACGGCGGTCCGATTCCAGTGACCGTTGAGGATGGTCTGCAGGATCCGCTGATAAAATTTGCCCCAGTTCCAGATGGAGGCGGCAAGATTTCGTTTGCGGACATCGTGCACATCATAGAGTCCAAATGCGCGGGAAACGTCATGGGGTTCGATCATATCACGTCCGCAGATGTGACTGACACCGGCCTCTGTGAACTGTCTGCTGATGTTGCAGGTGACGTCACAGGACCATGCCAGATGGACTTTTGCAGCAGGATTGACCATTTTTACTCCGAGGGCGAAAGCGTTCACGGAGGCCGGTGCTCCAAATACAGGAAAATCTGCGATGTAACCGATGTGATCTGTGGTAGTCAGGATTCCGGCCAGCATACCTACCAAAAATTTGGCTTCGTAAATCCGGCCGTAATAGGTTCTCAAATGTCCGCTGTAGGAATTGAGGGAGCAATTCAGAATCTTGATTTCCGGATATCGGATGCAGGTATTCAGGCTTGGCCCGAGAAAACGGGCGGAGGTCGTAAAAATGACGCTGCATCCGTCTGCAATGGCCTGCTCCAGACCGGCCATACATTGTTCCTCGGTTTCGATATTTTCGTAGGTGTGGATCTCCAGTTTATCGCCCATGTTCTCTTCCAGATAGATTCGTCCCAAATCATGAGCATAAGTCCAGCTGGAAGTTTTTGGGGTCTCATGGTAGAGAAAGCCCACAGTCAGCTTTGACGGTGCTGGGGTGATCAGCTTCAAAAGAAGGTTGCGGTCCGGTTCCTGCTCCGGCTGGAGAATATGATTTACATTGCCTGCATAAGGCATGGTCTCCAGTTCTTTCCAAAGGTTTTCCAGCGCCATTTCCATTTCGCCTGTAGTTCGGGATTGGATTTCCTCGTAACCGTAAACATCCAAATAGCGTAAAAAAGCATCTCCGGCTGTGATGGGGAGATCTAAGCCGCCTTTTTCACAAAATACTTTTGAAAACCAGTAGTATCCGGATGTAAACCGGCGGCGTTCGTCATCGGACCAGATTTCACCGAACGTTTTTCCTACGATCCGGCATATCTCATGATAACTGCCCGGTTTTGTGAAGAGGAGATTGTGGATGCCGGTAAAACGGGAAAAGTCCATGAATTCATAATAGATTTGGATTTCTTTTTCCTCGCTGTATGCCGGTACGATTCTGGTCACATAGCCGGGGACAGTGACTGCACCGGAGTATTTTAAAACGCTGACACGTTTGTTTCCTTCGATAATGTAGTAAGAATTCATGAATTCACAGGCAATGACCGGTTCACGGATTCCTTCCGCTAAATGAGAACGGTATAATGCGGACCATTTTGCTGCGAATTCGGAAGATTCGTTTAAGAGCGGCATAAAATTGCCGGCAAAAGCTTTGGTACGGCCGGCTGTTTTGGTTCCGACGATCTGTTCGATGGGGATTTCGATGAGACCAAGATCCGTTTCTCCGGCTGTTTCGGCAAAGGGAAGCAGTTCATCAAGGACTTTCAAGTAGGGGTGTCTGCCTGCACTCATGTCCTGGTGGTATGCTTTAAGACCGAGACGACGGGCGTTGCTGTAGTCCTGAATTGCCATGTGGGGCCCTCCTTGGATTGATAATATTTTAACTAAATCATAGCATAAATATCATCGGGAAGTATATGGGCAGACTGAACGAGATTATTTGAGGAAACATTTGAATGTTATCGAAAATAACAAAAAATGGAAGAAGACATATGGGAAAGAAGAGAATACCGACCCCGTATTGAGTGTGACGGGGCCGGTAAACGTTCAGATCAGCACTTATTTCCTTGCGGCAGACATTTTTTATCGAAGCTTGGATTGAAAGCGTAGAAGTTGCGGCTGTCCAGACGCTCCTGCAAGTCTCGAAGAGCTTCGCCAAAGCGCTGGAAGTGGATGATCTCACGTTTCCGCAGGAACCGGATCGGGTCGCAGACATCCGGGTCTTTTACCACGCGGAGAATGTTGTCATAAGTGGTGCGGGCCTTTTGCTCCGCAGCCAGATTTTCAAACAGATCGGTGATCGGGTCGCCCTTGGACTGATACTCACAGGCATTTTGTGGAATACCGCCTGCTGCCTGCGGCCAGAGCGCCGCTGTGTGGTCGATATAGTAGGGAGCAAATCCCTGTGCCTCCAGTTCCTCGGCAGAGAGGCCGCGAGTGAGCTGATGGACAATGGCAGCGATCATTTCCATATGGGCCAATTCCTCGGTACCGATATCGGTTAAGACGGCTTTCTGCACACCATAGGGCATCGTATAGCGCTGGGAAAGGTAGCGTAGGGAGGCCGAGATTTCACCATCGGGGCCCCCATACTGTAAAAACTCAATATGTGCGAAAAACCCTGTAAATACAAGGTTTCTCAAGGGTCAGACGTAGTAATGGAACTGCATCGTTTTCGTTTTTCCATCATATTCAATCTTCTGAAGGACCTGACGCAGAGCATTTCCTTTGATCTCGGAAGGTACTTCGGGAGACTGGATGAGATCGTAAACGGTCCGGATTCTTTTCAGCAGCTCGTCTTTGCTGACTTTCGGTTCCTGTTCCGGAATCTGTTCATATGCTTTCATTTCTTCCAGTATCTGTTCTCGTTCTTTCTGTAAACGGAGCTTGTTCTGTTTAAATTCTTCCAGCGTATCGATACCACCCTCGTAGGCTTCTCTGATCCTAAGTTCTTTAGTTTCCAGACGTTCCAGGGCGGCGGCCAGAAGCGACAGTTCATTATCAGATGCGTTGTTCGTTGACTGCGTATATGTAAATTCTACTTCACTGGTGTCTATGATCATCTTTAAGGATTGCAATACGGCGGCTTCCGCTTTTTTCCGGCTGATGCTGCAGGATCCTTCATGGAGTCCTTTTGCATACTTCCAACAATGAAAGAAGTCTGCTCGTCCGGATTTTCCATTGGTACGATTGAAGCCGAGCGAAGCACCACAGGTGGAGCATTTTAAAAGTCCAGACAGCCAGTGTGCGCAGGCAGAAGCTTCACGCCTGCCTTTCGGGCGGTATTCGCGCTGCAGCCGTTCCTGGTTCGCCGCAAAAATGCCCGTAACAGATTCACGACACTCATGCGGACCCTGGAATGTAATATCCTTCCATTTGACAAGTCCCACATAGAAACTATTCGTCAGTACGATCTTGACCGCGCGGACATCGAACAGATTCCTGCGCCGGGTCCGGTAGCCTCGTGCATTGCAGGCACGGACGATTTCCAGAATATCCATTCCACTGTAGTATGATTGATGAATGAACTCAACAATCTTATACTGCTCCTCATTGATCACAAACGGCTTGCCTTCTCCAACGGCATCATAACCGAGAGAGGGCGTAGTCTGGTATCCTTGTCTCATGGCCTTTTCTGTCATACCGCGGACCACTTCTCCGGAAAGATTCACAGAGTAAAACTCATCGAACCATTCTATGATCATCTCAATCAGACGACCAAACATGCCCTCCATAATTGGCTCTGATACGCTTTTTACGGAGACTCCGCATTTCTTCCGGAGGATGCCTTTGTAGAAGGTGCTTTCTTCCTGATTCCTGGCAAAACGCGAGAATTTCCAGAGATAAAGATGTTTGAATGGTGATGGGTTCTGCCTGGCGGTCGCGATCATCCTTTGGAACTCCGGCCGGTTATCGGCTCTTCGTCCTGATCGGCCACGGTCCTCCATGAATATAAATTCCGGAGGAATGATCACACCATCTTTTTTTGCCTCATCCAGGATCACACGCAGCTGCGCATCCGGCGAGAGCTCCGTCTGATCATCGGTACTGACTCGGATATAGGCAGCGCCGATTTCGAGAGTACTGTTTGTCATTGTATCATCTCCCTGTTAAATATATGGAAAAAAGGGTACAAAAAATACACCCCAACAGAATGCAGATTCCGTTGACTTTGGGTGCCCGAAGATGATACAATATGAGTGCTAATCTAGAGTATCTCTTCAGGGATATGCAAACCGGTTTCCTGTTGGTAGCGGGAGCCGGTTTTTTATTTTGTATTAAAAATTATTCATCAGTTTCCTCATCGGCAATCTGATAATCATCAGTATATGGCTGATCAGTAGATAAGGACTGGCGGAATTCTTCAGCCAGCATTGTTTTATTGAATTCAGCAGTCGGTTCAATTTCGTTAACCAACTTCTCGAGCTCATCGATAGAGATTCTGAAAAATTCTTTTCGTAAATTCACTTTGTTTACACGCTTATCATTTAAGATGTTGTGGAGCTTGTTCTCTAAGCTGACAGCATCATCAGAGAAAATGAAACTGTGTACATCGAATTTGAATGGCACACTTGCGTCTCCAAGTTCATTAACACGATCCTGCGGATTCAGACGACGAGTCATGCCAACCTTGAAGACATCTTCACCAAATGAACCGAGGTTGCTGATAATATAAATATTACCAGCTTTGCCGTTTTGCAGATTGATGATATCATTTTTCTTAACCGCAACATCGGATAGCTGGGCCTGTAGCTGGAGAATACGTGCATTAAGTTTCTGCATTTCATCTTCAGAAGCAGCGATAAGCTGTTCTTTGAGTTTGTCGAGTTCGGAAATATATTTAGACTCTTCACGCTCGACACGTTTGCGCTCATCTTCCAAAGCTTTACGTTCAGCAGCTTCTTGGCGCATCTGCTCACGGATTGCAGCCTGTTCCTGCTTCGCTTGCTCACGTTTCACATAGTAGTTATACTCGATCTTTACTGCATTGATAAATAAGTACTCGATTTCTCCAATGAATTTTGTAAGCGTACCAGCGATGCTCTGATTACCTTCGCCGGCAATCTTAAGATATTTTGCGGTCATGATTTTTACTTTATCAATGGCGGCATCTAATTTTTCATACTTCAACTCATAAAGAATGTTCTGCAGTTCGGCGCGGAGTGCAATAACCATGAGTTGGTAAATGGAACGATTTGCTTTGGTCGTATATCGAGCTGCATATTGTTCCAGAACTGTATTGATTTGTTTTTCAGTATCTTTATATGCTTTACGGAGACTCTTTACATCCATACAATGGAGTTTGAGAGTAATTGATGGAGCAATAAGATCCAGCTCTTCGAACTCCATTGTATTTAACTTACAGTCAGAATAACGGAGCGGTTCTACAGTAAAGTTATTGATCGCATAAATAACACTCTGATAAAGCTCTTTGGAACGCTGCAGCTTTCTTTCCTGGGTTGCAGTCTGTTTGCTTAACTTTTCGAATCTGTCTTCCAAAGTGGTGATTTCATCACGAAGCTTGGAAATAATATCGTTATTTTTCTGGCTTTCTGTGTTGAATTCAGCTTCCATTTGTGAAAATTTGTTGTTCAAAACATCTGTTTTTTCTTTAGCGACAAAATAACTATCTGCATCTAATTCACATAACTTGCTATTAAGAGAAGCTATTTCGTTTGTAAGAGTCTCTTTTTGCAATTTGAGCATTGTCAATTCGTTTTGCGTTTCGTCATTCAACTTTCTTACTTTCCTATCATGCAATATCTGAATGACAAGGAGAATAACAGCGGCAATGAATGGAATGCCCAATGGCCAAAAACAGAACAAAAGACCAATAAACCATGTTTGTAGGTACCATTTTCTTTTCATAATATAATCCTCCTCGTTAATACATTAACCTTAATGAATTAAAATACTATGGTTGACGCTTGCAATATTTTATATATTTAATCCAGCGGGGGATCGTATCTATGCATTCTTGCAGTGACGGATTGTGAAGTTCCTTGAAGGTCGAAGATCCGATAAAGTAGTGCATATATGTTTCATGATGTATGACGCGTTCCTGTATCTCGTAATTTTGATTAACATCGATAAAATGTTGTGCATCCTCTATAGAATTAAAGATTTTTGTCGCACGTTTATTCCCTTGTTTAATTACTGCGTATGAAGTGGGATTTGAAGTTTTGTATAAATTGATTTTTCCCACATAGCAAATATCATCATAGTCAACATTAAAGCATCCGTTTGATAATCGAGTAAGGACTATTCGCGATGGATTGAGTTTGGCTGTTGTTAATGCAGAACAAAAATGGTTAAAAAAAGCTATTTCGTCGTCATTCAAAACCTTAAAATCTGGCGAAGGTGGAATTGTGCTAGATCGGATTCGCATTTCCAATATAAAGTATTCTTCAGGTGATGTAAAAGCCTGAGAAAATTCATCTATTTCCTCTGTGCACTTATTACGTTTAAAAAAATCCCAAAACCCCATATTTTTCCTTTCGGTATAAATTGTTATAGAATAGGCATCTTGAATCGTCCCACGCTATATCCCCACAACCTCATCCACAAACCAGTCTCTTCGGTAACGCAGATGTCGGTGCCGGCACCGGTGACATTGATGTATGCCAGGCTGGTTGTACAACAGTTCATCGCAATCATAGCAGTAGGTGATACTGTATACAAATTTCTGGATTTGCTTATTATAAAAATGCTCATACATGGCCTTGTCCACGATGTTCATCCGGTACACGGCGATTCTGTGCCATCGTCGGTAATCCCGGAAGGCATAGTCCGCGGCTTCTTCTGAAATGTTGAATAGTTGTGATACATCAGCACAATTCTTGCAATCGGCATAATGGATCGCCATTCTGGGAGCCAGAAGGTATCCGGCAAACTGGTTTGAATCTGCTTCGTTGGCTGTGTGCAGAATATAATGTCCCAGTTCATGTGCGATGGAGAAGCGTATCCGATGCTCGCTCATGGAATCGTTGTAGAACAATGTATGTTCAATGACACACGCGTCTTCGCTCAGCTCCAAGCAGGCCTGTCGTTTATTCTCCGGCAAAGCACTATATTGTACAAGCTTAAATCCATAGTGCTGGGCGATGTGGAAGCAGTTGATCGGGAAGGATTGAACCTCGCATTCCCGGAATACCTGCAATGTCGCCCATTCAATTTCTAAATATTTCAATCACATCATTCCTCATCATCAGATAATATGATGCGAGCAAGTCTCATTTTCTCTTCCTGTGAAAGGTTCTTTTTGCTACGGGTGTAGACCGTGAGCATTTCGTCATACGGTTTCTTCGTGTCGTTAATTATATTCGAATTAACACCGTACATTTCATCTAGAGAGACACCAAACATTTTGCAGATTTCATATAGGGTTTCAATATCAGGAGAGCTTGCACCGCGTTCCCACGTGGAAACAGTTGTTGTCTTCACTCCCAAGCGTTCTGCCAATTGAGTTTGAGTCATTCCTATTTTCTTTCTGTAGTATCCAATGTTGTTTGCAATATTTATTTTAATATCTCCCATATATCAATCCTCCGTATTTGTAATAATAGATTACCACAGCAAATACGGAAAATCAATAATTTAATACGGAAAATCCGAAGTTAAGAGTAAAAAAATAAGATTAAAATACGGAAATATTGAAATTCTGCGTTGACAATACGAATATTCCGTAGTATATTAAATGCGTAAACGAAATATTCGTATGAGGAGGTAGGAAATTGTTAGGATTAAAAATTAGAGCATATATGGATACTAAAGGAATTAAGCAGACATATTTATCTGACAAAACAGGTCTTCCGATTCAGACCGTCAATGCGATATTAAATGGCAATCGTAAAATCGAAGCAGTTGAATATTACGCAATCTGTCAGGCTCTGGAAAGACCATTGGAGTACTTTTTGCAGGAAGAAAACAACTTACCGCGCCAGAACAAATGTTCGAATAACTAAACTATAGCATGGGCTGTGGGGAATGTCAATATGGAAGGAGGTGGAGGGGATGAAAGGGAATAAAAAAGGCATACTCGAGAGAATATGCCTTTCTATAGCAACGATCATTGGTTGGGAGTTGGGGAAGTTGTTATTTCAGATTCTGCAGTCGCTATAAGTGATTAGCAACAAGTACAACCCGCTCATCATAAAATCAATTAAGGAGGGATGGTGATGCAGGAGATTAAGATTACGAATTACATAACGGTTGAGGGCAAGACGATGCTTTGGAGTGAGATCTCGGAACGAGAAAGAAAGGAATTCTCGGATAAGCTCCAGGAGAACTTCATGAGCATCGCCGGTTACAAGAGACGGACTTCCTAAGGGAGTCCTGATGGACAAACATAAAAGGAGGATAAGTAGAATGAATGAAAATTACAGGAAGGAAAGAGACTTGCGGGTATTGTCCGAAGCCAACGGTCTGGAATGTTTCGAAGTACGCAGTAATCCCTGCCGGCGGTTACATGTGCCCGTTGTGCAGAAGAAAGTACAGAAGGAAGAATCGCTCTTTGATGTGATGAACAAGATCGGAGCGGTGGTGACGTTCGTGGCGAGTATGGGAATGGCGTTCCTGGTGCTGCGGATTGGATATGGTGTTTAAGGATGAGCAGGCGTAGAAACGGCACCAACCGTTCTATGGCCCAGTTAGGCATGAACCGGTATAAATTGGGAAAGAAAAAGCGCCCTGGAGCGGCAACTCCGTTGGGCGCAAATGAAAATAGTTTGTACTCTCATTATGAGAGAGATTGGAGAAAAAGTCAATATGGCAAGTTTGTATGAATTAACAGAAGAGTATGCAACATTACAGGAGATGTTGTATGACCCGGAAGTGGACGAGCAGACACTTCACGATACCATGGAAATGATCATGATGGAGATTGAGGACAAGGTAGATGGTTACGCGAAGATCATTAAAAATATGAACGCTGATATTGATGCTCTGAAAGCAGAGGAAGAGCGTTTGTATGCACGTCGTAAGAACTTGGAGAACCGTTCTAAGCACCTGAAGGATGTGCTGGAAGCTAATATGCGTGAGATCGGAAAACATAAATTCAAGACAGCACTGTTTTCCTTCAATATCCAGAAGAACGGCGGTCTGGAACCACTTGTTATCGATGGGACACTGGAAGACATTCCTGGCCGTTACCTGATCCCGCAGCCGCCGGTTCCGAATAATGAGGCAATCCGTGAACTTTTAAAAGAGCAGCAGGTCGGCTGGGCACATCTGGAACCACGCGGAGAAAGCCTGAGGATTCGATAATGGAGAGGACAAGAGAAGAGATCACGCCGTACCGCATGAACCATCTGATGAAAGTGGCATCAAGAGTAATGGATTTGATGATCAATGGCACTTTTCATCTTACCTATGAAGAGATAGAGATCGTGATCAATACGGTACGAAACATGCTGGAAGAGATAATGGGAAAGAATGAAAAGATGAAGATTGAGGAATAGGAAGGAAGTAGTAATGTTTTTAGATATCACAAAGTTCAAGAAATTCTTGAGTACGGCATATAAGGGGGCCGGATTGATTGTAGGAATGCTGGATGAGAATCTGGTAATGACGAATAATGCGAGAACCTGGGGTGTGCAGGTTGATGGAGATCATATTCCTAACAAGCTGAAGGCGGCTTTGGTGGAACTGATCGGAGACCTTCCGGAAGAGGGAGAGGTGTTGAATTACACGAAAGACGGAGCACAGACTGAAATGAATCTGGGAGAATTTAATTATTATGATGCATGGATGAGAGCCAGAGACTATGCTGCATATACTCCGTTCATGTTAAAGAGTGATTATGGCATTTATTCACTTCTGCAGTTACATAGCACAATGGAACTGAAACCGATCCGGCGTGACTTTTTGGACATTATAAGTGCGAAAGACATTGATCATTCTGTAGAAGAGATGCCCGGAAGACCGGCTTACGGGCACGAAACACTGTATTGGAAAAATGATACCACGATCTATTGGGCGGGTACATTCCGCGTAGATGAGTTTACAGAGGATATTGTTCTGCCACGGCTTGAATTTTTAGATTGTTTCGAACAGCCTATGAAATTAAGAATAGTGGAACAGTTGCCGTATGATGAGGAGGATTAAGTATGGGACTTCCTGTGTTGATTTATGGAAAATCCGGAAGTGGAAAGAGCCGGAGTATGAAGTTTTTTGAAAAAGATGAAATTTTATTATTAAACACGGAGCGCAAGGAGCTGCCATTTCGCCAGCGTTTTACTGCCAGTGGCTTTACCGATGATCCGGACAAAATCATTGCCTGGGCGAAACAGTCGAAGAAAAAGGTTGTTGTAATTGATGATGCCGGTTATATCATGACGCATATGTTCATGGCAAATCACCGGATCAAAAAGGGAAATTCACAGTTTGATATGTACAATGACATCGCAGACGTGATGTATAACATTGTGCAGCGCATTAAGAGAGAACTTCCTTCAGATGTCGTGGTTTATATCATGATGCATGAAGATATGGATGATTCCGGCACCACCAGATTAAAGACTCTTGGAAAACTGTTGGATCAGAAGGTATGTCTCGAAGGCATGGTGACAATCTGTATCCGCTGCATGAGTGATGCGAATGGAAGACACTTTTTCCGTACGGTTACAGACGGAACGGATATCACCAAAACCCCGGAAGAGATGTTTGAAGAATCGGAGATTGAAAACAATCTGAAACTTGTTGATGATACCATTCGCGAGTTTTACGGATGGGAAAAATATAAAAAATCGGAGGATATAAAGAATGAGACCAATTGATGGATACGAGCAGGCGCCGGCCTTTACCGGAGAGACAATCTCCCTTCCTGCAGGACTTTACAAACTGGTGATCAAGCAGGCAAATGTTATTCAGGACAAACAGAATAGAGAAATGATGGTCCTTTGCTTTGATATCGTAGAGGGTAGTCAGAAGGATGGTTACATCGGCGTCAATTCGGACTATAAAGATTTCTATGATAAACAGTTCAGACTTCGCAAACAGTCAGATCCGAACACAAAGTGGGGCGGCATTTATCGTCAGTTGACTCATGGCGATTCGCTTCCGTTCTTTAAGGGGCTTATGACATCTATTGAGAAGTCTAATCCAAGCTATCGCTGGAACTGGGACGAGAGAACATTGGTGGGTAAGTTCGTTGGTGGCATCTTCCAAAGAGAAGAATTTGAAACCAGTGATGGACAGAAGAAGATGGCAACGAAATGCGTGCAGATTCGTAGCCTGGATGGCCTTAAGGATGCGAAGATTCCTGCAGACAATCTTCTGACAGTAACAACGAGTCTTACAGGCAATAATCAGCCGCCGTCTATGATGGATCAGGGCCTTGTAAACGTTCCGGATAATGTGCCAGATGAAGGCATCCCGTTCATGTAATGATCCGGAGCTGTTCCGGAAAGTAAAGGACGCGGTCACGATGCAGCAGACAGTAGAGTATTACGGAGTGAAGGTAAACAGTAAGGGACTGTGCCTTTGTCCGTTCCACCGGGACACACACCCGAGTATGAAGATCTATCCGAATGGAAAGGGATTCTACTGTTTTGTGTGCGGTGCCGGTGGTGACCCAATAAAGTTTGCTGCATTGTACCGTGAGATTCCGAATCTGGAAGCAGCAAAGGAGCTGGCAACAGCTTTTCAGGTTCCGGTAAGCGAGCCTGTTTCATATCGGGAGAAACGTGAAATGGAGCGCGCAAAGCGCAGGAGGGCCGAGATCGCGGCTTTTGCTAAGCGTGCGAAAATGTATCTGACCGTGTATTATGGGCTGCTCTGCGAGGCTATCCGGGCGCAGGACGGCCATTTTTATGAGGGACTGCAGAATATTTCGTGGGTTCAGTACATGATGGAACAGATCGATGAATGTCCGGAAAAAGTATTTGACGACCAAAAGGCGGTGAGAAAAATTGGAGAAATCGAAGGACGAATTGGTAGCTGGTATTTCGAGCTTGGTGCCGGGGGAGCCGTTTCCGGACGAGATATTTTATCAGATCTTCGAGATTGAGGATAATGTGGAGCGGACCCAGTATATCGAGGCGTTGAGGACCCAGGCGCGGAAATTGAAGCGTATCACAGAATTTAATAATGTCTACAAGTCCTTTCTGCTCGATTATGCCCAACGCCAGAAACAGACTGGTCAGAAGACGAAGTTTACAGACCAGCCGATCGAGCTTGTGTGTGGGGAATGGACCGCCAATGATCTGGGAGTTCGTGCGATCCGGTACGACAAGAATGCCATGCCGGTACCGGTATATGCATGCAGCCATCCGATCCTTCCGGTAGAGATACTAAAAAACGTGGACACTGCAGAAGAACGTATCACATTGGCTTATTTCAAATCTGCAGCATGGCAGACAATCACGGTGGATCGCAGCGTATGTGCAAATACCAATAAGATCGTGGATGCTCTGAGCCAGTTTGGTATTGAAGTAACATCAGATAATGCAAAGAACCTTGTGCGGTATATCTCTGACTGCGTCGGTCTGAACCCGCGCACATTGAACCCCAAAAACTCCATCAACCGTCTGGGATGGGTCGGCAGTCAGTTTACTCCGTATGCCGATGACATCCGATATGAGGGCGATATGGATTATGAGGTGATATTCAAGAACGTGAGATCATCGGGGAGTTTTGAAGCTTGGAAAGAGCTCTGTGCGCGGCTTCGGAGCAATATCCCGCTCCGCATGATGATGGCTACAAGCTTTGCATCCGTGCTTCTTGAGCCACTTAAGGTACTGCCATTCGTTACGCATGTCTGGGGAACGACTGGAACATGCAAGACTGTGGCACTTATGGTAGCCATGAGTATCTGGGGAAACCCAAAGCTCGGTGGTCTTGTAAAGTCCATGAACATGACTAGAAATGCCATTATGCGAAATGCTGCATTTTTATGCAGTATCCCTTTCGCCGGTGATGAGTTGCAGACCATTAAGGATAAATGGCAGGGAAATTTTGATCAGTTGATCTATCAGATCACGGAAGGTATTGACCGCGGTCGTGCACGTGCATATGGCGGCGTGGAAGAGACCAGGACGTGGAAGAACAGTTTTATCTTCACTGGTGAGGAGCCGATTACTAAGGTGAATTCCGGTGGAGGAAGTAAGAACCGCGTCATCGAGATCGCGATCGATGAGCCGTTGGTGTTTGATGGCCACTATGTAAGCAGCGTAGTGCAAGAGAATTATGGGTTTGCCGGGAGGATGTTTGTGGAGCATCTTCAAACGATGGAGGGCGAAGAACTGGTCGCACGGTACCGCAGTCTGTTTGAGGAACTGTGTCAGCTGGATACGACAGATAAACAGGCTATGGCTATGGCTTGCATTCTCCTGGCGGATGAGATTTCTACAGAGCTTTTCTTTTCCGGTGATCGCCCTCTTCGGATTGATGACGTGAAACAATATCTGCAGAAAGCACAGAACGTAGATGTGGCAGAGCGGGCATATCAGTCTGTGCTTAACTGGGCAGCAAAAAATCCGGTACGCTTTGAAGACCCTAAAGCAGATAATTCGCCGAACAAAGGCGAAGTCTGGGGAAAGATCGATGAAAATCTGCTAATCGTTAATCGGGATGTGCTTTTAGGATTTTTAGATCAGAATGGGTACGACTATACTGCAGTCAGTCGGAAGTGGAAGTACAAAGGGTATTTGAAACCAACACCACAAGGGAAGTTTATTCACAATACAAAGGTTTATGGAATCAAATCGGGATACATAAAAATCATTTTGCAGCAGGATGATGAAGAACCGGAAGAGGAAGAATTTGTACAATTTGATGAAGGGCAAATCACACTTCCGTTTTAGGAAGAGTCCAACCATACCATGTTAAGGTTGGACCCTAGGTTGGACCCTAAAACCCGCATAAAATAAGGCTTTTTTAGATAGAGTCCAACCAGTCCAACCGGTCCAACCAGTTTAATATATCTCGTGACGCGAGAAAAATCGCATAAGCGAAATTTACTCTAAAAATATAGACTTATACAACTGGATTTTCGGTTGGACGGTTGGACCGCTTGTAAAATCAAGGGTTTCCGGACTTTTTCGGGTTGGACTTTCGGTTGGACATGGTGGCAAAATGGTTGGGCACCATGAGGAAAGAGGTAATTATGAGTAATAAATCAATAGGTACCCAGTTCGAAAAGGACTTTGCTGATATTTTAGCAGAAAACCGGTTCTGGGTCCATAACTTTCAGGATAACAAGAATGGTCAGCCGTGTGATGTGATCGCATCAAAGGATGGAAAGAGCTTTCTTTTTGACTGTAAAGACTGTGAGACCAAGTTCTTTCAGCTGAGCCGGATGGAGGAAAACCAGCTCAGCGCAATGACGCTTTTCGAGATGTATGGAAACGAGCCGGGCATGTTTGCGATCCGGTTTCCGTCCACTCACATTTATCTGATGCATTACCGGAAAATGAAAGAAATGCGAGATGCCGGATTCAAGAAGATTGATGAGGCCATCTGTGATGCGAAAGGTTTAAGGCTGGAATCATGGCTGCTGTACTGGAAAACAAAGAGGTGGTCTTGATGCATGTTACTATTGGTGCGGAGATTCGGATCCGGGATGCAAGCAAAGCGCTGCAGGCCTGGTGCCAGGAGAACATGATTCTTGAGAATCCGGAATATATCGACCGTGCCAGACGCGGTCTCTGGACCGGAAACACCCCAAAGCATATCTGGCTTTATCGTATAGATGGTGATGAGCTGGTCGTGCCGGTAGGAGTTGGAAGAGAGGTAAAGAAATTCCTTGGCGATACAGATACGATCCTTGTGGACTTAGCGGACAATGGAAAACTTACATACGATGGTTCCATTCCTCTATACGACTACCAGATACCTGCTGTTGAAGCCATGAGACAGAAAAGTTGTGGGATTCTTCAGAGCCCGTGCGGATCAGGAAAAACACAGATGGGGATTGCGCTGGCCGCTGCCCTCTCAAAAAAAACACTTTGGATCACACATACACAGGATCTGCTTTCACAGTCCTATGATCGCGCAGCACAGTATTTCCCTAAAAGTACACTGGGAAAGATTACGGCCGGAAAGGTTCGGATCGGAAGCCACATGACGTTTGCCACTGTGCAGACACTTTGTAAGCTGGATCTGGAAAAATACCGGAATGCCTGGGATGTGATCATCGTGGATGAATGCCACCGGCTGGCCGGATCGCCTACAAAGGTGACAATGTTTTATAAAGTCATGAATAACCTGGCTGCGCGTCATAAGTATGGTCTGAGTGCTACGGTTCACCGGTCAGATGGGTTGATCAGAAGCACGTTCGCGGTGATTGGGCCTGTGGAGTATCGGGTTCCAGATGAAGCGGTGAAAGAAAAGACGATGAATGTAAAGATCATCCGAAGGGAGACCGGTGTCGAATTGAACCGCTGCTGCCTGGATACTGACGGAACCCTGGACTATGCAAAGTTAATGCCGTATCTGACGGGAAATAGTGAGCGGAATAAGATGATCGTTGGTGATATCATCCGCAATAGCGACCATTCAAATCTAGTCCTGTCGGATCGCTTGGAGCATCTTCGGATGCTCATGAAAATGCTTCCGGAAGATTTTCGGAGCGTAGCAGTCATGATTGATGGCAGCATGACAAGCAAGACCGCGCGTGCAGCCAGGGAGAAGGCCCTAGAGGATATGCGTACTGGAAAGAAACGGATCCTGTTTGCATCTTTTAGTCTGGCAAAAGAGGGGCTGGATATTCCTAGACTTGATCGTTTGTATATGACGACACCGAAAAAGGATTTTGCAGTCGTTACCCAGAGTGTGGGCCGGATTGCCAGAGTATCAGATAAGAAAGAGGAAGCAATCTGTTATGACTATGTAGATAACATCCAGTTTTGTGAAAATCAATGGAAACGACGCAGGGCCCATTACAGAAAGGCGGGATGTAGTTTATGACGAGGCGTGAGATGCAGGCAAAAATCGCAAAGGATGCGTGGTGTGATTCCTATTTGTTTTATCAGAAATATCATGGAAAGCCGGTAGAGCCGGGTATGTGGGAGGAAGCCACAAGAGACTTTGCGGACATTATGAGAAAAAATGAAAATTCAACAATCTGTGCGAGACTGATGTTGGCAGCATTTTCACT
>JAFSFU010000108.1 GCA_017435025.1 Lachnospiraceae bacterium | reverse complement strand
GCTGCAATTCGATCCATCACCATTTCCACCAGATAATTGACCGGCATCTTCACACCAACCATCTGCCAGTTCTGCTCTTTTGTAGAAATATCCGTCCAATATTCGAAATGATGCTTATTTCTGCCTTTGTGGTGCAGCCATGCATCTGAATATCCTTTTTCCTCTTTTTCCGCCGCATTGGGGCTTCTGGTTCCCTGATAGTAGTGGATTCCTGTACGGAATTCCGCCCAGGAATACTTGGACATATCGTGCAGCAGTCCCTGTTTATAAAGTCCCACACGAAAACATCCCTGCATAACTACCAGCTTATGGTGGGTGATAGTGACAAAATGGTGCCACCCGTTCATCAAACTATTTTTCTTATTGTTCTGAATTTTTGTTATATCCATCATCATTACAAATTATTTCCTGCCTTTTTTCTACAAATTGCACAAAATTTCTCTCGATTCCATTTGACATCCCCTATAAAATATGGTATGGTGGGCGTAGTCGCATGATCATGCAACACCTATATCTTCGGAGGTATCATTATGAAAGGTACAGTTAAGTGGTTCAACAACCAGAAAGGTTACGGTTTCATCTGCGATGCAGAGGGACACGATGTATTTGTACATTACTCTGGCCTTAACATGGAAGGCTACAAAACACTGGACGAAGGTGTTGAAGTAGAATTCGATGTAATTGAAGGTGCGAAAGGTCCGCAGGCCGTAAACGTAACAAAGTTATAATCGTTTATAACCAAAAACAGGCAGCTGCATTCACTTGCAACTGCCTGTTTTTGCTTTAAGGTCTCGTTGCCTTCATAAGCATTTCTTCCAGTTCCTCAACCGTAAAGGAATATTTCTTATTACAGAAATGGCAATTCACTTCGATCGTCTTGCCATCCTCGATCATCTCTGCCAGTTCTTTTTTGCCAACACTGATCAGCGCCTTTTCCACTCTGCTCTTCTCACAATCGCAATGGAAACCTGTCGGAATTCTATCTAAAATTTCCAAACCAAAATCTCCGAGAAGATCCTCCAGAATTTCCTCCGGAGTCTTTCCTGCATCAAGAAGGGAGGTGATGGAGCTGATTTCACCCAGACGCACTTCCAGCTTATCGATCATCTCATCCGTCGCGCCCGGAAGAAGCTGGATGATAAATCCGCCGGCCTGACGAACTGTATTATCCTTATTCATCAGGACACCAAGTGCCACGGAAGACGGAACCTGTTCAGAGTTTGCGAAGTAATAAGTCAGATCTTCTGCAATCTCACTGGTCACTAAAATTGTCTGACCAACATACGGTTCTTTCAATCCGATATCTTTGATCACGCTGAGCACACCCAGATCCAGTGCTCCGCCAACGTCCAGTTTTCCTTTTTCGCTCGGCGGCAGCATAACATCCGGATTGAAAGCATAACCCTTTACGTCACCTTTTGCATTTGCAGTTACCAGAAGACCTTCGATCGGGCCCTGACACTCGATGCGAAGAGTCAGGAGATCTTTTTCTCCCTTCATCATGACACCCATCATGGAACCGGCTGTTAAAAGGCGGCCTAATGCAGCAGTTGCCACCGGGCTGGTGTTGTGTGCATTCTTTGCAGTTTCTACCATCTCAGTAGTAAGTGCCGCAAATGCTCTGATCTGTCCTTCAGCCGCAGTTGCACGAATAATATAATCTGCCATAGTTTCAAACCTTTCTATTCTTTCTCATTGCGCAATTTTGCGCTCTTTCCACGTTCCCTTGCAACCACATAGATTCGCTCACTGTCCGCCTTCGGCGGTTCTTTTGTAAACGCATCATACGCGGCCACAAACTCCATACCTGCTTCCTCCAGTGCCTCACGAACCTCGTCCAGAGAATACGCTCTCTGATAATGGGTCTCGTGGTACTTTCGGTACAGGTCTTCTTTTTCTCTTATAAAGATCGAAACATCATAGATGTTGATCTTTTCACTTTTTTCATACTGGTTTTCCCAGATGAAACTGGAATCCTCTCGATCTTCTGCGATCGTACAATCTCCCATCACCGTCTCATATTTATATTCGGTATTCAAATCGAAAATAAAGATTCCTTCCGGGTCCAGATAATTGTTCACAAGCTCAAAAACAGTGACGAGATCTTCCGGCTCAGTGATGTAGTTCATGCAGTCACAGATCGATACAACTGCCGCTACGGTGCCATACAATTCAAATTCCCGCATATCCTGACAGAGATACAGGATATCTTTCCCGGACTCCATTCTCTTTTCCATTGCAAGATCCAGCATCTCCTCGGAATAGTCGATACCGATCATATCATAACCGCGCTCTGCCAGAAGCTCTGTGAGACTTCCCGTTCCGCACCCAAGATCCAGCAGCAGTCCGTCCTTCACACCATAATCACAAAGCAGGTTCGTGAGATACTCACACCATTCCTCATACGGAATATTATCCATAAAAGTATCATAAACAGCTGCAAAGCCTGTATATGCTTCCATGTTCCATTCTCCTCTCTTCGGAAATATGGAAAAAAGCCACTACCTAAAAACAGGTAATGGCTTGTCGCCAAAAATCTTACTTATTGCGGCCGCAGCACTTTTTGTACTTCTTACCGCTTCCGCACGGACACGGATCGTTCGGGTAAATCTTGAGACCTTCACGGCGAACAGTACCGGAAGACTTCTGAGCCTTGTACAGTTCATCTCTCTTCTCAGCTGTCAGGATTGCATCCCACTGCGGAAGTTCGTATAACCATGTAGCCTTAGCCTCTACCATATTGTAGTAAAGCTTCTCCGGATCGATCTCAATCTTAACAACAGTATCCTCGTCCATTGTCTCGATCGGGTTCTGATAGCCCTTTAAGCTCTCGTTGATACCATCTAAGAAACCAGTCATGATCAGAATTTCTGTATCATATTTAGCAGCCAGCTCCTTTACAGTACCTTCAACAACTTCTGTCGGATTCGCAAGAATCTGCTCGTAGATACCTTTCTCAATTGTGAAGTAACCTCTCCACAGTTCTTCTCTTCTTTTATCGTCGAGGCCTTCGCCGTACGCAAGGTCTCTCCAGTTTTCAAGTAATGTTGCCATTGCAAAACCCATCCTTTTCATATTAATTCTCCGCTGCATTTCGACACGCGGACATTATTTTCAATTATGCGGAGTCCATTATAGCATAACAGAAAAAATCTGTAAACACCTTATGTTCTCTTTTTTCTTCCTGCCAAAACAGTAAAAAATCCCTGCGGAATCTCGAACACAAAAATGATTCCCAAAACGATCGCAGCAGCTACCTTAATAGCTGTAAAACCGGTTTCGGAAGCAAGAGCCAGATCATCCGTTACGATGTAATAGGAGGTCCAATACACATCGGCTCCCGGAACCAAAGGAAAAATTCCCGGGATCAAAAACAACGTTGCCGGGCACATTTCCATAACCGCAAATAGACGTGAAAGAAAGATTACCGCCAATGTTGCAAAAAACGTTGCCTCCTCCGCCGATGCCCCCACCTTCGCAAAAACAGAATATATGATCCATCCGGCCGCACCGCAGATACCGCAAAAACCGTAATACTTTCTCGGTACAAAAAACAACACAGAAAATGCGACAGTGCCAACTGCTGCAAAGATGACTTCCGTCAGGAATTTCATTGTAAAAATCGCACTCATAATAAAATTCCTCCTGTCACACGCTGATACATGGTGAACATCAGACCAACTCCCAAAGCGATGGATAAAAAGGATAACATCGCATCCAGCATACGGACAGAACCGGAGATATAATCTCCATCAGCAATATCACGAATCGCATTGGTAAACGCCACGCCCGGTATCATCGGGATCACAGAACCGATGATCATAGAACTGATATGATGTCCGAATTTCAAATGATACATGATCATACAAAGGAAGGTCACAAGTGCACCGCCCAGTATATTACTTACGATCTTTGATCGGTTTTTACTGAAATTCAAAATATAGATATACAGGATGAATCCGGAAATAAACGCCGCTGCGCAATCGCCAAGATCACCGCCGAACAGATAACAGAAAGCTCCGCTGCCCACGGCAGATGCGAGAATCTGCACGATTTTTCTTTTTCCGGGCATGCGTTCAATCTCATCCAGGCACCGGTCAAGATCATCCAGCGTATGTATTCCCGCCTCAATTTCCCTGGATAGCTGATTGACAGCTGCCACTTTATTCAAGTGGGCACCGCTCACAGGAATATGCTGAACCTTTGCAAACACTTCCTCTCGACGACTGCCCATCGTGGTAAAAATACCATTGCTCAAAACAAAGGCATTACCTGATTCAATTCCATAATGAAGGCAAATTCGATCGATCGTTTCCTCT
>JAFSFU010000107.1 GCA_017435025.1 Lachnospiraceae bacterium | reverse complement strand
TGTTTCGCCGGTGGTTTTGCAGGAACAAAGATTTTGGCATCATGTCCGGATAATCCGTCGAAGGGATTGCCGGCACTCAGTGGTATCATGCTGTTAAATCGTGCGGACAATGGACAGATCGAGGCGATCATGGATGGAGCTACGATCACTGCACTGCGAACCGGTGCGGTCGGTGGTATGGCAGTCCGTCATTTGGCTCCGGAAGATGCACATACGGTCGGTCTGGTAGGTTGTGGTGTTCAGGGTGTTCATCAGCTGGCATATATCTGCCGTGTACGAAAGATTGATAGGATTTATTTGTTTGACAGCATTCAGAAAGACCCTACTGTGTTCATCGGACGTTTAAAGGGCATGCTGCCGTCGGATGCTGCGGGCGAGATTGTTGTTTGCGCATCGGCTGATGAGGTGTTGTCCAATAGCGAGATTGTGGTGACAGCGACACCATCGAAACAGCCGCTGTTTTCTGATGATCCCGAACTTTTTAAGGGGAAGTGTATCGTGGCCATCGGCTCCTGGCAGCCGGGGATGCGTGAACTGCCGGATGCAATCTGGTCTGTAACCCCGGAGGTATATACGGAGCTCCCATTTGCATGCGAGGAGAGCGGAGATCTGAGTCAGCCGCTGGAGTCCGGTGTGCTTACGGAAGACCGTGTGAAATATTTTGGAGATTTCCTACTGGCGAAAGATGCAGGACATGTGCCGGAGCTAGGTTCCACCCGTTTCTATAAATCTGTCGGAATGGGAATTTATGATACTATGGCTGCACAGCAGATTTATCGGTCTGCAGTCGAAAATGGATTTGGTCAGAAATTGGAGTAAAGGAGAGTAAGCGATGTCACGTATACTCATTGGTATAACATGTAATTATTTGAAGCTTTGTCCGTCTGCTTTTGATGCCGGTATTGGAGCGGAAGATCAGGACTGGCAGCTGATCGCGCAGGATTATCTGAATGCGATATGGAAAGCCGGAGCAATTCCGGTACTTTTGCCAATCGATGGAAATATGGAGCGGGCTTTGGGAATGTTGGACATGGTGGATGGCCTGCTGATCAGCGGAGGCAATGACGTGTCGCCGGAAATGTACGGAAGCAATGAGAACAAATGTGGAGTCCTTGATCGTAACCGCGATACAATGGAAAAATGTTTGCTTGAAAAGGCGTTGGAAAAGGACATGCCGGTTCTTGGAATCTGTCGTGGCGTGCAGCTTATGAATGCGGCATTGGGCGGTACTTTGCATCAGGATCTGCCTTCGGAGGGATATCCGAATCATACGATTGTGGACTATGACCGAAATGTTGTTACGCACATGGTCGAAGTGAAGACCGAAACTTTGCTGGAAAGTATCATTGGAGCCGGTGAGGTTGGAGTCAATTCCTTCCATCATCAGGCGATCGATAAATTGGCACCAGGTCTGGCGGCGGCTGCGGTTTCCAAAGAAGGAATTGTGGAATCTGTCTATATGCCGGGCAGGAAGTTTGTGCTGGCTGTTCAGTGGCACCCGGAGATGATGTACGATTCAGAAGTGCAGCAGAAGATATTTGCGGCATTTGTGGGGGCATGCAGGGGAATTTGATATTTCATTCAGTGATTATATAACAAAAATCGGTGTACAAAGATAGCTTCGTTTTCGAAGTTCATCCTTGTTACACCGTTTTTGTTTTATAATACTGAATCAAATATTCTTACGAATAGCATGGGCTTGTTAAGAGAATGCGCAGTCCTGTTGGTATCTATAGAGATTTTTTTATTTGCGAGATACTTGAATGTGTGTTTTTACTGGTTAAATTGGTTTCAAAGTATCTATGCATGAGAATCGGATTCTACGATACCCGGAACGAACATTTTGCGGTATCTGAGACCTTCATTTTTTTCATGAGATACTTTACCACCCTTGATTCTCGTTTTTTCAAGTTCTATAGTATCCATTGATATAAAAATCTCATATAGATACTCCCGGCACGCTTTGAGCTTTATTGTGATATTTACTCAATGAAATATCAATTAGAAAGTTTCCCCGGTCGATATCTCAAGGCATTTATGCAGCTCACGTTCCAGATATTTTGCGAAAATAAGATTTCCTTCCTCGGTCAGGTGGGCTCCGTCATAGGCAAGAGGGATATTCCATGACTGATTATTGATGAAAGAAATATCGCGATCTTTTGCAAGCCGTTCGTATGCGAGGATCAGAGCAGTCAATTTTTCTTCCGACTCAGGGAAATCCGAAATATCTAAAGGGGGAGGTGTGATCAGAATCAATTGTATACCCGGCCACCCGTTTTGCAGAAAATCCAACAGCGCATCCATACGCTTAACGATTGGTGTCACGTCCGTGCGGTAGGTCATGAGGATGTCGTTGGTGCCCAGCATGATGCAGACCGCATCAACCGGAGCATGGTCTGATAACGCACGGCGGATGACCGGATATCCCCAGTGTGGTTCTGGTACTTTACGACCGTTCTCACCTTCGTTGATTACGGTCCAACCGGTGTTTTTCGACAATAAGTCACACCAGCGATGATCTGCGTCATATCTTCCTGGAATCGGCCCCCGTGGGTCATAGCCATAGGTATTGGAGTCACCATAACATAATACTTTCATGAGAGACCTCCTGTTTTGTATACTTGTTTGGATATATATGAGGTATTGTAACATGTAATGAAAGCATATGCTATCATTAGTTTACATGGAAGGCTTTGCAAGCCGGAGCGTTTTATAGTAGAATAGAAGAAAAGCAGCTATGCCAAACACATGGGACAGGTATTATAGTTAGGAGAAAAGTATGATCAACATCATGTTCGTCTGCTGGGGAAATATTTGCAGATCGCCTATGGCAGAATTTGTTATGAAAGATTTAGTATCGAAGCGTGGTCTGTCTGACCGCTTCTATATTGCCTCATCCGCTACCAGCACGGAGGAAATCTGGCATGGTGTGGGAAATCCGGTGTATCCGCCGGCGAAGAAGGAACTGGCAAAGCACGGGATCAGCTGTGAGGGCAAGCGTGCGGTGCAGCTGAAAAAGGCAGATTACGCAGAGTATGATTATCTGATCGGTATGGAGGATATTAATATCCGATACATGAAGCGGATCACCGATGGAGACCCGGACGGGAAGTTTTATAAGATGATGGAGTTTGCCGGAGACGGATGGAAGGAACTGATGACCGGCAAACGAAATATGGAGAGCGCCGGAAACGTGGCGGATCCGTGGTATACAGGTGGTTTTGATGTGACTTGGAGAGATGTTTCGGCCGGCTGTGAGGGTCTGTTGGAGTATCTTCTGGCAGCAGAGAGTGACAAATTATACAAAGGATAGATTTTCGACGTATGGAGTGATTGATATGATAAAGGATTTAGTGCATGATCCGATTTTTCTGAGCATGAAGTCGGAGCCTGCGACTCCGGAAGATGTGCAGGTGGCAGAGGATTTATTGGAGACACTGGAGGCGCACAAAGAGAGGTGTGTCGGTATGGCGGCAAATATGATCGGTGTCTGCAAGCGTATCATTGTGGTTGACAATGAAGGTACCTATCTTACAATGCTTAATCCGGAGATTATTAAGAAATCGGGACTCTATGATGCGGAGGAAAGCTGTCTTTCGTTGCTTGGCGATCCGCGTCCCTGCAAGCGCTATCAGACCATTAAAGTGCAGTGGCAGAATGCGGATTTTAAACAGAGGATTAAGACATTTCATGGATGGACGGCGCAGATCATTCAGCATGAGATCGATCATTGTGATGGGATTCTGATTTGAGAAAAAATTGCAAACGATGCAAGGAATCTTGCTTCTAAGTTAACAATTGTGTTAGAATAAATACAGATATACATAATATAAACTGACAACGTTGGGAGGTACAGCAAATGCCGGTTAGTAATAGAGGCCAACAGATTATCGAAGGATTCGGAAGTTTAAAAACAAAGTATATTACCCAGGAACCGAATAAGCCGTTCCGGAGTTTTGAAATGCGTGAGATTGAAGAGATGTTGAATGACATTGACGGAATCGGAGGCATGCCGAAGGAGGATAAAGAAGAGATCAAGGAGGCGCTGGGATTCAGTTCTTATCAAAAGGCGCTGCAAGGGGATTATTCGGAGTTTGAGCGCGTGCATCCGGTTTTGCGAAATTATTACGCAATGAAGTATGAACGTATGGTTCGCAGTACACTGGCTGAAATCGAAGCATGGAGAACGGATCCAAACCATGCATATGATGATGTGCTCGAGATACGGCTGAGAGAAATAATGTATAACCCGGCACTTCGTCTTGGTATGTCGATCATGCAGAACGATGGAACGAACCAATACTCATTCTATCGAACATTAGATGACAGGATGATTGATCTGATCATGGAAGATACATTAAATCCGATGACACAGGAGCAGATCAAGACCGTTTCTGAAATGTCCAGCAGTCCGGCACAGTTTCAGTCCATGATCGATACGAATGTGGAAAAACAGGTACAGGTTGCGAAGATGATGTTGATGGCGCATATCGGCAATACGCAGCTGATGAAAGATGGACAGCCCGCCGAGATGGATCGAAGTGTTGCCAGTATGATGGCACACTGTTCCCGTACAGCTTTTGTCTTTCCACCGGGTGAAACAAAGGAAGTTTCTGCGATGATGGGACGTTTAACCGGAGCGCAGATGGGTAAGAGTGCAGGTATTTATGGTCGTTTTGCGGCAACTCATTCTACGGCTCACGGCAAGACGATCGGTGAGTTTAAAGAGAAGAAAACGGTCAGTCTGCGCCATCAGTATGGCATGGACATTGCGATCGGTGGTCTGGGTAATGGCGGTATTCCGGGCAGAAATCGCGACCGCCAGATTTTGAAAAATGACGGTACATGTGGTCATATGTATATGCGTGTGGATCAAGGTGGAAAAGACAAGACAAGCAGTCTGCTGATTGGTTTTGAGTCGGATTCACCGTCTGCTATTGGTAACCAGCAGGGCCATACCCATACAGCAAGTGCAGCTCCGGAATACATGTCCAGTTTCCTGGGACAGCGTACGGATGAGATGGGAGCAAAGTATGGCGGTCGTATTGTAGACTGTACTGCATATTCTCCGGAGGAGTTATCGGAGATTGTTGAGAAATTTACTGCTCAGTATCGCGGTATGATCCGTGAAGCGATGATTAACCCGGAGGCGAGAATGCGTTTGGAACAGGCCAATCATATGTTGTCCGGAAAATTGATGGATGCACCGCAGATGGAGACTTTCTTCAATAAATCTGGTTTTAGTATGGAGGAAGCCCAGCGATATACACAGATGGCCGCTAATAAGAAAGGCATGTCTTATGAGATGAACACCAATCAGGTGGGAGAGCCGGCTGTTCATCCGATCAATGAAGTGAAGCGTCCAGGCAAGAGAGACCGTATTCGTGCATTTTTTGGAAGTTCTCGCGCAAAAGAGAGGATTCAGGAGTTTCAGACTTACCAGAAGCAGAAGCAGGAGATGGATACGAAAACTGCACACAAATCGATGGTAGATCTGGCAATGAAGCAAGAGAAGCAAGCGAAGCAAGCTATGAGTTTGACTGATCTGATGCGGGAGGAAGAGGCTCAAAAGCCGAAACGTCAGCGTCCGGATTTCAAACAGGTACGAGATGAATTTAAAAAGAGGCGTGCGGCGGAGAGAGAACAGGAGGCTAGAATGGGAGCGGATGTTTCCATGAAAGACAGTACGAAAAAAGGTCCGGCGAAGCTATAGACAGGCACGATGGGAGGCACGGCTTATGGAATACTTCACCGCAGATAGCATGTATCGATATATTGAGTCCTGGGCGCAGCGGCATGGAATGGAACAGACTCTGCGCGTTCTTCCGATGGCCAGAAAGTGGCATGCAGGTCAGTTTCGCAAGGGACAGGAGCATATTCCATATATTTACCATCCTCTGACAGTTGCGTGTCACGCGCTGGCATTGGGACTGAACGAGGACGATCTGGTGACAGCGGCTCTGTTACACGATGTCTGCGAGGATTGTGGTGTAGATCCGGCAGAACTTCCGGTCAGTGAGGCGGCCAGAGAGGCAGTCAAATGCCTGACAAAGGATTCCTCTTATTATCTGGGCCCGGAAAATCATGTTCCGTATTATGAGGCGATTGCGGGGAACCGGATCGCGATTATGGTGAAATTACTAGATCGATGCAACAATGTATCTGGAATGGCCGTGGGATTTAGACGTGACCGAATGATCGATTATATCCGAGAGACAGAACGGTGGTTTTATCCGCTGTTTGACCGGGCGGTGGAGCATTATCCGGAAATGAAAGAAATGATCATTTTGCTTAAATATCATATGGTCAGCGTGGTGGACACGGCGAAAGCAATGCTGTAAATCGATGTTGAATTTCCAGGGAGTTCGTGGTATAGTTGCCCCGGTAGGTTTTAGTATTACAGATTCCGGAGTGAAAACGATGCAGTTAGATATGACGAAGGGCCGGCCGCTGCCGGTCCTTTTAAAGTTTACATTGCCTCTGCTGGTGGGCAATATGTTCCAGCAATTTTACAATATGGCAGATACGGTGATCGTGGGGCGGTTCGTAGGCGCAAGTGCGCTGGCGGCTGTTGGTTCTACGGGAACGATCATGTTTCTGATCAATGGATTTGCCCAGGGCATCACCTCTGGATTTTCCATTTTGACATCCCAGAAGTTTGGGGCAGGAGACAAATTGGGAGTAAAACAGAGTGTGGCCAACGGTATTATTTTAGCGGTGATGTCAACGATGATCCTGACAACATTTTTTTCGCTGATCATGCGCCCGCTTCTTGGGGTCATGCAGACGCCGGAGGATATTTTTCCGTATTCTTACGCATACATTATGACCATCAGCCTGGGAATGGCGGCAACAATGTTTTATAATCTGTTTTCAGCGTTCCTAAGGGCAGTGGGAAACAGTCGCGTTCCCCTGTTCTTTTTGGTCTTTTCATCCTGTTTAAACATCGGCCTGGATTTGCTGTTCATTCTGGTGTTTGATATGGGTGTGGTCGGAGCTGCCCGGGCAACTGTGGTATCGCAGGCGGTTTCCGCGATTTTAAGCGGTGGTTATATATTCCTGAAAGTTCCGGAACTGACCCCGGAGAAGGACCAGTGGAGAGTCCATAAGCAGGATTCAAAACATCAGCTTTCCATGGGACTTCCGATGGCATTTCAGTTTGCAATCACTGCATCCGGCGGATTGGTGATGCAGTCTTCTGTCAACCGGTTTGGCTCGGAGGTGGTTGCGGCATACACGGCTGCCGGGAAGCTGGAGGCGTTGGTGGAGCAGGGCATGGTGGCCATGGGGCAGGCAGTTGCGACTTATGGCGGTCAGAACTACGGAAAGGGCGATATTCCGCGAATCCGTGCCGGTGTGCGAGCTTCCTTGGGGGCGATCATTGTGTACGGTATCGCAGCTGCGGTGATCGTGTCGATTGTACTGGAACCAGCGCTTGGTATTTTCTTCTCCGGCGATGTGGATCTTTCGGTGATGATGCCGTGGTCCCGTACATATATGAATATCTGTGCCGCATTCTTTGCACCGTTAAGCACGATCTTTGTGTTCCGTAATATCATGCAGGGCTGTGGTTATGGTTTCCTGCCGATGATGGGCGGAACGGTAGAACTGGTTGCCCGTCTTGTGACAGCGGTGATTGCCATTTATATGGGAAGCTTTGCCATGACGTGTTTCTGCCATCCGGCTGCATGGGTAGCCGCTGCATTGTTCCTGGGAATATCTTATCTGCGTGTGATGAAAGATATTGAGAAGAAACATCTTGTGGAGAAAACGCAGAGTATGGTATAATAATAGAGATAAATATTTCATTTCTATTAGGAGGAAATTATGAACTGTAAAGAGCTTGAGTGCGAGTTAAACTTTATCTCCCTTGATTTTGAAGATGGTGAGTCCGAGGAGTGCCTGGTTACAGGTTTATATGAGATTGAAGGCAAGAAATACCTTGCAGTAGTTGTCGGTGCAGATGATGACTTTGATCTGGAGAAAGCTGACGAGCTGGAAGGCTACATCTATGAGTACGCTGAGGCAGGCGAGGATGAGTTTGAACTGATCGATATCGAGAGCGATGACGAGTTCAACAGAATTGCTGGTATCATCGAGGCATTCGAAGAGGCAAGAGACGAAGAATAAGAGAATAAAGAAAAACGCCATTGGCCGATTGACCAGTGGCGTTTTTTGTATGCGTAATTTTGTGTGTTTTGCAAGACTTATGCTTCTTCTGCATGAATCTCCGGCGGTGCATCCGGAACAAAGAAGGAACCGATGCATGCTACGACTGCCAGAGCAACCAGGATCCACATAACTACCGGGATACCGGCATTATCAGCCACTTTACCGAGCATAGGGGAAACTACGCCGCCGAAGCTGTTTGCCAGACCCATAGTGATACCGGATGCCAGACCAAGGTGATTCGGCACGAATTTCTGTCCAAGAGCTACAGATGGACTGAACGCGAAGTTCAGGAACATGGCTGTCGGAATCAGAAGGAGAGTGGATAAGAGCACATTTCTGGATAAAGTTACAGCGATCAGACACGGGATTACCATAACCAGACCGGTGCGGATGGTCTTATTAAAACCGTATTTATCTGCCAGACTGCCGCCGATCAGTGTTGCTGCAGCACCGGACAGGGAAATGATCGTTGTTACAGAACCGGATACTTCCTCGGACTGCATCAGGATGCTCATCCAGAAAAGCGGAATGAAGGTGGTCATACCAACGCTCAGTGTGGAGCGGAGGAAAACAACTCCGGTAAGTTTTCCGAAAGATTTCCAGTCATCTTTCTGACCGGCTGCGATCGCAGCTTTGGTTTTCTTCATGCCTTCTGCAGCGAATTCTGCCATACGACCATGCTGTGTCACCATGAACGCTGCCATAGCCAGTACCGGGATTGCGAGGATTGCAGCTCCGCGGAGATCACCGATCATAGAGATACCGAAGACTGCCAGCATTGGACCTACAGCACCGCCCATATTACCGCCGACGGAAAACAGGCTGATGCCTTTTCCTTTTTTCTCGCCGGATACATAGTTGGCCATACGGCCGCCGTCCGGGTGGAAGAGCGCTGCACCGATACCGGTGATTGCAACAGCGATGAACATTGCCCAGTAACTATCTAAGAATCCCAGACAGGATACGCCGAATCCGGCCATAAAAATACCCAGGGACATGAGCCACGGGCGAGATGTTTTGTCTGCCATAGTGCCAAATACCGGCTGGATTGCGGAACCGATGCTGCTGAGTGCGAAGGTGAGACCGGCCGCCTGTGTGTAGGTAATTCCTTTCTGTGCGATCAGGAACGGGAGAATTGCCGGAAGAGCGCCGCCGCCTAAGTCTGCGCAGAGATGTCCAAGCATCATGACATAACTGTATGCGGATTTTTTCAGTTTCATTTGTACTACCTCCAGGAATAGACATTGGAATCTTTTACCGCCTTTCATTATACTACTGTGAAGAGAATTCTACAATCGAAAATATGACAGTTTTTTCGGATATCATGACAAAAAGTAAGAAAGAAATTTGAAATAATTTTTACTCATTTTTTACAGGGCGGTAATTTGTTTTTGACAGAGTGGAACTATAATCAGACTCGTAGATGATATTGCACTGCAGGCGATATTATGTAAGAAACAACATGACTACGAAAGACAGAATAAGGAGAGTCTGATCATGAAACACAATTGGAAAAAACTATTTATGATTCTTACTGGTACAGCAGCAATGATGGCGATGACAGCATGCGGATCCGGGGAAGCTGCAGAGACAACGAGTGCACAGGTAAAACCTCTGGTGGTTTATTTAAATGACTTTGATGCAGTAATTCCGGACATGTTCAAAGAGGCAACCGGTTACGACGTGGAAGTGGTGGTGGGAAATGGCGCGGAGACTATGTCCCGTATCGCTGCAGAGAGAAGCAATCCGCAGTGGGATGTGGTATGGATTGATTCTATGTATGATGTATACAATTTATCGAAAGACGGTGACCTGATGACAGGTTTGGAAGTGGAAAATGCAGAGCATCTGACTGATTTTGCAAGTGCTCTGGTTCCGGAGAATCAGTGCTTTTATCCAACCGGTGCTCATGCAGCAGGTGTTCTGGTATATAGAAATGATGTTTACAGTGAAGAGGACGCACCGAAGACATTTGAAGAGCTGACAGATGCAAAATACGCAGATGTAGTGGGCATGGCAGATCCGGGCGTTGCGGCTCCGGCTTACCCACTTGCAGCTTATTTTATGGATCAGATGGGAATGGAAGACGGAAAGGAATATTTCACTACGATGTTCAGCCAGGGATTAAAGGTGTTCCCGAAGAACCCGCAGGTGGTACAGGCTCTGGCTAGTGGTGAGATCAACGTTGCCATGCTGCAGGAATCCAATGCTTATGATATGGTGGCAAGCGGTGAACCAATCACAATCGTATGGCCGGAAAATGGTGCGCCGGGTTCCACTCGTGTGGCGGCTATCAGTGCGGCAACCACCCAGCCGGAAATCGCAAAAGAGTTTGTGAATTTCCTTTTGGATCCAGAGACACAGCAGGCATTGGTGAACACCGGTGATGAAGGCTATTTTGAGCCGTCTGTGAAGGGTGTAACATTAAAAGAAGAGCGCGATGCAAATGCGGTACTGGCAGTTGCAGATGTAGAATTCGGCGCAGAAAATGAAGCAGATATCAAGGCATGGTTCGCGGATATGTCCGCACAGTAAATGTGCCGGAGGTTATCATGAGAAACAGAGATAACGCGGCGGGTTTCGGTATATTGGCGATTCTGGTTCTTTTGGTACTGCTGCCACTGGCGGCAGTACTGATCCAGATCGTTTGCCCGAATCTCGACATTCATAGTTTTAACCTGGGAAATCTTTCCCTGCTTCTGGAAGTGTTTGTACGACCGCTCTGGAAAAAAGCATTCCTGAATTCCCTTTCTCTGAGTGTCGGAACAACTATTTTGGGTCTGCTTTTGGCGGCCTTTTTAGCCCATGTGCGTGTACATTACGAATTTCCCGGAGCCAAGCTGATTGATGTTGTCAGTTGGATCTTAATGATCGTACCATCTTTTATTTTGGCACAGGGCTGGGTTTACTTTTCAGCAGGCAATGGAATCGCAAAAGCATGGCTAGGAATTGACGGAGTCAATGACTTTGTGTTCAGCTTCTGGGGACTGGTAACGGTTATGGTCCTTTGTAAATATCCGCTTGCTTATGTGACAATAAAAAATGCTATGGAATGGTATCCGAAACGATTGGTGTATGCTGCGAGAATGAACGGAGCATCACCGCTTCGTGCGTGGTGGAATGTACAGCTGCCGTTGTGTATTCCGGCATACTGTTCTGCGGCAATGCTGATCTTTATGGATACAGTTGGTGACTATGGCATGTCATCCACGATTACTGCGGTTTATTCGTTCCCGACTCTGCCGTATACGATCTACAGTGCCATTTGTTCATCTCCGGTACGTTTTGATATGGCAGGTGTTCTGTCTACCTATTTAATGGTGATGATCGTAGGTGCGATGATCGTTCAGGGAATTGCCATGGGCAATAAAAAATTTGACTTTCTGGATAATGGTACCGAACATGTTGCACCACGAAAGCTGGGAAAAGGAATGACAACACTGCTTTCTGCTATTGTGGGCCTGTTCCATGTAGTTGCTTTAGGTATTCCGGTGGGCTCAAACCTGATCATGTCCTTTTCCAGCTCGGTCAGCATCGAAAAGTTTATGTTTACCATGGAGAATTATCAGGAAGTATTCCAGGCGGGCAGCAAACTGATGGAAGGTGTGAAACATTCCCTCAGTCTGGCTCTCTGTGCGGCAGTCATCGGCATTCTGGTAGGCTTTTGCGTGGCATATGTGCTCACCTATTCTGAGTTTAAGCTGAAGAAGGGAATTGACATGCTGACACTGGTTGCCATGGCAGTTCCGGGTGTTGTTTTGGGCATCGGATATATTTTTGTATGGAACCAGAAGTGGCTGACGAATATTGGACTTCATTTGTATGGAAAGCCGGCTATTTTGGTGCTGGCCAGTGTGGCGGCGGCCATTCCTCTGATCAACCGAGTGCTGGTGGGCGGTATGGCAAAGGTTCCGAAATCCTTGCTGATTGCTGCGCAGGTGCAAGGAGCAGGTTTTGGTACCAGACTGAAAACGGTTCTTCTGCCGCTGCTGCATGACAGCACGGTTTCGGCAGTCTTGGCAGCATTTGGAGGAAGTGTCTTTAATCTGGCAATCACAACGATTCTGTATCCGCCGAACTACAGCACACTGCCGGTGTATATCAGTGATGCCTATAATGATCTTCGATTTGGTCTCGCAGCTGCAGCGACCATAGTTGGAGCGGCGTTTATCATCAGTATCATGTTGATCCTGGAAGTGGTATTGAACGCAGGACGTAAGAAAGGGAAGTAAATGGAGAATATTCTTGAGATAAAAGATGTAAGAAAGCATTATGGAAAAAAGGAAGTTTTAAAAGGTGTCAATCTTTCCGTACGGGAAGGAGAGATTATCAGTGTTCTGGGCCCATCGGGCTGTGGAAAATCTACCCTGTTAAACATTATTGCAGGAATTCTTCCGCTGGATGGCGGTGTAGTCTGTATCCATGGAAAGGAAGTTTCCGGTGTGAAGACTATGACACCGACCGAGAGCAGAAATATCAATATGGTGTTTCAGGACTTTGCTCTCTGGCCGCATATGACTGCTCGCGACAATATTCTCTACGGTCTGAAGATCAAGAAGACAGAAAAAGATGAAATGGAGCTTCGACTGAATGAAGTGGTATCTCTGCTGCACTTGGAAGGTCTGATCGATCAGTACCCGTCTGAGCTTTCCGGAGGTCAGCAGCAGCGCGTTGCCATTGCCAGAGCTTTGATCACAAAACCTGCGATCGTTCTTTTGGATGAGCCGCTTTGCAATCTGGATATTCAGCTTCGTATCGAGATGCGTACGGAGATGGCACAGCTGTTCCATTCTTTAAAAACGACGGTATTCCATGTGACCCATGACCCGTCAGAAGCATTTGCCATGGCGGATCGCATTATTGTTATGAACAATGGCGTGATCGACCAGAATGATGTTCCATCCATGTGTTACATGCATCCGAAGACAACCATGGTAGCCGGCTTGCTTGGCGCAGGAAACTCCATTAGAAATGCTGAGATGGTGAAACGCGGTGAGAGTACGGCGGTGGTTGCAGTCGGTGGAATGGAAGTATGGGGACAGTACTTCAGACAGAAGGATTCGAGTGAAAATCCACAGCCAACGGTTCGTTCTGAGCGTACACTGGAATTACGTTTCCGTCCGGAAGAATGCTCCTGGTGTGACAAAGAGGAGAGCAACTGCATCCCGGTGTCAGTAGTCATGTCCACGTTCGAGGGCGGTGTTTACCGCGTGAAGGTACAGACAGATAAACACGAGGGATTTTGTGTGTTGTGCAGTGAATTTCTGCCGGTTGGAAAACATGGTTTTGTAAAAATTGCAAAGGAAAAACTATATATCTATGAGTAGATTGATTGTGCGCGGCGGCTATGGAGAGCATGGCCGCAGTTGCTTTTTGGTAGAATACGGCGAGGCGGGGCGAATGTATATGGTAGATTGCGGGATTATGGACACAGATTCATCTCCTTATCCCAATGTGAGCCCGGAAGAACTCGACCGGGTGGACTATCTGTTTCTGACCCACTGCCATAAGGATCACTCCGGAGCGTTTGAATACTTTTGTGAACATGGTTTTCGGGGAAAACTTGTGACAACCGGAATGACATGCCGTCTGGCAGGGATTGTATATGAGGATACGGAACTCCTGTTGCCGGAATCAAAGACGGATGCCGGCAAGTTTTTGAATATCCGTCAGTTTGGAGCTTTGGCTGTTCGATATGGAAGAACCGGTCATTGTCCGGGCGGACTTTGGTTTGAGATCTTTGATGGTGATAAGACATTTTTCTTTAGCGGAGATTATCAGGAACATGCATTGGTTTATGCATGTGATCCGTTGCGAGACAGTAATGCAGATGTGGCTTTGATCGATTGTGCACATCACCAAACAGAAAAGAATGCAGAGGAACTTCGAGGTCAGCTGGTTGCTGCAGTTCGAGAAAAGCTGCGAGGTGGACGTCCGGTGATTCTTCCGGTTCCACAGTATGGACGCGGACTGGAAATCCTTTATCTGATGTGGAAAACATTTCCGGATTTACGGATCTGCGTGGACAAAGATTTTGTGATTTATGCTGAGAAGATGCTTATGGAGTCTGCGTGGTATAACAACGATGCGTATCAGTTATTTAGAGCGCAAACAATGAATATGCTGGATGTGGAAGAAGAGGATTGCGGATATGATATTCTGATTCTTGCAGACACACATCTAAAGAAAAAGAAGAACATGGATTTTGTGCATCGGGCAATTGAGAAAGGGGCCTCAGTTTTGATCAATGGCCGTGTAAAAAAGAATGGACCTGTTGAGAAATTACTGGATTTTGGAAAGGCAGAGCGTTTTCTTTTTCCGCATCATCAGAGCCGTGGAGACCTGCTGCATGTGATTGAAAAAAATCATTTTCAGGCGGTATTGCCGTTTCATAATGAAGAAAAGGAAGTGCTGGTATAGCTTTGGTTGTACCGGCACTTTTTGTGGAAATTGACCATAGACAAGATCTGTTTTGTATGCTATTCTGTTGGAACAAAATTCAATATCCTCTTTTCTTGAGGAAATCGTCCGTTTCACGGGCATCTGTGGTTCTGAAATTCAAATTTATTTCTGAATGGAACTCCCACAACATTTACAACCAAAGAATATGTATAGTAAAATGGAGGTAGGAAACGTATGGAAACCGGTGTACAGAGAAACTATAAGGATAATTTGTTTCTGATGATATTCAGAGATAAAGAGAAATTGCTTCGGCTTTATAATGCCATTCGAGGCTCCGAGTATACGAATCCGGATGATCTGATCATTACGACGATGGAAGGCGTATTGTATTTAGGTATGAAAAATGATGTATCATTTGTCATTGGAAATGAGTTAAACCTTTATGAAGCGCAATCCACATGGAATCCCAATATGCCTTTGCGGGGGCTGTTCTACTTTGCCAGATTGTATCATGGATATATAGCAGAACGTGAAGAAAACATTTTTTCAAAATCGTTGATTAAATTGCCAACGCCAAGATTTGTTGTGTTTTATAACGGATTAGAAAAAGATGAGGATTCCATGGAAGTGAAGCTGTCGGATGCCTTTGAGCTGAATGAGTGCGAAGGAGCCTGCCTGGAATGTGTAGCAAAGATGATCAACATTAATTTTGGTCATAATAAGGAATTGATGGAGAAGTGTCGTGACTTGTATGAGTATGCTTATCTGGTGGAAGAAGTAAGAAAAGGTGGCATAAAGGGTTTATCTTTGTCAGATTCTGTTGATCGTGCCGTTAATATGTGTATTAACAATAATATTTTGAAGGATTTTTTACTGCGTCATCAAGCGGAGGTGAAAGAAATGTTGTTATTGGAAGATGTGGAGTTACAGTGGAAACTGGTAAAGAAAGAGGCTCGCAGAGAGGGGCTTGAGGAAGGTCGTGCGGAAGGTCGTGCGGAAGGTCGTGCGGAAGGTCGTGCGGAAGGTCGTGCGGAAGGTCGTGCAGAAGGCTGTGCAGAAGGAGAAGCGTTGTTTGCTAAGCTGACACAAAGACTTTTTCAGGATTCTCGAATGGAGGATTTAGTTCGGGCGAGCGAGGAACCTGAATTTAGAGAGAAGTTGTATGAAGAGTATAAAATTCAAAAAAGTAATGAAGGTAGGTAATCTCTGTGATAAAAGCAGCATGTTTTGATTTGTTTTCTACGTTGATCTCAGCCACTTATCCGAAGGATATCAGTGAGCTGGATATTGTGCATATGCCGTGGCAGGAATATGAGAGTTATTCAGAAGGAACAGAGATTTATCGTGAGCGTGCGACCGGTCATGTGAAAACGGAAGAAGAAATGATGAAAAAGATTGCGGAGGCATTGCCGCTGCAGTTGTCTGACAGGGAAGTGGAACAACTCCGTGTGCTTCGGGACCGCCGAATGAAGATCGCATTTTCCGGTATTCGTGATGAGGTTGTGGATATGTTGAGAGCATTGCGGGAGATGGGGATAAAGATTGGTCTGATCAGCAACGCGGATCTGATGGATAAAAAATATTGGGAAAGTTCCAGGCTGGCGTTATATTTCCATGATGTGATCTTTTCCTGCGATGTTGGCCTGATGAAGCCAGAGCGCCGAATTTACGAGCTTGCAGCCGAGCATTTGGGCGTATCCCTGGAAGAGTGTCTGTTTGTCGGTGACGGCGGTTCCAATGAACTCTGGGGAGCGAAACAAGCAGGAATGACGACAATTATGGCAGAAACTTTTCATGTGCGGCCGGAAGAAATAAGAAGAAGGATCCTGGCAAATGCAGATTATCGGGTTAGCCGGTTTGAGGAAATTGTGCAGATTGCGAAAAATCTGAAATAAAATACCGCGTGGTGTAAAAACCACGCGGTATTTTTTATATTTTATACTTCTTCACCCTTGAAGATGATCTTCTTAATGGAGAGGTCTTTTTTATTTAAAAGAACGATACTTGCTTCTTTGCCAATCTCCAAGCTTCCGCATCGATCATCAATCTTGATCTGCTGAGCCGGATTGTAGGAAGATGCACGAACTGCATCTGCCAGCGGGATACCAAATTCCACAGCCTTACGCATACAGCCCATTAAGGAAGTAACAGAGCCGGCAAGAGTTTCCGGGTGTCCGGCGATTGTCGCGCGGTTTCCATGTACTTCGATTTCCTGTCCGCCGAACGGATAGATACCGTCTGGCATACCGGTTGCACGAAGGGAGTCAGAGATGATGACCATACGCTCTTTACCGAACAGCTGGAATGTGGAACGAACAGCACCGCCATGGATGTGAATACCGTCACAGATCAGCTCTGCTTTTACATGCGGAGCATCAAAAGCTGCACCGATCACGCCCGGTTCACGGTGATGGAACGGCGGCATACCGTTGTAAAGGTGAGTTGCATGGGATGCACCGGCAGCATAAGCTTCGCTGGCGATATCGTAAGTTGCGATTGTATGGCCAAGGGAAACGGTGATACCTTCCTTCACTGCCTCGCGAACGAATTCGATACCGTTTGGTTCTTCCGGAGCAACAGTAACTAATTTTACGCATCCTTCTGAAGCTTCATTGAGACGGCGGAGCATTGCTGCATCCGGCTCATGCAAGAAGGCTGCGTTCTGGGCACCTTTCTTTGCAACACAAAGGAACGGACCCTCTAAGTGAATACCAACTACTTCTGCACCGGTCGGATTGCTCTTGCGGTGTTCCGCAGTCACTTTACATACTTTTGTTAACTGGTCCTCTAAAAGAGTCATACCAGTCGGGCAGATATAAGTAACGCCCTCGGATAATTCGAAATCAGCGATCTTCTGAAGACCTTCTGCAGATGCATCACTGAAGTCTTCGCCTACGGCACCATGGAAATGCACATCAACGAGACCCGGGATCACATAACAGCCAGCAGCGTCGATGACCATGTCGTCACCGCTGTTTTCGGAAATCAGTTTACCATCTGTGCAAAGATCGCGTTCGACAAATCCGTTTTCCAGATCAAAAACCTGTCCGCCGATTATTCGCATACGTTAACCCCCGCTTCAACAACTTTGCTTAAGGAAGCTTTATCACCAACAACAACTACGTCCGGATGGAGCTGAAGGATAGATGCCGGGCAGTCCGGTGTGATCGGACCGCAGATCATCTTGTAAAGTGCATCGGCCTTTGCCTCGCCGGAAGCGATCAGAAGAACGCGGCGTGCAGCCATAATGCAGCCTACGCCCATTGTCAGAGCCTGACGCGGAACATCATCTGCGGATTCAAAGAAACGAGCGTTTGCATCGATGGTGCTCTGTGTCAGATCAACAACGTGAGTTGCTTTTGTAAAGCAGTCATCCGGCTCATTGAAACCGATGTGACCATTGTTTCCGAGACCAAGGAGCTGAAGATCAGCATAACCGAGGGACTCTACCAGTTTGTCGTAGTTTGCACATTCCGCTTCAGCATCTTCTGCGAGACCATTCGGAACGTTTGTGTTCTCCGGAACGATATCGATGTGGTTGAACAGATTATCCTGCATGAAGTAACGGTAGCTCTGATCGTGAGTTCCTGCAAGCCCCTTGTATTCATCAAGGTTAACGGACTTTACTTCTTTGAAACTTAAATCGCCGTTGTTGTATTTTTCGATCAGACCTTTGTATGTGCCAACCGGTGTGGAACCTGTAGCAAGACCAAGGACACAATCCGGTTTCTTAATTACTTCTGCAGCGATGATATTAGCAGCGCGTTTGCTCATTGCAGCGTAATCTGCTTCCATATAAATTCTCATAACGATCAATCTCCTTATAGTTTGATTTTTACTACATATTTATGCATCGGCGGACCCTTTTAACAGGCCCGCCGAATCGTTTTGTTTGATTATTTGCACTCCGGTAAACTTGCAACAGCCATAGACTGACCAACGCGGCGGAAATACTCATCCGGGAGTGTCAGTTTGAACTTGTCAGCAACTTCCGGATACTCGTCATTCAGAACATGCTGGCATGTCTGTAATAACAGATCACCGCCCTTACCGCTCATTACACGGCCAAGGAGCAGAACATAACGGAATCCGTATGTCTGATAGTAGTAAGCAAGTGTGTGACCAAGGTAGCAGCCGATGGACTCGTAAATCTTAGCTGCACGCGGATCATCCTCTGCCATAAGTGCCTGAACTGCTTTTAATTTATGTGCCGGCGGCTCAGATTCATCTAATTCGATGCCTGCAGCCGGAGCCAGCTTGATCACGCCGTCCTGACAGAAATATTTAACGCCACATCCGATATCGCCGGACCACTCGTCGATCATTGCGTTCGGATTTGCGTCAACCGGAACGAATGCAAGCTCGTTGAGCCATCCTGTGATACGGCCTTCTTCGTCGATATAACCAACTGCTTCGCTGGTACCCATTGCGATACCGAGAACGTTGTTGTCTTTTAAGCTCATAGTACCTGCAAGAGCAGAAACATCACCATCATTAGCTACCATATACGGAACATCGCCAAAAGTATCTTTTACGGCACGGATGTAGATATCTTTTACCTTTTCTTCATAGAGCTCCTTCGGAACTTTGAGGAAAAGGGAAGCTGTCATTGTGCGGTTGTTGATGAAGATACCTGCCGAAGAGATACCAACAGCGTCAACGCGCGGCATATGCGCAGCAGCGGATTTAAATGCCTCAACGATTCCGTTGTAGTGATAGTCCGGATCTTCTGTTACTTTCGGATACCATAATACTTCCTCGGAATAAACAGTCTCACCATCGATAACTGCAGAAACCTTACGGTCGGATCCGCCTGCGTCGAAACCGATACGGCAGCCCTTTAAGTTGCCGCCTGCTTTGTACGGTGCATCTTTTGCTTCCGGAACGGTATCGCCCCAGATTACCTCGAACGGATGCTCATAGATATTTGCCATGAAATCATAGTCGAAGGCACGGGAACCACCTTCACAGAAAGTGTTTTTTAAATATTCGTAAACTTCTTTGTCGCCAGCTACATAAATGCGGAAACCGCCCTGCAGCCAGAGCATTGTTTTAACCATTCTGTCGATATAATAATTGTTCGCATCTTTCATCTCTGCGGACTCATAGATCTTTGTGTGGCGAGTTGCCATCTGGCCGTCAGCACGCTCCACAGCGATGGACACCGGCTTTGTAGCTCCTTTTAAAAACTCTTCATTGAAACGGAGCATCGGCATGAAGTCCGGATCAAGAACCGGTTTGTTCTTCAGTTCAACTTTAATACCATAACGTTCCATAAGTAATCCTCCCTTTACTTAAATAATAATTAAGTTCACAAAAACGCGGATCAGGCTGATGATTCACGTTTTCATTGACGATTCCATAGATACTTTCATTATAAGGTATATAATGGAAAACAGCAATATATTTTTACCCCGGTTTCCTCAGTGTTGACCGGCCCTTTGTCTTAAAAGCTGATAGATTTCTGCCAGTCGCGGATATGCATATTCCAGGAAGTTCTGATACGCGGAACAGAAATAGTTTTTGCCTGTGGAAGCTGCTGTTACAGGTTCCCGGTTTCTGCGGCAGCCGTTTCGGCAAAGCATAAAACACCGGCAGTTTTTGCAGTCATCAGGAATCTGGCGTGACCACTGGATAAAGCCCAGTTCCTCGCGTTTGGATTCCATGTTTTCAAAGGAATCGGTATTGATATTTCCGAGATACCATTCATCCAACGCGTAAAAATCACAAGGATAGGTATTGCCGTTTGCCTCGATCACCCACTGCGCACCGCAGACGCCACGCAGGTTGCAGCTTTCAGCACCCTGACCGGCTATGATCATCATCAGATTTTCAAAGTAACGATTGTAAACATAATGTCCGGCTTTCATATCCAGATACCAGCAGTCGAACAGATTCTTTAAGAAGATTTCATAGCGCTCCGGTGTCAGAGAGTATTCGTATCCGCCCGGAGTTTCTCCGATCGGGTCCAGGCACTCAATATACTGCTGATAGCGGAAATTGTTTTTCTTAAAGAAATTGTAGATCTGCTGACCGCGGCGGGCAGAACCGGCATGGACAACCGTTAAAATATTATAATCCACCTGGTATTTGTCCATCAGGCGGATGGACGACATGACTCGCTGGAAGGTTCCTTTTCCATTATGGTCCACGCGATAGCGGTCATGGATCTCTTTCGGTCCATCAAGTGATACGCCGACGAGGACATGATTCTCAGCGAACCATTTCATCCATTCTTCATCCAGATTGTAACCATTTGTCTGGAAGGAATAATGGACGCGGATTTTTTTCGGATTTGGATGATTCTTTACATAATCCGTCAGAGCACGGAAGAAAGGCAGTCCGGCAAGAGACGGCTCGCCGCCCTGAAAGGCGAAAGAACAGTCACCGTCGGCAAAATGCAATGCTTTATCTACCAGTGTTCTCATTGTTTCCATGGACATGATTCCCATGGACGGAGTGGAACGGTGTTCGGTTTCGTCTGTATAGAAGCAGTACCGGCAGCGCATATTGCAGCTTCCGGATGCCGGTTTTATCAATAAACTGATTGGCGGCATAGATCCTCCTGTCTGGCATAGAACTTAAGTTCAAACTGCCGGTTTTCATTATTAGGTATATTTTACATTTTTTTGTCGTGAATGGCAATCATTGACTTTTGTTTTCTGTTTTTGTATAGTTTAAATGTAGACGTTTGGGAGGTGTCGAAACATGGTAGTATTATTGGTATTTGCAATTTGTTTTTCTGCTTCGATCATCGGAGCGATCTGTGGCATTGGCGGAGGTGTGATCATCAAACCGGCATTGGACGCATTTGGAATTATGAGTGTTTCCACGATCAGTTTCCTTTCCGGATGCACCGTTCTTTCTATGACCACTTACTCTGTGATCCGCTCAAAACTCAGCGGAAGTTCAAAGATCAATCAGGAGACGGGAGTTCCGCTTGCAATCGGTGCTGCGGTTGGCGGTGTTTTCGGTAAACAGCTGTTTGAGATCATCCGCGGTATGAGTGAAAATCCGGACCGCGTAGGTGCAGTTCAGGCCGCATGCCTTCTTGTGGTGACTCTTGGAACTCTCCTCTATACGATTTTTAAGAGCAGGATCAAAACTCACAGGATTACATCCAGGACAGTCAGTGCTGTAATTGGCCTGATGCTTGGCATTATGTCTTCGTTCCTTGGAATCGGCGGCGGACCGATCAATTTAGTCGTGTTCTTCTTTTTCTTTTCTATGGATACAAAGACAGCTGCGGAGAATTCCCTGTATACAATCTTGTTTTCCCAGGCGGCCAGTCTGATCTTCAGTATTCTGACACACCGCGTACCGGAATTTTCGGTGGGTATGCTCTGCCTGATGGTGTGCGGCGGAATCTGTGGCGGAATTGTAGGCCGTGGTTTCAATAAAAAACTGGAGAGCCAGATGGTGGACCGGCTTTTTATCGGTCTGATGATCGTTATGATCTTTATCAACATGTACAATATTTATAAGTTTTTATAAAAAACGAATCAGAGGCATGTCCGCGAACCGGATGTGCCTTTTTTTGTGTGATATGTACAGAATCGGAAAATGCAGATTGAAAAATTGACAATTATGCATAGATAGAGGTATAATGAAAATAGCATTCTTGTTTTATGCTAAACACATAAACTGGAAAAGGGAGGTAGAAAATGGGAAAGAGAAAGAATGTACTACTTATTCTTGCTGACCAGCAGCGAATGGATACAGTCGGTGCTTATGGAATGAATGACATATGCAAAACACCGAATATCGATCAGCTTGCAGCAGAGGGTATGAAGTTTAACAACGCATATACTCCGTCAGCAATCTGTGCCCCGGCACGTGCCAGTGTTATGACCGGACTCTATCCGCATAAACATGGCGTGGTGGATAACTTCACCAACATTAAAGAAGGAACCCCTCTTCTCGGTGAATGTATGCGTGATGCAGGCTATTACTGCGGTTATGCAGGAAAATGGCATGTAACACCGAACAAAGAGCCGATCGAGTGTGGTTTCCATGACGGTAAACCGTTCATGGGATATGGTTTCCCGGGAAGTCAGGTGTTCCCAAGCCTGATCTTCAATCAGCCACCGGATAATGAACCGAACTACTATGAACTTTACCTTAAGGAAAAAGGCTTTGAGAACATCGATGTTTCCAATGGCTTCCTGGGTGACAACCCGGCTCTGCAGATTCAGGAAATGTTCTGCAAGCATGAAGGACCGGTGGAAAGTACGATCGAGTACTTTGTGGCTCACGAGACCAACCGCCTGATCGAAAAGGCGAAGGAAGAAGACAAGCCGTTCTTTATCTGGGCGAACTTCTGGGGTCCGCACAGCCCGAGTATCGTACCGGAGCCGTATTATTCCATGTATAATCCGGATGATATTCCGGAGCATCCGAGCTATTGTGATGATCTTCTGGATAAGCCGTATGGCTATTATCTCAGTGAGAAGATGTGGGGTCTTGGCAATTATGGCTGGAAGGGATTCCAGGAAATTGCAGCGCGTTACTATGGACACTGCACGATGATCGATGATATGGTTGGTATGATGGTGAACAAGCTGAAAGAGGAAGGCCTGTACGATGATACCATTATCATCTATACCTGTGACCACGGTGACTGCCTTGGTGCGCACAAACTGATTGAAAAAGGTGCATTTACCTTTGACGAGATCTATCATATTCCGATGGTAGTAAAAGGTGCAGGCACTAAGGATAATGACAGCTTTGTATATCTTCATGAGCTGATGCCGACATTGCTTGATATGGCCGGTGTGACACCGCCGCAGCCTGTTGACGGTGAGAGTATTCTCCCGCTTATGATGGGTGAAAAAGAGAGCAATGGCAGAACAGAAGTATTCTGTGAGTACCACAATCATTTCTATACACATCGTCAGCGTATGGTTCGTGATCTGGATTACCAGTTTACATTCAACGAGAGTGAGCGCGGTGAGCTTTATGACCTGAAGAAAGACCCGTATCAGCTGAAGAATGTATGTTACGATCCGGCTTACGCGGATGTAAAGAAAGAGTACATTGAAAAATTATCCAAGTATTTGAAGGAACTGTATGATCCGGCAAGTAATTGGGTCCATCGAATTAAAGTATTCTATTAATCCATCTGAAATAGGAGACGTATAAATGGACAAAAAAAATAAGCTTAATGAGATCCCGGCTTGGGGTTGGCTGCTTCTGTCCTTCCTGACAGCCATTGCGCTCTGGTTCTTCCTGTCTGTTAATCCGCAGACAGCTCGAAGCTTCCCGTTCGTACCGGCTATTATGGAAGCACTTGGAACAGTTATTGAACGTGGTATCCTGCTTGAAGACTTTACAAGCAGTATGATTTCTGTAGTTTGCGGTTTCGCACTGGGCTTTGTAACAGCTGTTCCGGTTGCGTTCTTAATGGCATGGTATTTACCGGTTCGCAATATTTTAGAGCCGTGGATCCAGTTTATCCGTAATATCCCGCCGCTCGCTTACGTTCCGCTCGTAGTTATCGCAGCAGGTGTAGGTCGTCGTCCGCAGATCATCGTTATCTGGCTGGCAACTTTCCTCATCATGACTGTTACCATCTACCAGGGTGTTCGTAACGTGGATGAAACTCTGATCAAGGCAGCGCGTGTGCTTGGTGCAAAGGATAAGGATATCTTTGTAAAGGTTATCTTCCCGGCAACAACACCGTTTATCCTTACAGCAGTTCGTCTTGGTGTATCTGTAGCTCTGACAACACTGATCGCTGCTGAGTCTACAGGTGCGTCTGCAGGTATGGGTATGCGTATCCGTTCCTTCAGTAACAGCTTCGAAGTTGCTCCGATGTTACTTTACATTATTTTAATCGGTATTATCGGTATTTCTTCTGAGAAGATCATTAAAACATTAGAAAGGAAGCTTACGGGATGGCAGGAGAAGAGAGAAGTGTAAAGGTCAAAATTGATCATGTTGAAAAGATCTACGAAGGCCGTAACGGTAAGATGATCGCTTTAAACGGTGTAGATTTGGACATCATGGAAAATGAGTTTATCTGTGTGGTTGGACCGTCCGGCTGCGGTAAGTCCACTTTGCTGAATATCATTGCAGGTCTGTTAGAGCCGACCTCCGGTGCAGTATATGTCAATGGTAATAAAGTAGAAGGTACAGGTACAGAGCGTGGCGTAGTATTCCAGCAGTACGCATTGTTCCCGTGGTTAACTGTTTTAAAGAACGTTATGTTCGGTCTGAAATTAAAGGGAATGAGCGATGCGGAAGCAAAAGAGATCGCTATGAAATATATCAAGATGGTAGAACTGGAAGATTTCGTGGACAGCTACCCGAAGGAGTTATCCGGTGGTATGAAACAGCGAGTTGCGATTGCACGTGCTTATGCGGTTCAGCCGGAAGTTCTTCTGATGGACGAGCCGTTCGGTGCGCTGGATGCACAGACACGTACTCAGCTGCAGTCTGAGCTGGTTCGCACATGGCAGGAAGAGAAGAAGACATGTTTCTTCATTACTCATGATGTAGAAGAGGCTATCATTCTTGCTACAAAGGTAATCGTTATGAGCGCCCGCCCGGGACGTATCAAAACAATCATCGATATCAATCTTCCGTATCCGCGTACACAGGATCTGAAGATGCAGAAAGATTTCCTTGATCTGAAGGCTCAGATCTGGGGCGAAGTATACCAGGAATATCTGGAAGTTCGTAAATAATATGTACCATTTTGGACATGAGTCCAGTGGAAATAAAAGGAGGCAAATATGAAGAAAAGAATCATCGCATTCATGATGGCTGCTGCTATGGTACTGTCTATGACAGCTTGCGGCGCCAAGGAAGAGGAAACAACCGCAGCTGCTACAGAGGCAGCAACAGAGGCAGCAGCTGAAACAGAAGCAGCTGCAGAAGAGACAGAAGCAGCTGTTGAAGAGACAGAAGCAGAAGTTGAGAAACTCACACTGAACGTAGCTTACATGCCGAACTACGGTTCTCTTTGGGCAGTAACTACAGGTATTGAAAAAGGCTTCTTCGAAGAAGAAGGCATTGAGATCGTTCTTACATCCTTCCAGGATGGTCCGACAATCATCAACGCTATGGAATCCGGCAGCATGGATATCGGTTACATCGGCCACGGTGCTCATAAGCTCTGTATCCAGGGTAACGCAAAGATCTTTGCTCTTTCCCACATCTCCAACGGTGATGCTGTAATCGGCGGCCCGAACGTTAAGACACTGGAAGACCTCAAGGGTAAGACAGTTGCTTACTCCGCAGGTACATCCTCTGAAGATATCCTTAAGATGACACTTGAAAAAGCTGGTCTTACATGGGACGATATCACAGCTATGGAAATGGAACCGGCAAACATCGTAACTGCTATGTTATCCGGCGGTGTTGATGCATGTGCTACATGGTCCCCGAACAGCTTAAAGATCATGGAAGAGCTTGGCGCAGACGGCACACTTCTCTGTGACAACCTGACATTCGCTGATACAAGCATCTCCCTTGCAAGCTGGATCGTAACACCGAGCTATGCAGATGCAAATGCAGACAAGATCTTACGTTTCACAAGAGCTCTTTACAAAGCAATGGATTACGCTGCTGACGGTAACTACGAAGAAGTTGCAGAGTATGTTGCTAACACAACAAAGACTGATTACGAATCCGTATATGCTGAGCGCGGCGTAGCTGACTGGTTAACAGGTGCAGAAGTTGCTGCAGGTGCTTCTGATGGTACAATCGAAGGTTACTACAAAGTTCAGCAGAACAACTTCATCGCTGCAGGTGCAGTAGAAGGTGAAGTTCCGGTTGCTGATTATGTAATGTTTGATAACATGATCGAGGCTGGTAAATAAGAATAACAATTCAAAGAGTGTGTCGCAAATGCGGCACACTCTTTTAGTTTTTTGATTTCGTTGTACAAATCGCTCACATCATGTATAATATAGATAATACGAAAAATGTTACAAGCAAACGTAATTCATAATTATGGGAGGCAATTATGGAGCGAAAGGGTTTGACGAGGTCGAAGAAGTCTGCAATTGTGCAGTACCTATTTGAACATAAAAATGCATCAAAGACGGAGCTGACAAAAGCTTTGTCTTTTAGCATGCCAACGGTTCTTCAAGGTACCAATGAACTGGTAGAGCAGGGGATTTTAATTGAAGTGGGAGAGTATGAATCTACCGGCGGCCGCAGGGCAAAATCGCTGGCATTGAACCATAACGCAGTTCATGCTGTGGGACTTGACATCACAACGAACCGTATTAGTTTTGTACTGGTTAATTTCGTTGGTGAGATTGTACAGTATAAAGAGATAAGAAAGCCATTTGCCAATACGATGGATTATTACCGAGAATTGGCAGATGAATTGACATTATTTCTGCACGAAGTAAATCTTAAGGAAGATCAGATTCTGGGTGTAGGTGTTTCTTTGCCTGGAATCTTGAATAGTGATGAGAAGATTCTTATCAAATCGAATATCTTAAAACTGGACGGAATCAGTCTTAAAATGCTGGAACACTTTGTTCTCTGTCCGGTGCACTATGTAAATAATGCCAATGCAGCATTGATGATGGAATGGAATTCGGCTCAAAACGATGCAATCTATCTCTTATTGGGCGATGCAGTCGGCGGTGCATTTCGTATTTCCGGTAAAGTGTTACTTGGAATTAATCGAATGTCCGGAGAATTTGATCATATGATCATTGTTCCGGACGGCAGACCGTGCTATTGCGGAAAAAATGGATGCGCATATACCTACTGTTCCGGTCAGGCTTTGGAACGTACAGCAGGCATGACGATCGAGGAATTGATGGTCAAAGTGGACCAGAATGATCCGGTAGTTATGCAGATATGGGATGAATATTTGAATTATGTGGCCATTATGATTGCAAATCTCCGAACAATGTTTGATGGAGACATTATCATCGGCGGCGATGTTGGGGCGCATCTGGAAAAACACATGTTTACGCTTGGGAAAAAAGTCATGAAATATAATACAGTGGACAGTGACATCAGTTATCTGAAAACCAGCTCTTATAAAAAGGGAGGAGCCGCAGCCGGAGCGGCACTGTACTATATTTTACAGTACATCGATAATATCGTGTAAAACGTTAAAATATAATCAAGGAGATATTGACAAGCGAAAAATATCATGTTATCATCACAACTGTATTCTTTTATAAAACATTTTATAAAAGAATACAGAAATGGCTGAGCGCCAGTATACCGGATGTTTCTTTTTTGCCTCCCAAGCTATTAGAGAATTAGGATGGTATATCTGGCAAATAAATACCTCGAAATCATATGGTTTCGGGGTATTTTTATTTTTAAAGTGATAGAGCAGATTGAAGATTTCCTCATGCTACGAATCTTGACTTAGAAGAATCTCTCCTGTATCATGAAAGAAGAACAGATTGCCGTATATTGGCGGGGAAATGTGTGTAAGAGAATAAGGAGGCATTTGATATGGAGTTGATTTTAAAAAAAGGAGCTGTGCAGGCGGTTGTGACAACCAAAGGTGCAGAATTGATCTCTTTTAAGGATGCAGGTAAAAAAGAATATATTTGGAACGGAAATCCAGAATACTGGTCCGGAAGAAATCCGGTTCTTTTTCCGATTGTCGGCACATTAAAAGATGGAAAGATTGAAATGGACGGAAAAGTCTGCGAGATGGGAAGACATGGTTTCGGAAGAGTCAGTGAATATGCAGTGGCAGAGCAGAGTGAATAACACGTGTTGTTTGAATTGAAAGCGAACGAGGAGACAATGAAGATGTATCCGCGTCGTTTCGTTCTTCAGGTGGGCCATAAGCTGAATGAGGATGGCTTTACGACCTGGTTTGAGGTTATGAATGAAGATGGCAAGCCGATGCCGTTCTGTATCGGTGCCCACACAGCATTCAACTGTCCGATGAATGAGTGCGAGAGTTTTGAGGATTATGAGATCGTGTTCGATCAAGAGGAGACCGCTCAGAATCATCTGCTGACTCCTCAGGGATGCATCAGTGGTCTGGAGGACGGTTATCGTCTGGACCACACGGATCGTTTTGGCCTGACCCATGAACCGTTTGCAGAGCTCGATACCTTAATCTATAGAAATCTTGTTTCTACAGGTGTCAAACTGAGCCACAAGGAAACAGGCAAGGGCGTGCATATGGATTTTGCAGGTTTCCCGTTTATGGCATTCTGGACCATGGGTGCGAAGAAAGCTCCGTACATCTGCATCGAACCGTGGCACGGATGCGCGGCATGGACCGATGAGACAGGAAAATTTGAGGATAAAAAAGATGTGATCGTATTACAGCCGGGTGAGAAGAAGCATCTGGAGTATACGGTAAAGATGGTGTAGAATTGATATTTCATTCAGTAATTATATAACAAAAATCGGTGTACAAAGATAGCTTCGTTTTCGAAGTT
>JAFSFU010000106.1 GCA_017435025.1 Lachnospiraceae bacterium | reverse complement strand
GCCTCATCACTTGGCGGTGTCAGAAGGCTTTCCGGCCAGTAACCCTGATCCAGAACACCGTTAAAAAAGAACGGACGATTATTCAGGAAAAAGCGCAGGATTCCTTTGGAATCTTTCTCCATATGGAACTTTCTCATTCCGAAATAAGAACTTACAACATCATCACCGGCTGTAATCTCCATATCGTAAAGATGGGGGGAATCCGGTGTCCACGCTTTAAATGCACCCAGTTTTACCGTTACCTCTTTATTGGTCTCAACATGCACATCTTTTACAGTTTCGCCTTCATCAAACAACCGAACCCGTGCCATCGGTACGGAACCATGCGTATCGATCCGTAGGCCAACGCTTCCATCATCGTAATTGGGCGTGATCTTCACGCTCTTCACATAAGTTTGTGGGACACTCTCCATCCAGACGGTTTTCCAAATACCGCTCTGCGGGGTGTAAAACAGAGAACTGAGACTGCCCTTATTGTTTACCTTCTGTTTTCCACGAGCATGCGGACTCTCTTCTGTCATATCGCGCACACACAAGGACAGCACATTCTCACCGTCAATCAGATCATCTGTCACATCAAAACTGAAAGACAGATAACCGCCCCGATGAGTTCCAATCTTTTTTCCGTTCATATATACGATGCATTCCTGGTCCACAGCACCAAAATGAAGGAGAACATGACCCTTACAAAAATCTGCAGGCAGTGTAAATGCTTTTCTGTAATGCAGAAACCCTTTGGGTTTCAGCGTTCTCTGCACACCGGAAAGACAGCTTTCCGGGGAAAACGGCACCAGGATTGTACCTTCGTATTCGGCTTCATGGATGTTCTGGTTAATACAGTACTCCCATTCTCCATTCAGGTTCCAATAGCTGTCCCGCACCAGATTCGGTCTCGGATATTCCTGATGTACATTTTCTGCGTTTACTTTATCGGCCCATCTGCTTTTCAGCTGAATCATACCATCTCTCCTATCTTTCAAAAACCTCTCTGCCAGCGTTTCCACTGGCAGAGAGGTCTCTATTTCCCCTTATTCGGCCATCGCAGCTTCCAGAGTGGTTGTCTCGTATTTCTCGAGGATCACTTTCTGGATCATGTCGCGTGTTCCGGAATTGATCGGATGAGCAATATCACGGTACTCACCGTCTGCAGCTTTTCTGCTCGGCATCGCGATAAAAAGGCCCTTTTCCCCATCAATTACCTTAATATCGTGAATCACAAATTCGTTATCCAGTGTAATGGACACGATCGCTTTCATTTTGCCTTCCTTCTCAATCTTTCTCACTCGTACATCTGTAACCTGCATAAACTACCTCCCCCTGACCGGACCCCCTGACGTTACGAACGGATTCGCATTTCTTTTATCCGATCTTTTGACCTTACTGTCTTATAATGTATATCTTTCGTTCTCTTCAACGACAACTTTTACGTCATCCGGCTGCCCGATATATGTGGTGTTGGCACGGATCGTTGCACGGCTCTCCACAATGCAATTCTCAATGACGGTATTATCCCCAATGTACACATCATTCAGAATGATCGAATTTTTGATCACACAGTTGTTTCCGATAAATACCTTCTTGAACAGCAGGGAATTCTCCACTTTACCGTTCAGGATACATCCGCTGGAAACAAGACTGTTCTTGACGTCTGCGCCCGGATTATACTTCGCCGGCGGAAGGTCATCCACCTTGGAATAAATATCCGGATATTCTCTGAAGAAATAATTACGCACATCCGGCTTCAGGAAGTCCATATTGGTCTGATAATATGCGCCTACGGATGCGATATTGTTCCAATAGGAATCCAGTTTGTAAGCATAGATTCTCTTCAGATTCTTATAGCGAACCAGGATATCTTTAACGAAATCGAATTGATCTTCTCCTGCGCTGCGCTCTAAAAGTTCGATCAGCTGACGACGACGGATCACATAGATACCACAGGAGATCGTTGTAGAATCTGCCACCATCGGCTTCTCTTCGAACTCTGTGATTCTGCCGTCTGCATTTGTCTTCACCATACCGAATCTGGTGACATCTACGCCTGCCGGCATATCTTTACATACGATCGTAATATCCGCTTTCTTTTCGATGTGGTATTCAAGCACCTTATTGTAATCCAGTTTGTAAACACCATCACCGGATGCGATCACCACGTACGGTTCGTGACTTCTCTTTAAGAAGTCCAGATTCTGGTAAAGGGCATCTGCTGTACCACGGTACCAGTCATTGTGCTCCGCAGTGATTGTCGGCGGGAATACGTACAGACCGCCCTGCTTTCTTCCGAAATCCCACCATTTGGAAGAACTTAAATGCTCATTTAAGGAGCGGGAGTTATACTGTGTTAAAACCGCAACGCTCTGAATGTGAGAGTTGCTCATATTACTTAATACAAAATCCACGCTGCGGAAACTTCCTGCGACCGGCATAGCCGCAATCGCTCTTTTCTTGGAAAGTTCGCGCATACGTTTGCTGTTACCGCCAGCTAAAACGATACCGACTGCTCTCATGCGTTTCCACCTGCCTTTACTTTACTATGTAGCCGCCACTCTCAAGCTGTCCGTCCGGATAATCGCACGGCTCTGTCACGCCTGAAATCGCTGTATTCTTGCCGACCTTTACGCCCTCCGGAATTACGGAGTGCTCACCAACGGTTACCAGATCGAACTGGTAAACCTTTGGGTCGAATTTACTTGCTGCATATTCACCTACACCAAGGTGGGCATTGGCACCGATCTTAACATCTTCCGCAACGATTGCTTTCTCAACCACTGCACCGGCACCAATTACGGTATCCTGCATGATAATAGAATCTTTGACTACAGCACCTTTTTCGATTGTAACACCTTCACCGATCACAGAATTGGTTACTTCGCCGTAAATCTCAGTTCCCTCACCGATAATACTCTTTACAACCTTCGCATCCGCATCCACATACATTGGCGGGATACGATCAGTCTTTGTGTAAATTTTCCAGTACTCTTCATAGAGATTGAATTCCGGAATAATATCGATCAGCTCCATATTGGCCTCCCAATAAGAACCGAGAGTTCCTACATCTTTCCAGTATCCATTGAACTCGTATGCAAAAATTCTCTCGCCTTTTTCATGGCAATACGGAATTACATGCTTACCAAAGTCGCAGCCCGGAACATCCTGCAGTTTCAGAAGCGCCTCCTTTAAGGACTTCCAGTTAAAAATGTAGATACCCATAGAAGCCAGGTTGCTTCTCGGATTCGCCGGTTTCTCCTCGAACTCTGTAATCTTATTATTATCGTCAGTGATCAGAATACCAAAGCGGCTCGCCTCTTCCATCGGCACGGACATTGCCGCAATTGTAACGTCCGCGTTGTTGGCTTTATGATACTCGAGCATCACCTCGTAATCCATCTTATAAATATGGTCACCGGAAAGGATCAAAACGTACTCCGGATTATAGGATTCCATATACTCCAGGTTCTGGTAGATCGCATTTGCAGTACCGGTATACCAGTCACTGCCTTTGCTCTTCTCATACGGCGGAAGTACAGTAACGCCGCCCACATTACGGTCCAGATCCCACGGAATACCAATTCCGATATGCGCATTTAAACGTAACGGCTGATACTGCGTCAATACTCCGACGGTATCCACACCAGAATTAATGCAGTTGCTCAGCGGGAAATCGATAATTCGATACTTGCCGCCAAAAGATACTGCCGGCTTCGCCATTTTCTGTGTCAGAACGCCAAGGCGGCTGCCCTGTCCACCGGCCAACAGCATTGCTATCATTTCTTTTCTAACCACGATATCACCTCTTGCTGCTAATAATATTCCACTCTCTAGCAAATCGTTAGATTGTCCTTATATTATATCATATGTTCTATTGAATGTGAACAAATTATTAAGGAAATGGAACTGGTTTTTGTATAAAATGTGGCAGAATTTGACATTTCTAATGCAAAAAGCAGCTGCCTTTTTCAATATACAAAGAGCAACTGCTTTCATCTTTCCTATTTCAGCTTCTCGTACTCATACACACTGTATCCGGTCAAATTTCCATTCGCATCATAAGAACGGCCGCATGTTCGGTTGCCCTTCTTATCATATTCATACTCTGAAACTCCGCTGTTCATAGAGTTCACATATTCCAGTCGAATTTCTCTTCCTTCTCCATCGTATTCATAATGCAGTTCATTGGAAACCACGCCATCATCATAACTGATAAAAGTCAATGTATCACCATTGTCATTATATGTTGTTTCGGATCCCAATTCACCGCCCATGAAAACCTTTCTGGAAATGCAAACATTCTCTTCGTTGTATTCGCATTCATAACAAACATCATAGGAGGTATCGCCGGTCAGACTAACATATTCCTCACGCAGGCAATTGCCATTTTCATCGTAATCATATACTTTCATCGAGCTATTCTGACCAAAATAAAAGTTGCGTTCTTCGATCAGATTTCCTGCATCATCATAAAAATACTCAAACCAATTATCTTCAAAATAGTCGCTGGGTTCACGTTTTTCAATTAACTGTCCTGCATCATTATAGGTATAAAGAATCTCCATGCGGACATCGCCCGGATTGTCCATGGCCCATGTGCGGTCTCCCATGGCCGCCGGATCAGCCATATGGGCCCGCTCAGCCACCAGAAGGCCATTCTCGTCATACTCATAGAAAACTACCGTGCTGTCGTCCCCCATATAGACCGTCTTATTTCCTTTTTCATCATAACGGTATGTTTCATACCTGGATGATCCGTAAACTTCATTGATGGATAAGGATTTGAGAATGTTGCCGTTCGCGTCATATTCATATTCCTCAGTCTCTTTCACAAACGGCTCCTGTGCCATGACATAATCCGTCACATACCTTGTCAAAAGACGACCTTCTTCATCATAAGTCATTTCCGTCATGGTTCTCGGAGTCGCGGAGGTATCTTCCGAATTGTAAACAGTGATCTTTGTATTCACCCAGACTTCCTCTGTCACCTCTTCAACGAACGCTTCCAGGATGTTCTTTTCGTCTGCTGCCTCTTTTTTATCTTCTTTCTTGGAGTCTGCCATTGTTTCTTTTCCCGATGCTTCGTCAGTTGCAGCTGCATCGGTTTCCTTTGCACTGCATGCGCTCATACTAAATACGGCAATACCGCAAACCAGGTACAATCCAGCTGTGCGAATCCAATTCTTTTTTAACATAATCGGTCTCCCATCTTCAAAAATTTTAGCCGCCGGATGATCCGGCGGCTTTTTCCTGACTTAATACACAAATCTTGCATCAGCGATGATCAGTCCGCTTGT
>JAFSFU010000009.1 GCA_017435025.1 Lachnospiraceae bacterium | reverse complement strand
GAAATATCAAAGAAGGAGTGTAGTGTATGGGTAAAGAGAAAAAGGCAAAGAGAATGCCAACATTTGGCGAGGCGATTATTCCGATTATTGCGATGTTAGTGATTCTCACAATCGGTAAAGGTGTTATGGGATGGAGCACAGAGCCGCTTCTGATCCTGGTTGCATGTGTAGCTGCATTCGTTGCATGGCGCGTTGGTGTGACATGGGATGAAATGTTAGAAGAGATCTCTCAGAAGATCGCAAAAGGTATGCCGGCTATCTTAATTCTTATCACTGTAGGTGCAATGGTAGGTACATGGATGGCAGCAGGTACAATCCCGCTGATGATCTACTACGGTGTACAGATCGTTAACCCGAAATTCTTATTAGTAACAGCCTTCTTAATTACAGCAGTGGTATCCGTAGTAACAGGTACATCCTGGGGTTCCGTTGCTACAATGGGTGTGGCTCTTATGGGTATCGCATCCACACTTGGTGTATCTCTTCCGGCAACAGCCGGTGCGGTAATCGCCGGTTCCTACTTCGGTGATAAGATCTCCCCGCTTTCTGATACAACAAACCTTGCTCCGTTGGCAGCAGGTTCCAAGCTCTATGAGCATATCGCGCATATGTTCTATACAACAATTCCGGCAACAATCGTATCTTTGATCGTATATGCGATCGTTGGTATGAACGCAGACGTAGCTGCAGGTGCAAACTCTGAGGCAGTTACAACCATGCTCACACAGCTTGACGCGATGTTCGACTGGAATATTTTATTAGTACTTCCGGTAGTTATCGTATTAGGCGGTTCTCTCTTACAGAAACCGACAATCCCGGTAATGTTATTATCTACAATCGTTGCTGGTGTGGAAGCAATCATTTTCCAGGGACAGGGTCTCGGCAATGTATTAAACTGCACAGTTAGCGGTTTCAACGTAACAATGATCACAAAGGCTGGTTTTGATCCGGCAACAGCTTCCTTTGAAGTAACAAAACTTCTTAACCGTGGTGGTATGAATGGTATCATGAGTACAACTCTTCTTGTATTCTGTGCATTCTGCTTCGCAGGTATTATGAGTAAGGCTGGCTGTCTCGATGTAGTTCTTCAGAAGATCTTAAGTATCGCACACAGCACAGGTGCTCTTATCACAGCAACTGTTGTATCCTGTATCACAATGGCACTTACAACAGGTAACTCCTATCTGTCCATCTTAATCCCGGGTGAAATGTTCAAGGACGCTTACAAGGAGCGTGGACTTGCAGCGAAGAACCTTTCCCGTACCCTGGAAGATGCAGGTACAGTATTTGTACCGCTCGTACCGTGGTCTGCAGCCGGTGCTTATATGACAGCAACTCTGGGCGTTGAGACACTGGATTACTTACCGTGGGCAATCCTTTGTTACACAGGCTTCATTTTCGCAATCATCTGGGGCTTCACAGGCTTCGGTATTGCTAAATTAGAAGACGAGAAGAAATAATTTTTATTTAAAAGAGGAATGATTCTATGATCAAATTATTGAAAAATGCGAATGTTTATGCTCCGCACCCCCTCGGAATGAAGGACATTCTGATCGTGGATGAGACAATTTGCAGAATTGCAGATAAGATTGAAGGTTATGAAGGTCTCCCGGATGTAGAAACATTTGATTTAGAAGGAAAGACCGTGGTTCCTGGATACATTGACCTTCATGTACATATTACAGGCGGCGGCGGCGAGCAGGGACCGGCTTCCCGTGTTCCGGAGTCGCAGCTCAGCGTGTTTATGGAGAACGGTATCACAACTGTTGTTGGTCTTCTTGGAACAGATGGAATCACCAGAAGTATTGAGAATCTTGTGGCAAAAGCAAGAGCACTCAACGATGAAGGTATGACTGTTTACACACTGACAAGTGCGTACGGTTACCCGCCGATCACAATGACAGGCAGCGTGGAGAAGGATATCATGATGATCACACCGATGATCGGTGTGAAGGTTGCAGTTTCCGATCACAGAAGCTCCAATCCAACAGGAGAGGATTTGATTGATCTCGTTACAGCAGCGCGTCGTGCAGGACTTCTTAGCAATACACCGGGTCTTGTTACGATGCATATGGGAAGCGGAAAGGGCCGTTTGGATCCGATCTTCTATGTGCTGGATAACTCTGATGTATCTGCGAAGAATATTCTTCCGACCCATATGCTTCGTACACCGGAGCTGATGGAGGATGGTGTGAAACTGATCCGTAGAGGTGGATATATCGATTGTACAGCAGGATGTACACCGGAAGAAATGGAACTGCATACCGGTTATATTCTGGATCTCCTCAGCCAGGAAGGCGTAACTGCAGATCACATGACACTTTCCAGTGATGGCTTCGGAAGCCAGCCGAGATTTAACGAGGTTGGTGAGTGTATTGGACTCACCTATGCATCTCCGAAGTACCTGCACAAAACTATTCAGGAACTGGTAAAGAGAGGACTTCCGTTAGAAGAAGCACTGAAGCTCCTAACATCCACACCGGCAGAATTACTTGCCAAGAGAGGTGTAAAGGGATGCGTGGCGGAAGGCGCAGACGCGGATCTTCTTGTGCTTGGTGAAGGACTTGAGATTGAAAGTCTCTTCACAAGAGGTAAGACTGCACTTTGGAAAGGTGAAGTTCTTATGAAAGGCAGATTTGAATAGAGATTGAAAATCTGATCGATAAAAATAAAAAGTGGTTGGCATCTTAAGCGGTGCCAGCCACTTTATTCTGTTTTGAGATATCGAATTAGATTTCAATGGAATGATAATCGATCTGATGTGCCCGCAGCATCTGTCCTTCGCGTTTATGGCAGGTGAAGATCAACATCTGGCCGCCATAGGATTCACTGAGCCACTTCAGTGCAGTGCGAAGGCGTTCGTCATCGTACTGAGTAAAACTGTCGTCGAAGATCAGAGGGAACGGTTCGCCGTCGCCCTGAAGGAGACGGGCTGCAGCCAGACGGACGGCAAGATAGACCTGATCCATGGTTCCGCTGCTGACCTGATCGATTGGAACCAGTTTGCGTTTCGTATTTAAGAATACGTTCAGATTTTCATCGATACTCATACTGTCGTAGATACCGCCGGTGATGCCGCCAATCAGACGGGAGGCCTCTTTGTTGAGGTACAGGCCGAAGGAATCGCGGATGGAAGAGGACAAGTCTGTCATAGTCTCCTGCGCCAGCTCAATCGCAGTAATCTCATCGCGGATTCGGTCGTTTTCTGCCAGAACACGTTTCAGATTCACAGCCCGGTTTTTGCAGTTTCCGAGATGTTCCAGTTTCTTTTCCAGCTCCCACTGTGTTTTTTGCTGTTTCTCGATCATTTCGCTGCAATTATTTTGTTTTTCCTGCAGGGAAGAGATATCGTCCGTAAACTTTCGGAGTTCCAGTTCGGAACGGGAAATCATATCACATAAATTTAGAAATTCAGTCATACGTGTATGGAACGCGTTCATCGCTTCGTCGGAAATGGAATTGTCACCAAGATGGGACGACAAAATTCCACTCAGTTTGCTGCGATTATCTTCCAAAGCACGGTGCCAGAAGGCATGTTTGCGTTTCAGTAGGATCGCGAGAATTATCAGGATAACAGCTCCGGCAGCCCCGCCGGCAACCAGCGGGAAAGAACTTGTCGGATCCCACATGTTCAGATATGCGGCACCGCCGCCAAGTACCAATGCCAAAATAAAGAACAGAACTGTCAAAACCGTTCTGGATTTTTTTCGGCACTCGCGCTCTGCCTCCAGATAATTCCGATGGCAAGTATCTGCATTGTCCTGGTAGGAGGTGATGGAGCTTCGGTCGGAAAAACCGGCTTCTTTTAATATTTTCCGCGCACCTTCGATTTTATCGACCAGAGCATTCCTTTCAGACTGAGTGGTCTGGATAATATTTTTGACCTGAGTACGCATAGTTTGATATGCGGAAAGCTGGTTTTCATATTGCGGTGCAGCAATTTCTTCCTCTACATTGCGTATTTCTGCCAGGAGAGCAGTATACTCTCTGGATGCGTCCGGCACCAGATTTGCTTCAAGTGCCCGTTTTTGATTACGAAGAAAAGCGGTCGCTTTGGTGATATTCAGAGAAATATTGCCGGTGGTGTTGATGTTAGCAATATAGTTTCTCAGTTCACCGACCATGCCGTCCTCGGTTGCACTTTTTAACTGGCCAATGCTTATTGTGTTGTTGTATGTAGTTTCATTGAGCCCCCCCAGAAGCTGATCTAAAAATGCCTTGGAGGCCTCTTCTTCCAGTCCTTTGGTCTCATTGATGATCCTTAAGGATTTATTGTCTTTGCGGAAACGGCGTTCAATGCGGTAGACCATGCCGTCCTTTTCCAGACGGAGCCATCCTTCATAGGTTCCGCTGTTTTCCCAAGGCTCGTATTTGCTGTAGAGGTCATTCTTTGCGGCACGACCTCGTCCCCGTTCCAGACCAAACAACATACTTCGGATGAAGGTGTGAAGCGTGGATTTTCCGGCCTCGTTTTTTCCGTAAATGATATTGAGGCCGTCTTCGAAGGAGATGGTGCGGTCATGAAACTTACCGAAGCCATCCATATGCAGTTCCAGTAATTTCATGGGCTAACTCCTTTCGTCTTTTGTCATCAGAAGAGCATGAATTCCATAATAGAGAGCTTTTTTCTCTACCGGACTCATATCATCTTTCATGAGAGCATGGATATAGAAGCCGATCATATCACTTGGGTGTTCTGCGAACAGTGCGTGGAAGTCATACTGCGGTTCTGTTTCGTCGATGATCTCAATGATGTTCCACTGTCCGGAGAGGAAATCAATATCAAATTCGATGTCCGGATCGCGCATACCGCGGATTCGGAAACGGTAAATATTGGATGCGCCTCGTTTGCGGATCTCGTCGGCGATCAGCTGAGACAGTTCCAGATTGGTGGTGCCGGGAGTGACACTGACTACCAGGGAAATGTATTGTGCCTGACTGACCGGCCTGAATTCAAGGGAAGTTACATGGCCGGAAATATCGTCAATTTCTCCAAGCAGATAACCATGCGGTCCGGTTTCGGTCATGTCCAGCGGCTCCGGAGATCCCGGGTATGCCATGCGATTCTCCATGAGAATAGCAGGTTTGTGGATATGACCCAGAGCAATATAGGAGAATGGCATTGCGGCCAGAGTATTCTTATCAAACGGGAGATGTTTGGCATCTCCGCCATGGAGCATGAGGATTTTCGTGCGTCGGTTGTCCGGAATGACGAACTGTTCTGTCTTGTCCTCTAAAATTTCTGGCGTGTTGTAACTGAAACCATAAATCTCAGTATTCAGTTCATCAAAACAGACGGAAGATAAATCTTCGTCCATCAGGAAAGTTACATTGGGGGACCAGGTGAAGCTCAAAAGTGCAGAACTTCTGCGGATACGGTCGTGGTTTCCTGCAATGATGACCACGCGGGTACCAGGAATCGTGGAAAACAGATAGTTCACTTCCTTTAAATCTCTTGCCAGCGGCTGGCGGTGGAACAGGTCGCCGGAAATTAAAAGCAGGTCCACGCGGTTTTCGCGTGCTTCTTCCACGATAGACTGGAATGTCAGGCGGATGGCCTGTTCGCGTTTTCTGCCCCATGGACGGTCGCTGTCCGGTACCATGCCCCAATGGATATCGGCGGTATGGATAAATTTCATAGGAATTCCTCCGATCGTAGATGCTCTACGAAATAAAAAAGAGGAGCGCCGCAGTTTTGGCGCTCCTCGTAGAAACCGATGTCTGCGGTTTACTTATACTTTGTTATTAAAAATGGCACTCTTTCCGGTTGGCAGCCCGCTGTATAAATTATAACTCGCAGTTATTTACTGTTCTCGGGAACGGGATTACGTCACGGATATTGCCCATACCTGTTAAATACATAACGCAGCGCTCGAAACCAAGGCCGAAACCGGAGTGGCGTGCGGAGCCGTATTTTCTAAGGTCAAGGTAGAAGCCATAGTCTTCCTCGTTGAGACCCATCTCGTGAATCTTCGCAAGAAGTTTCTCGTAATCATCTTCACGCTGGCTGCCGCCGATGATCTCGCCGATGCCCGGTACGAGACAGTCCATAGCGGCAACAGTCTTTCCATCCTCGTTGAGCTTCAGATAGAAAGCTTTGATCTCTTTGGGATAGT
>JAFSFU010000105.1 GCA_017435025.1 Lachnospiraceae bacterium | reverse complement strand
TTACTTTAAGAGACGACAGAGAAGATAAAAAAGAAAAGACCTTCCACTATGAAGGCGGTATTAAGGAATTTGTAACCTACTTAAATCGCAGCAATGCAGCGCTCTATGAGCAGGTGATTTACTGTGAAGGTTTGAAAGATGGTGTTGCGGTGGAAGTAGCCATGCAGCACAACGACTCCTACACTGAGAATATTTACAGTTTTGTAAATAATATCAATACTCCGGAAGGTGGAACCCATTTAACCGGTTTTAAGAATGCATTGACAAAGACATTAAATGATTACGGAAGAAAAAATAAGATTTTAAAGGACAGCGAACCTGCATTGTCCGGAGAAGACATCCGTGAAGGTATTACCGTTATCATCAGTGTAAAGATCAGTGAACCACAGTTTGAAGGTCAGACAAAACAGAAACTTGGAAACAGTGAGGCGAGAGGTGCTGTTGACAGTGTAGTAAGTGAACAGTTGACGTACTTCCTGGAGCAGAATCCTTCGGTAGCAAAATCCATTGTTGAAAAATCCGTTCTTGCACAGCGCGCACGCGCAGCTGCAAGAAAAGCAAGAGATTTGACAAGAAGAAAAACCGTGCTTGACGGTCTTGCACTTCCGGGAAAACTGGCTGATTGTTCCAGTAGAAAACCGGAAGAATGTGAAATCTACATCGTAGAGGGTGACTCTGCGGGTGGTTCTGCGAAAGATGCAAGAAATAAGAGTACACAGGCAATTTTGCCGCTCCGCGGTAAGATCCTCAATGTAGAAAAAGCAAGACTGGATCGAATTTACGGAAATGCGGAAATTAAGGCAATGATCACAGCTTTCGGTACCGGTATCCATGAAGATTTTGATATTTCCAAACTTCGTTACCATAAGATCATTATTATGACCGATGCCGACGTGGACGGCGCACATATCAGTACCCTGCTGTTAACCTTTATTTACCGCTTTATGCCGGAGCTTATCAAACAGGGCTATGTATATCTGGCACAGCCGCCGCTTTATAAGCTGGAGAAAAATAAAAAAGTATGGTATGCGTACAGCGATGAGGAACTGAATGATATTCTGAAAGAAGTAGGACGCGACCAGAATAACAAGATCCAGCGATATAAAGGTCTTGGTGAGATGGATGCGGAACAGCTCTGGGAGACAACCATGGATCCGGAGAGAAGAGTTCTTCTCCGTGTGACGATGGATGAGTCTATGGAAGCAGAAATCAATCTGACATTTACCACTCTTATGGGTGATCAGGTGGAACCGCGTCGTGAATTCATTGAGCAGAACGCAAAATTTGGTACCCTGGATATTTAGTGCAAGTGGAGGAAAACTATGGAACCGAATATCTTTGATAAAATTCATGATATAGATTTAAAAAAGACCATGGAAAAGTCATACATTGACTATGCCATGAGTGTCATTGCCGCCAGAGCGCTTCCGGATGTACGAGATGGTCTGAAGCCGGTACAGAGAAGAGTCCTGTACTCCATGGCAGAGTTAAATAACGGTCCGGATAAGCCTCATAGAAAGAGTGCACGTATCGTCGGCGATACCATGGGTAAATATCATCCGCACGGTGACAGTTCAATCTATGGTGCATTGGTAAATATGGCACAGAAATGGTCCATGCGTTATATGTTAGTGGATGGACATGGCAACTTTGGATCCATCGATGGTGACGGCGCGGCTGCCATGCGTTATACCGAGGCGCGTTTAAGTAAAATTTCCGTGGAAATGCTCGCGGATATTTATAAAGATACGGTTGATTTTGTACCGAACTTTGATGAAACGGAGAGAGAGCCGGTTGTTTTGCCGTCTCGTTTTCCGAATCTTTTAGTGAATGGCGGTACCGGTATTGCAGTCGGCATGGCAACGAATATTCCACCGCATAACCTGCGTGAAGTGATCGCAGCTGTTGTGAAAATCATTGATAACTACGTGGAAGAAAATCGTGCGACAGATATTGAAGAGGTTATCAAAATTGTAAAGGGTCCGGATTTTCCGACTGCTGCGGAAATTTTAGGTACCAGAGGCATCGAAGAGGCTTATCGTACCGGTCGCGGCAAGATCAAGGTGCGTGCGGTGACAAATATTGAAACTCTGCCAAATGGCAAGAGCCAGATCATTGTTACCGAACTTCCTTATATGGTAAACAAAGCTCGTCTTATCGAAAAAATGGCTGAGCTTGTAAAAATGAAAAAAATTGACGGCATCACAAACATCACAGATGAATCGAACCGTGAGGGACTTCGTATCACGATTGACCTCAGAAGAGATGTGAATGCCAATGTCATTTTAAATCAGCTGTTAAAGCATACGCAGCTTCAGGATTCTTTTGGTGCGATCATGTTGGCTCTGGTAAACAATGAGCCGAAGGTATTAAATCTCCTTCAGATGTTGGAGTATTACTTGGACCACCAGAAAGAGGTTGTAACACGCCGTACAAAATATGATCTGAACAAAGCAGAAGAGAGAGCCCATATTTTAGAAGGTCTCTTAAAAGCTCTGGATCATATTGATGAAGTGATCCGTATCATTCGTGGTTCTGCAACAGTTGCAGAGGCAAAACTGCAGTTAATGGAACGTTTTGCACTCTCCGATGCGCAGGCACAGGCGATTGTGGACATGCGTCTCCGTGCTCTTACCGGTTTGGAAAGAGGTAAGCTTGAGAACGAATATAAGGAACTTCAGGCAAAGATCGCACAGTTGAAGGCAATTCTCGCGGATGAGAAGAAACTTCTCGGTGTGATCAAAGAAGAGATTATGATCATCTCTGATAAATACGGCGATGACAGAAGAACGAAAATCGGTTTTGACGATGAGATGTCTGTGGAGGATCTGATTTCTGATGATGATACTGTCGTTGCAATGACAAATCTTGGCTATATCAAGAGAATGTCTGTGGATAATTTCAGAAGCCAGAACCGTGGCGGTAAAGGCATCAAAGGTGTTCAGACGATCGAAGAAGATTTCATCGAAGAATTGTTTATGACTACCAATCATCATTATCTCATGTTTTTTACCAATACCGGACGCTGCTATAAGTTAAAGGCTTATGAAATTCCGGAGGCCGGAAGAACCGCGCGCGGAACTGCAATCGTAAATCTTTTGCAGCTGCAGCCGGGAGAAAAGATCACTGCAAGTATTGCAATGCGTGAGATTGATGATGAAAAGTATTTATTCATGGCTACAAAGAACGGTATGGTCAAGAAGACAAAGATGTCTGAGTATGCCCATATCAGAAAAACAGGACTTCAGGCAATTCTTCTCCGGGAAGGAGACGAACTGATCGAAGTAAAGATGACCGATGATACAGAAGATATCTTCCTTGCCACAAAGAAGGGTATGTCGATCCGATTCAAAGAAACCGATGCGAGAATTACCGGCCGTGTTTCTTACGGTGTGATCGGTATGAAACTGGATGAAGGTGATGAAGTCGTTGGTATGCAGATGGCAAGTCAGGGCGAATATATGCTGGTTGCATCTGAAAAAGGATACGGAAAACGTACAAAGATATCTGAATTTAAAGTTCAGCAGAGAAGCGGTAAAGGTTTGATCTGTTATAATGCAACAGAAAAGACCGGTGAGCTGATCGGTATGAAGCTGATCGATGACGGAAGAGATATTATGCTGATTACAAACGAAGGTATTTTGAT
>JAFSFU010000104.1 GCA_017435025.1 Lachnospiraceae bacterium | reverse complement strand
GTGCGGGGCACGTTCCACGCCTAATTTGATCTGATCAGAAATCATATTGCATTTCCTCCATAATTATGGCTTTAGGCCAGGCAAGAAAGCCTGACCCAAAACCGGTATTTTCTATATTCGCAGTGATGACTCACGGACTTACGTCCGTTCGTGCGCGGAAAATCGCGACTATTTAGCCTCGTCGAGGTTCTGAGCTTTCTTCCAGCCCATCTTTTCTCTTAATTCTGCGCCTGTCTTAGCAACAAGTGTCTCTGCATTTTTTGCTCTTGCAGCGTTGAAGCATGTTCTGCCAACCTGGTTCTCAAGAATCCAGTTCTTAGCGAATGTACCGTCCTGGATTTCCTTTAATACCTGTTTCATCTCAGCCTTAACAGCGTCTGTGATGATTCTGGAACCTGTGCAGTAGTCACCGTACTCAGCTGTATCGGAGATGGAGTAACGCATGCCTTCGAAACCTGCGTTGAAGATCAGGTCTACGATCAGCTTCATTTCATGTACACACTCAAAGTAAGCGTTCTCCGGCTTGTAACCAGCCTCAACAAGAGTATTGAAACCAGCCTCCATAAGAGCTGTAACACCGCCGCAAAGAACTGCCTGCTCACCGAAGAGGTCTGTCTCTGTCTCCTCTTTGAATGTTGTCTCAAGGATACCGCCTCTTGCGCCGCCGATGCCTGCTGCATAAGCTTTTGCGATCTCCATGGAGTTACCGCTCGGATCCTGCTCTACCGCTACAAGACACGGAACACCCTTACCGGAAACATACTGGGAGCGAACCGTGTGGCCCGGACCCTTCGGAGCGATCATGATAACGTTTACATCTGCCGGTGGAACGATCTGTTTGAAGTGAATATTGAAACCGTGAGCAAAGCAGATTGTCTTACCCTCAGATAAGTTTGCCTGGATATCATTTCTGTAAAGAACAGCCTGCTTCTCATCATTTACAAGGATCATGATGATATCAGCAGCTTTTACTGCATCTGATGTGTTCATAACTTCAAAACCGTCTGCCTTCGCCTGAACTGCAGATTTGGAACCCTCGTAAAGACCGATGATAACATCACAACCGGAATCTCTAAGGTTTAATGCATGTGCATGACCCTGGGAACCATATCCTACAACGGCAATCTTCTTGCCATCCAGAAGTGCTAAATTACAATCTCTCTCATAATACATAGTTGCCATAATTGTTTATCTCCTTTAAATTAAAATCTTTATTCGTCAAATGCGCTGATGGTTGTCTCACGGCCAAGACCGATCGCAACGTCACCGGAGCGGCTTACTTCTAAAATACCAAATCGTTTTACTTTTTCAATAAAGCTGTCCATCTTTTCCTTGGAGCCGGACAGTTCAACGGTTACGTGATTCTGGCCGAAATCAATGATCTTGCCTGCGTACTCGTTGATAATCTCCACTGCCTGATGCTTCGTAGAACCACGCTCCGTACCCGTCACATCAATCTTGATGAACATGTGCTGGGCGATCACCGCTGTATCTGCATCCAAAACAAGGATTGATTTTACATCATACAGCTTTTCCAGCTGTCTCAGCACCTGATCTTTCATATATTCATCGCCGGTCGACACGATGGTGATACGTGTATATCTCGGATCTTCGGTCTCACCGCCGGAAAAGGAACTGATATTATAATTTCTCTTGGAATAAATTCCACCGATACGGTTCATTACGCCCGGAACGTTGTTTACAACGAGGCTGACTGCGAATTTCTTATCCATATCCCTTCTCCTTTCCTATTTCAGAATCACATCTTTGATGGAACGTCCCGCCGGAATCATCGGGAGAACTCGCTCATCTTTGCCGATCTTGCATTCGATCAGAACCGGACCCTCTGCCTTATCAGCCGCATCCAGAGCAGCTTTCAGTGCATCCATATCAGATACGGAGTAACCTTCCGCACCGAAGGCTTTCGCAAAGAGCGGATAATCGATCTGTCTTTCCAGAACCGTCTGGGAATATCTGCTGTCGTAGAAGATCGTCTGCCACTGTCTGACCATACCGAGCACATGGTTGTTCATAAGAATAATAGTGATCGGAAGTTTCTGCTTTACCGCAGTGATCATCTCGTTCATATTCATACCAAAACTTCCGTCTCCGGTAACGAACAGGGTACGCTTCTTGCCGCTTGCGAAGCAGCCGCCGATGGCTGCGCCGAAGCCGTAGCCCATGGTTCCGAGACCGCCGGAACTGAGCAGAGTATGCGGTTTCTCAAATTTATAATACTGCATGGTCCACATCTGATGCTGGCCAACGTCCGTTGCCACCACCGTATCCGGAGCCATATGCTTATTCACTTCTTCAAGGATATTTCTCGGGTTGAAACCGGAGAATTCCAAAGTCTTGGATACCTTTCTGTAACCTTCCACTTCCTCGATCCATTCCGGATGCTCACACTGCGGAACCACTGCAAGAATCTGACCAAGAATCTCTTTTACATCACCCCACATGCTGATATCCGGGCTGATGTTTTTTCCGAGTTCCGCGCGGTCGATATCGATATGTACAGTGGTACATTTCTTTGTATATTCGCGTTTGTCGCCAGTTGCACGATCAGAGAAACGTACACCCACTGCAAGCAGAAGATCACATTCAGACTGAGCTTTTGTCGCCTCATACTTTCCGTGCATACCGCACATGCCGAGGTTTAACGGGTAGGAAGCCGGAATCGCGGTCAAGCCCATCATGCTGAGACCCACCGGAGCATTGAGACGTTTGGAAAGCTCCAGAACTTCCTTCTCTGCACCGGATGCGATAATACCGCCGCCCGCGTAGATAAACGGTTTCTTCGCCTGTTTTACGATTTCCAGAAGTGCATCCATATCGTTGACACTTCCTGCCTTTGGCTTCTTGATATACGGAACAGACTGCATATCCTCGATATATTCGCACTCCGCCAGCTGAATATCCTTCGGGATATCGATCACAACCGGTCCCTTACGGCCTTCGTTGGCAAAGATAAATGCTTCTTTGATGATCTTCTGAAGATCATTGATGTTGCGGACTGTAAAGTTGTGCTTTACGATCGGCATCGTCACACCGACAATATCCACTTCCTGGAAAGAGTCCTTGCCAAGGTTAGATACTGCTACGTTACCGGTGATCGCGACCATCGGAACAGAATCCATATATGCGTTGGCAATACCGGTTACAAGGTTTGTTGCACCAGGACCGCTCGTTGCGATCACAACGCCAACTTTTCCGCTGGCTCTTGCGTAACCGTCCGCTGCATGGGCAGCGCCCTGCTCATGAGCTGTAAGAACGTGTTCGATTCGGTCAGAAGCCTGAAAAAGGGCATCATAAATATCAAGAACAGTTCCGCCCGGATATCCAAATACCACTTCCACACCCTGATGGATCAGCTCCTCCACCAGAATCTGCGCACCTTTCATTTTCATAAAACTCTCCTCATTGTTCTTTTTTCGTTTCGTAGACAATCTTGCTGCGAGTTTCGTCTCTCCCAAAAAAACAAAAAGGCCCTACAGCGTTGTGCTGTAAGGCCATCATTGCATTCTTAAACATCGTCTACAGAGTCCATTACAGTGTGATTACTTTTCTGCACTGCCATTGTTATTTATTATACAAACTTCTGTTAAAAATGCAAGTATTTTCTTGTTTTATCCGGTATTATTGCGGTATAATTTCCCAACTAAAGCATCCGCTACAGTTTTTGATATCCGTACGGATTGATCAGTGCATCCAACGGCTGTCCCGCTTTACAAATCGGACAATTACGGTAATCGTTGTACTGATAATCCGGCAGCTGTGTCTGATCAAAGACTGCAATGATCGGAATTCCGTTCACCTGTTTCATGGTACTGAATACCGCGGATACTACCTGAATTTTTCCACCGTAATACTGAACGCCTTCAATCGCCTTATTGATCGTAAGACCGGTTGTAACAGTCGCTGTAAGGATGATCACATTCTTTCCGTTGATCATCGGTTTCAGATTATCCTTAAACATAATCTGGCTGTTGCTGTTGAACTCCGGTTTTACAACATAAATGGTTTTATGCGCATTCTGAGAAAGGAAACCGCCGTTCTTAAGCTCTGCTGCCAGGAATGTACCGATTACTTCCGTTCCCTCCATACATACGATCGTATCCACTACCATGTTGTAAAGATACATATGGCAAAGGGAGCGAGCAATTTCCTGTGCTTCGCTGATACGACTCTTGATCGTTGTCAGATCAAGATAGTAATTGGTATGTGCATGATTGGTTGCAAAATGACCTTTTACAACTTTCAACGGTACCTGAACACCCGCAGCTGTAATCTTTGTATAGTTATAACCCATAGACACGCCTCCTTTTTCGTATATTTCACGTTCTCTTTACATGCATTTATTATACTAAAAACTCATCGTATCTACAAGAATTTTTTAACAATTTCTAAACTTTTCCCTAATATGCCAGAACTTCATGGCCGTTTTCCGTCACCAGAACCATAATCTCCCACTGGGCAGACGGCTTTCCATCCTCCGTATAGATTGTCCAGCCATTCTTTTCATCCACATAGATATCGTAACCGCCCATGTTGACCATCGGCTCGATCGTAAAGATCATGCCCGGAGTCATAAGCATCTCCTCGCCGCGCTTGGTGGTGTAGCTGACAAACGGTTCTTCATGGAAACGGAGACCAACGCCATGGCCGCCCACCTCATAAACAACGGTGTATCCGTTGGCTCTCACATGATCATGGACCGCCTGACCCATATCACCGAGGAATCCCCACGGTTTCACTTCCTCCAGACCTTTTTCCACTGCTTCTTTTGTCACGCGAACCAGTTTTTCCTTCTCTGGATCCACGTTTCCGATCAGGAACATACGGGAAGAATCAGAGTAATATCCGTTTAAAATTGTAGAAACATCGACATTGATAATGTCTCCATCCTTCAGAACCACATCCTCGGACGGGATTCCATGGCACACCTGGGAGTCAATGGACGTGCAGACACTCTTCGGGAAACCTTCAAAACCGAGCGGTGCCGGGATTCCACCGTGTTTTACTGTAAAATCATGTACCCACCGGTTAATCTCTTCGGTTGTCACGCCGGCCTTTATACGCTCAGCAACATGATCCAGTACCGCAATGTTCAGTTTACCGCTTTCACGAATTCCTTCAATCTGCTTTTCATTTTTAATAATACGGTGAGACGGGATCTCATGCCCCTGCCATCTGGCTTTATTTACCTTTTTGTCAAATTCCATGTGACATGTATGATATGGCTTTCCGCTGCCGCACCAGCAGGCATCGTTGGCTCTGATTCTTCGAAACACTGTTCTTTCCTCCTATTATTGAGTCTCTTTATTTCTCATGCTTAACATACGTATATGTATCGTCTGTTGACAGATTCTCGCAGAATTCATAGCCCAATGCTGTGAATTCCCGAATCCTCTCCACTTCCTCTATCTGATTTTCTGCCATAAAGCGGACCATCTCACCACGGGCCATTTTTGCCTCCGTAGCTTTCACTTTCACCTGACCGTCTTTTAAAACGCCAAACACACAGGTGATGTAGCGAATATCCGGTGTTAGATATTTTTCAATGGCTTTACTATATTCCTTGGAAGCGAGGTTAAGAATGACCGGTTTCGTATGCGGGGTTTGGTTCGCGCAGCTGCTTTCATCAGTGAACAGAGCATCCAACAGGCGGCTTCCCCAAAAACCATACAGATCTTTTGACTTTTCCACCGCCAGTTTCGCCTGCATCTCCAGACGGTACGGTGTCACACGGTCCTCCGGACGGAGAATTCCGTAAAATCCACTGAGGATACGCAGATGCGCTTTCACATACTCCCACTGTTCATTCGAAAACAGATGCGGTGCCATATATTGGTACTGGATTCCCACATAGGACAAGAGTGCCGGTGTATGAGCCCGATCCAGATCCATGGTCTGATACCGTTCAAAGTTTTGTCTGGTGATCTGGTCGTTGGCTTTAAAAAGTTTCTGCAGCTCTTTCTCGGACATATTTTTCAGTTTATCAAATAAGACTCTTGTTCTGTCTAAAAACTGCGGAGATGACTCAGCCACGAAAATATCCTGGTTCTCTTCCATCTTCTTCGCAGGAGAAATGATGATCCTTAACACTTTTTACTCCGCTCCTTGCGTAATTCATTTATCTTCTATATAATACATTTATACAAATTGTTTGTCAAACTTTGAAAGGGGAACCGTTATATGAAAGTTTTAGTTACTGGTTTTGATCCATTCGGCGGCGAGTCCATCAACCCGGCATGGGAGGCCGTAAAAGTGATAAAAGATGAGATTGCAGGAGCAGAGGTTGTTACAATGCAGATCCCGACCGTTGTCGGAAAATCCATTGAAAAAATCCACAGCAAAATGGTGGAGATTAACCCGGACATCGTGATCGCGGTTGGTCAGGCCGGCGGCCGCTTCGGCGTAACACCGGAGCGCGTGGCCATCAATGTCACCGATGCACGAATCCCGGACAACGAGGGCAATCAGCCGATCGACGAGCCGATCTTTGCGGACGGCGACACTGCTTACTTCAGCAATCTGCCGGTGAAGGCGATGGTACAGGCGATCAAAGACGCAGGTTACCCGGCATCCCTCTCCAACACAGCCGGAACTTACATCTGCAACCATGTCATGTACGGAATCCTCTACTATATCCAGAAAGAATTTCCGCATGTACGTGGCGGCTTCATCCACGTTCCGTTCGCCGCATCCCAGGTGATTGAAAAACCAAATACACCGTCTATGGCGATCGCGGATATCACAACTGCTCTGGAAGCTGCGATCCAGGCAGCAGTCGAGTACAAAGATGACTTGAAGATCATCGGTGGCGAGACGCATTAGTATTAAACTCGAAGGGAGCACTGCTACCAAAGCAATGCTCCCTTTACTTGTTTACCTATTTCGATATTCTTCAGGAACTTGTTTTCTATGATACTCTATGATCTTACTCTGAAACTCCGGATTTCCCAAAACATCCACTGCTGTCATCGCAAGTCCCTTCGCTGCTTTGATGCAGATTTCGTCCGCCCGCTGGGAACATGCTGCCTTTTCAAAATCCGGATGATGAGAATTCACACCCTCTGGTGCAATTGCCAGATAATCATGAATTGCTGGTATCTTAATCGATACATTGCCAAGATCTGATGAACCATATAGCATATGTGGATCCGGATATTCCATCTCTTCACCCAAAGCTTTCATATTAGCTTTAAATGCTTCGCACATTGGCAAGTTCGGATAACGTTCCGCATAAATTCTATCAACCAAAACTTCAGCACATGCTCCAGTGAGAGCTTCGGCACTTCTTACGGCAGTCTTAATCTTTTCAACCAGTTTTTCCAAATCCAACATGGTTCTGGCACGGAGCGAAAATTCGCAAGCAGCCTCACCCGGTATTACATTTGCAGCTTTTCCACCTTCTGTGATAATTCCATTCACATTATCCTGCATCTCGAAAGTCGGACGCATGAGATCAATATGATTAAAAGTACTGATAACAGCTGATAATGCATTAACACCTTTCCCCGGATTGGAGGAATGGGTTGCTCTGCCATGGAACTTAATATGAACATGGGTTGCCGCTCGTCCCCCGCGGTTGATCAGTGATTTACCTGAAGATGGATGCATCATCAGCGCAAAGTTCACATCATCAAATACGCCATTTTCCAACAAAATACCTTTTCCACATCCACCTTCTTCAGCCGGTGTTCCGATAATCGAAATTTTTCCGCAAAAATCATTTAGAACGGATGACATTCCGATAAACGCGCCCACCGCACTTGTGGCAATGATATTGTGACCGCACGCATGACCGATTCCCGGCAGGGAATCATATTCAGCCAGGAACGCCACATGCGGACCTCCGCTCATTCCTTCTTTAGATGCAACAAATGCGGTATCCAAACCGCCAACACCGAGCTTTACGTCAAATCCAAACGACTCCAAAAAATCAGTTATTAGTTTTGACGATTTATATTCCGTAAATGCGATTTCCGGATTGGCATGGATATCATGGGACAATCGAATCAACTGTTCGGAATACTCATCAATCGTACTGCTTAATCTCATTTTTACAACATCCATGTTAATCTCCTTTGCCTGTGATTATTATATAAATCTTCCCAAGCCCCAAAAGGGGCCGCTATTTCTGCGGCCCCCTCAGGAGTTAATTCAAAACTAAAACTACACGATGTATATATTAGTCTTTATAAACAACTGCATCTTGGTACTCGTGTGCACCAATACGGCTGAGTTTGAAGCCTTCCAGGTTCTTTGTTGCGCCAAGAACTTTTACTTCGTTGTAAAGCGGAACAACCGGAGTATCCTCATTCTGGATCTCATACATCTTTGTAAGAAGTTCCTCACGTTTTGCTTCATCTGTTGTAATTAACCATTCGTTATAAGTTGCATCATATTCTGCGCTGCTGTATCTGGAGTCATTTCTAAGTGTACCTGTCGGAAGAATGTTGGACAGTGTATACTCTACATGACCACTGTTACAGGAGTAGAAGTGTAAGGACATACCATAGTCATCACCGGCATCGATTCTTTCATCTGTTGTATTTGCATCCTGAACAACGATTTCAGCATCGATATTGATCTGTTTTAACATATCCTGAACAACCTGACAAATCTCTGTATTTGTCTGAACGGAGCTGGTCCAGATTTCCATCTTGAAACCGTCTTCACATCCAGCTTCTTTCATGAGAGCTTTTGCCTTCTCAAGATCATAGTTGTGCGGTTCTTTTACGTCTCTGTACTCGATTGCAACATCCGGAACGATAGCATTTGCTGCTGCACCATAGCCATAACATACAGCGTCTACGATAGCTTCTTTGTCGATTGCATATTCAATCGCCTGACGAACCAGGTTATTATTGATCGGTGTTTCAGATACTGTGTTAATATAGTACATAACGATCTTCATAGACGGAGTCTGTAAGAACTGGAGATCTTCATTTTCCTGAATCTTGGAAGCATCAATGTACGGAATTTCGTAAGCAACGTCAATCTCACCGGTTTCAAGCATGATAGTTCTCTGACCTGCCTCCGGAACGATCTTCATTGTTAAATACTGTGTCTTAGCCGGACCGCCCCAGTATTCGTCAAAACGCTCTAACTTATAGTAGTCACCTGTCACATACTCTTTCAGTTTGTACGGACCACTACCGATCGGAGCTTTTGCAAATCCTTCTTCGCCAACGGACTCAAAGTAATCCTTTGGCATGATACCGAATGCCGGGTCTGTAAGCTGATAGATGAAGGACTGGTGTGGGGATGTAAACGGAATAACGACTGTGAACTCATCTCTTGCAGCGATGTTCGGAACATCAATGTAGCTATTGAACGCAGAACCACGTGCAGATCTCTGCTCAAGTGTAAAGATAACGTCCTGTGCTGTCATCTGGTCACCGTTATGGAAGTAAACATCTTCTCTTAATTTCATAACAAGTGTCAGATCATCTTCCCATTCATACTCTTCCAGAACACCAAGGCTCATGTTCATATCACTGTCATATACGAGGAGAGTATCATACATATGGTTAGTCAGGGAATATGCTCGCTCCTGAGTGCCAATATTCGGGTTCATTGTTGTAAGATCGGAGCTCTGTGCAAATACAATTTCGTCTTTAATCTCTCTGCTTTCATCGATCACAGCTGCTTCTGTTGGGCCTGCTGCTTCTGTTGCAGCTGCCGCTTCTGTTGCTTTCTCTTCAGCAGCCGGCGCATTTTCCTCTTTGGCGCCACAGCCTACTAATGACAGAACCAAGCCTGCCGCTAATAACAATGCGGTTAATTTCTTCATACTTCTTTCCTCCTATTTATTATTTCTTTTTTTATTTGCAAAGATGACAAGAAACAAAGTGTCCCGGACTAATTTCTTTCATCTCTACCTTCGTTGTTTCGCATTCCGGTCTTGCATATACACATCGTTTTGCGAATCGACAACCTACCGGAACGTTGATCGGGGATGATAACTCACCTTTCAGATCAATTCTTTCCATTGGTTTATCCGGATCCGGTGTCGGGATTGCCGAAAGCAGTGCTTTGGTATATGGATGCATCGGATTAGCAAATAATTCCTGTGGTGTTGCCAATTCAACCATCTGTCCTAAATACATAACCATAATACGGCTGGATAAGTGTTTCACTACGCTTAAGTTATGAGTAATGAACAAATAGGTAAGACCTAATTTTTCCTGAAGATCCTGCATCAGGTTCAGTACCTGTGCCTGAATGGAAACATCAAGAGCAGAAACCGGCTCATCGCAGACAATGAACTTCGGATTGAGAGATAACGCTCTCGCAATGCCGATTCGCTGTCTTCTTCCGCCATCCAGCTCATGCGGATAAGAGTTGGCAAATCGTTTTGCCAGGCCTACCAGATCCATCATTTCATCAACTTTTTTCTGAATCTCATCTTTTTGATTATTCTTATAAATCCCCTGAATAAGCAGCGGAGCCGCAATAGACTGGCTGACTGTCATTCGCGGATTCAGAGATGAATAAGGATCCTGGAAGATGATCTGCATATCCGATCTTTTCTGCTTCATCTGCTTTTTGTCATATTTGAGGATATCGTCACCTTCAAAAAATACTTTTCCATCGGTTGGTTCATGTAATCTTAAGATCGCACGGCCTAATGTAGATTTTCCGCATCCGGACTCACCTACAACACCGAGTGTTTCACCTTTATTTAAAGAAAATGAAATATCATCTACTGCGTATAGTAAACCGCGGGGAGTCGAAAAATACTTTTTAAGATTCTCTACCCGCAAAATCTCTTTATTTTCCTGCATCCGCGCTACCTCCCCTTAACTTTTTTTCTGCGAAGAAACATTTTACAACGTGCTCTCCACCAATAGAAACGGTCGGCGGTTTCTCGTGTTTACACTTCTCAACAGCATATTTACAACGATCACAGAATGCACATCCGTCCGGCAATGCCATCGGATCCGGCATAAGACCTTCAATCGGCTGCAAACGCTTTTCGTCAATATGAATCTTCGGAATGGAGTTCATCAAACCGATCGTATATGGGTGTCTCATATCTTTAAATACTTCACGAACAGTACCATATTCAACGATTTCTCCAGCATATACGATTGCTGCCTTATCACAAGTCTGGGCAACAACACCGAGATCATGTGTGATTAAAATAGTTGATGTATTGAACTTCTTCTTCAGATCCTGCATCATCTCTAAAACCTGTGCCTGAATCGTAACATCCAACGCGGTTGTCGGTTCGTCGGCGATCAGTACTTTCGGGTTGCAGGCAAGAGCAATCGCGATAACAACTCGCTGTT
>JAFSFU010000103.1 GCA_017435025.1 Lachnospiraceae bacterium | reverse complement strand
TCATCGATCGCCTTTCCGTTTCCCACAAAATGAAGGGGTGCATCCACGTGCGTTCCGTTGTGAGCGCACATATAAAATGCAGTCAGATTATAAAATTCACCGTCCTCCATAGAGCATAAAACGTTTCGCTCCGGAGCCGGATCGCCAGGGTACACCTTACAGCTGAACACTTCCTGGGAAATATCGTAAATCTTCATATCACAATGCTCCTTACTTTCCGGCCGCATCTGCGTCCAGTTCGCGAATCAAAATCTCAGCCGTAATCTTCACGGTATTCACAACAACTTCCGTACATTTCGCTTTTCTCTCCGGAGAATTCTTCTCCAGACCGATCCAAAGAGCACGACAGCAAGTTGCTCCATGGGCAGCCTTAAACTTATCGTGAAGCTCATTTGTCAGTTCAAAACAGCGGTTGATCTTCGGATCTCCCGGTGTTCTTCGTCCAAAGAAATACCCGATACACATCACAGCACCCGCCAGCGCACCGCAAATACAGCCGCCTCCGCCAAGTCCCCACGGAAAGCCGGAGCTCATCGCAATCGCGTCATCGGATAAATCGATTTCAAAGTGCTTCCGAATCGCGTAAATCACCGCCTCCGAGCAGGCAAAACCAGAATTAAAAATTTCCGCCGCATCCTTCTGCAGATTTTCAATGTGAATCTTTGTCGTCATAGGGGGACCTCCTTTGTTATTTTCTACTAATATCTTAACATGGGTGAATAAGACTTACAAGATTCTAAAAATTCAAAATATAGTTGGAAAAAAGATAAAAAAATGTAAGAAACGACTGCTATAATAGTAAAAAGGGAGGGGGCTATCTATGAAATATTTCAACGATGAATTACAGAAACTGCAGGAACAGAGCGCTCGCAAAAAGCACTTGGAATCCACTTTAAAAGGTCTTTATGATCAGCAGCGGGAGCTTCAGGATCATCTGCGTGAGCTGAAGCAGATTTCCTATGCGGAAAATGCAGATGTGGAAAAGCTGGAAAAATTCAGCCTTGCCGGTCTTTATTACCTGATAACCAATCAAAAAGAAGAAATGCTGAACAAAGAACGACAGGAGGCATATACTGCCCAGCTCAAATGTGATGCCGCCCAGACAGAGCTCGACACAATAACCGAAGAAATCATAAAAACTCGCGCTCTCATTTCGGAGCTTTCCGGATGTGAAGAACAGTTTTCCAAACTAAAACAGGAGAAAAAGGAACAGATCAAACACTCCGGTTCTCCGGAGACTGCAAAAATCCTGGAACTGGAAGAAGAAATTGCCGACTGCGAAAGCCAGATCAAAGAAATCCGAGAAGCGTATACCGTAGGAAGTGAGGCACTGCGTATTGCAAATGAAATCATCCGCTCCCTAGATAAAGCCAAAGGCTGGGGCACATGGGATACCTTCGCTGGCGGAGGTTTGGTCAGCGACATTGCCAAACACAGCCATTTGAACACCGCCCAGCGTCTGGTCGGCGATCTGCAGTCAAAGCTTCGAAAATATAAAACCGAACTGATGGATGTTCAGATATCCGCAGATGTCGAGGTCGGTATCAGCGGCTTTTTAAACTTCGCCGATTATTTCTTCGACAGCATCCTCGTGGACTGGACCGTATTAAATAAAATCACAAAGTCCAGATCCCAGGCGGAATCCACACGAAATAAGATTTCTCTTTTGCAGCACAAACTCAATGATCTGAAAACATCCAAGGAACGGGAGCGAGACTTGAAGCGGGAAGAAATTGACCGCCTTGTAATGGAATTATAAAAGTTTCCTCCGATTTAATTCAAATCCGGATAACAAAGCAATATTCCAAATATCAAAGAAAGTGAGAGATTCTATGAAACTTTCTTCCTTTATACAACTTGCAACTTTTGGTATCAAGACCATCGTGTTTCGAAAAAAAGATCCCATCCTTGGCACCGTCATTGTCACAGACAAATGCAATTTAAAGTGCAAACACTGCTCCGTCAACAATATTACGGCAGTTATCCACCCGTATGAGCAGATCCGAAATGAAATGCAGCAGCTTTACGACCTCGGTGTACGCATTTTGTTTTTCTGCGGAGGTGAAACTTTCCTTTGGAAAGATGGAGACCACACGCTGCGCGATCTTGTTATAGAAGCAAAAGAAATGGGCTTTTTAATCGTCAATGTGGTTACAAACGGCACATTCCCCATCGATCTGCCGGAGGCAGACTTGATTTTACTTAGTCTCGATGGCGACCGTGAGCGGCATAATGCCATCCGCGGCGATACCTATGATACGATCATGGAAAACATCAAACATGCCGCATCCGATAATATTTGTTTTTATATGGCAATTAACCAGATCAACAAAGATGCCATACAAGACGTCTGCATGACCGCCCGCAACACAAAAAATGTCCGTGCTGTTTCCTTCAATTTCCATACACCATACCCGGACACCAAAGAGCTGGCACTCTCCAAAGAAGAAAAGGCCAACTGCTGCAACGTGATCAAACAAATGATGAAAGCCGGTGCACCTGTTTTTAATTTGCGAAGTGCATTTCCGTATCTCATTAACAATTCATTTCCAACGCCGTGCCATCAATGTCTGGTCATTGAAAACGGAAAAATATCAACCTGTGGACGCTGTATTGATGTTCCCGGACTTTGTGAGCAATGTGGTTATTTCTTCGTTGCCGAATACACACTTTTATTCCGGGGAAGTCCCAAAATCGTGGTTGAAATGCTGAGCACCTATCTGAAATTTATTTAGGAGTTATATGAGTATCATAACAAACCTTACAAGAATGTGGCTGACACGCTCCACCAAACCCTTTACCTTCGAAAATGAATATGATCAACTGCTGCCATATTCCGACTGCAGCGGTCTGGGACTATATGTACATATTCCGTTCTGCAAGAGCATTTGTAATTTCTGCCCCTACTGCAAAATCAAATATTCAAAGGACTTATGTGACCTATATATAGATGCACTGCTCCGTGAAATACATCTGGTGGGCAGCCAGCATACTGGTAAAAAAGAAACCACCTCTCTTTACTTTGGAGGCGGTACACCTGCACTCGCAGCAGACCGTCTCAAAGAAATCATCAATGCCTTTCAGGAACATTTTATCATTACTGAGGGTATCGGTGTGGAATTACATCCAGATAACGTTTCTCCAGCAGTATTGAGAACCTTAAAAGATGCCGGTGTGACCAAGATCAGCATCGGTATTCAGTCCTTTCAGAAAAAATTTCAACATATTTTAGGAAGAACCAACGTGGATATTGCTATATTAAAAGAGGCTCTTTCGGAAGTACCCTTTGAAACCGTTTCCATGGATTTCATCTTCGCATTGCCAAACCAGACCTTCGATGATTTAAAGTCAGATATTGATGCTGCATTCCAAAGTGGCGCAAATCATGTGGCAATTTATCCGTTCATCGATTTCACCTTCACCTCGAGCACTGTGAAGTCTATGACCAAAAGAGAGAAAAGGACTCTTTTGGATAAAATCACTCACTACTGTCTCGAAAAAGGCTACACCCGAAGCTCCATCTGGACATTCTCAAGTGAAGAAAATGCAAAATATTCTTCTATGACCAGAGACAATTTCCTTGGTTTCGGCTGCTCCGCAACCACCTTATTAAAAGAGCAGTTTAAGATCAACACCTTCTCTGTAGAAGAATATTGCAAACGGATTCATGAGGAAAAACTCCCGACGTCCTTAACGATCCGCTTCTCTTTGCGCCAGCGAATGATCTACTATTTGTTCTGGACCGCTTACAGCACGAAAGTCGATGCGAAAGACTTTGAAACCTTTTTTGGCGTGCCGCTAAAGAAAATGTACGGAATGGAATTCACGCTCGCAAAGATTCTGGGCTTCGCCACCGAAGAAAACGGCGTATACAGCATGACTCTAAAAGGCGCCTTTTATTACCATTATT
>JAFSFU010000102.1 GCA_017435025.1 Lachnospiraceae bacterium | reverse complement strand
TATCATCATCCTTTTAGGTGGTCGTACCGGACGTGATGGCTGTGGTGGTGCAACAGGCTCCTCTAAGGTACATACAGAAAGCTCTATTGAAACCTGTGGAGCTGAGGTGCAGAAGGGAAATGCGCCGACAGAGCGTAAGATCCAGAGAATGTTCCGCCGTCCGGAAGTATCCAGATTAATTAAGAAATGTAATGACTTTGGTGCAGGCGGTGTATCTGTAGCGATCGGTGAGCTTGCAGCAGGTCTTAAGATCGATCTTGATAAAGTGCCGAAGAAGTATGCAGGTCTTGATGGTACAGAACTTGCAATCTCCGAGTCCCAGGAGCGTATGGCTGTTGTTGTAGATCCGAAAGATGTGGATGCATTCTTAGGTTATGCAGCAGAAGAGAACCTTGAGGCTGTAACCGTTGCAGAAGTAACAGAGAGCCCGCGTCTCGTGATCAACTGGAGAGGAAATACTATCGTTGATCTGAGCCGTGCATTCCTCGATACAAACGGTGCACATCAGGAAGCAGACGTAACATTAGAAACTCCGGTTCGTGCAGGCAGCCCGTTCGAAAAGAAGGAAGTTGCTGACGTGAAGGCTGAGTGGCTGAAGATGTTAGGTTCCTTAAACGTATGTTCCCAGAAGGGTCTTGTTGAGCGTTTTGACGCATCCATCGGTGCAGGCACTGTTATGATGCCGTACGGCGGTAAGTACCAGCAGACAGAGATTCAGACTATGGTTGCAAAACTTCCGGTTCTCAAGGGTAAATGCGATACTGTAACTCTTATGAGCTATGGTTTTGATCCGTACCTTTCCAGCTGGAGCCCGTACCACGGTACTGTATACGCAGTTCTGTCCTCCATCGCTAAGATCGTGGCAGCAGGCGGTGACTACAAGAAGATTCGTTTCTCCTTCCAGGAGTACTTCAAGAAACTGGCAGATGTTCCGACACGTTGGGGTCAGCCGTTCGCAGCACTGCTTGGCGCTTATGACGCTCAGCTCGGCTTTGGCCTTCCGTCTATCGGCGGTAAAGACAGTATGTCCGGCAGCTTCAAGGAAGAAGGCGGCGAAGAAGTAAACGTTCCGCCGACACTGGTTTCCTTTGCTGTTGATGTGGCAGATTCCAAGACAATGATCTCTCCGGAGTTTAAGAAGGCCGGCAACAAGATCGTTGTATTCAATATTGAAAAAGACGGCTATGATCTCCCGAACTATGAGCAGATCATGGACGGTTATTCCAAACTCTTTGCAGATATCGCTGCAGGCAAGATCGTATCCGCATACGCGCTTGAAGCAAACGGTATCGCAGAGGCAGTGAGCAAGATGGCGTTCGGTAACCGCCTTGGTGTGAAGATTGATGAGTCTGTAGCGGCTGATCAGTTATTTGCAGCAGGTTGGGGTAATATTGTATGTGAAGTTCCGGCGGACAAGGTTGCTGAACTGACAGCAGCTTGCACTGTTGTCGGTGAAGTAACAGAAAAGGCTGCATTCCAGTATGGCGATACATGCATCTGCATGGATGAAGCATTAAATACATGGAACGCAACTCTTGAGAGCGTATATCCGACAGAATCAGGTATTAAGCAGGAAGACGTTCAGAAGGATCTTTACGATGCGAAGAATATCGTGATCTGCAACCATAAGATCGCAACTCCGAATGTATTCATTCCGGTATTCCCGGGCACAAACTGTGAATTCGACAGTGCAAAGGCATTCGAGCGTGCAGGTGCAAACGTAACAACAAAAGTATTCCGCAACTTAACTGCGGAAGATATCCGTGAATCCGTAGAGATCTACAAGCAGGAAATCGCAAAAGCTCAGATCGTTATGTTCCCGGGCGGCTTCTCCGCTGGTGATGAGCCGGAAGGTTCTGCTAAGTTCTTCGCAACTGCATTCAGAAACGAAGTTCTTAAGGAAGAGATCGAGAAGTTATTAAATGAGCGCGACGGTCTTGTACTCGGTATCTGTAACGGTTTCCAGGCCCTGATCAAACTTGGTCTTGTTCCGAACGGCAAGATTTCCGAGCAGAATCCGGATTCCCCGACTCTGACATACAACACCATCGGTCGTCACATCTCCAAGATGGTGAACCTGAAGGTTGTTTCCAACAAGTCTCCGTGGTTAAGAGAGGCAGAGCTTGGCGGTGTATATGTGAACCCGGTATCCCACGGCGAAGGCCGCTTCGTAGCAAACGAAGAGTGGCTTAAGAAGCTGTTCGAGAACGGTCAGGTTGCTACTCAGTACGTTGACCTTGAGGGCAATGCGACTATGGACGAGTACTGGAACCCGAACGGTTCTTACATGGCAATCGAAGGTATCACAAGCCCGGATGGTCGTGTATTCGGTAAGATGGCTCACTCTGAGAGACGCGGTGATGCTGTTGCGAAGAATATCTACGGCGATCAGGATATGAAGATCTTTGAGAGCGGTGTGAAATACTTCAAATAATAAGCAGATTAGAAGTGAATAAGTGATTGGCAGAAAACTGCCGAGATTTAAGGAAGGCCGGTGCCCAGATTGGGTGCCGGCCTTTTTTGAAAAAGTGAGTCAATCGAATTCTCATACGCATATGCTATAAATAAACAGCAGAATGGCAAATGGAAAGCCTGCATGCGAAAAGGGGATAATGTATGAGTTTTGACTTCGAGACAATGACTTTAACCATGGACCTTTTGGCCACGACCGGATTTGGCTGTATCATGGTGTTCCTCGGCAGATCGATCGTAAACCGGGTAAAACCATTTCAGGACTGGGGACTTCCGGCGCCGGTAATCGGAGGTCTTCTTGTAGCACTGATCCTCAGTATTCTTAAGGCTAACGGAATTTTCGCAGTGAAATGGACGACCTCCCTGTCCAGTCATCTGATGAATATTTTCTTTACCTGTGTAGGCTTTGGGTTCAGCAGAACATTGCTTGATCGTGGTAAGAAATTCTGTGCAGGTATTGCACTCTCTGTTCTGCTTTTGGTGCTTTTACAGGGATTCCTTGGAATTTTTGTCGCAGATGCAGTCGGTATGCATCCGCTTTTAGGAATTCAGATTGGTACCGGCGCATTGGCTGGCGGTGTAGGTACTACATCTGCATTTGGACCGGTTTATGAATCCATGGGTGCAGTCGGAGCGACTGAGATTGGCGTCGCAGCTGCAACACTCGGAATGGTAATCGGAAGTCTGACCGGTGGTCCGTTAGCGGTTCTTCTGATCAAACTTCATAATTTAAAGGCAGACCCGAAGGATGTAGAGTTGATCGGAACCAACAAAGATGCCGTTACAAAACTGAATCACAAGACATTACTGAACAGTGTTTGTATGATGACGATCATCGCAATGTGCGGTATTCCGATCTATATTCTTCTTGGAAAGATCCCGTACATCGAGATGCCGTACTTTATCGGCTGTTTATTTGCAGGTGCGATCGCAAGAAATGTACTGGAAGCATTGAATGTTAAGATTCGTACAGAAGAGATTGAAACCATCGAGCATATCTCTCTGGACATCTTCCTGTCCATCACCATTATGACCATGGACCTGACAAGAATCACAGGTTCTATTGGCGGAATGCTGATCGTTCTTGCAGTAGTTACCATTGCAACATTGCTTTTCACATACTTTATTGGTTTCCGCATGTATGGAAGCGATTACAACGGAGCATGTATGTGCGCCGGTCTGATCGGTATGGGCATGGGTTCCGGTTCCAATGCAGTTGCAAATGAACGTGCAGTTATGGATAAGTATGGTTACGCACATATTGCATGGATCCTTTATCCGGCATTTTCCGTTTTGATGGTCGATATTTTCAATCCTTTGTTTATGTCCTTTGCACCTGGATTTATGGGATTTTAAATATTCAATACCATAGATAATATCTCTCCCCAACCCCCTATAATGAGAATGGAGAACGGGCATCACCAACTGGTGGTGCCTGTTTTCGTGTGAAATAGACTTTTACAATCACCAGAATTCATGTTATAATTTGGCATTGAAAGATGAACATGAAATTGAGGGATAACGTATGAAATCAGGTGCAAAACGATTTCGATCTGATATAAAGAAAAGCATAGGTTTGATCATGGGATTGCTGTTATGCGGATGCTCTGCAGGTATGATCGATGATAACGGAGGACTTCTGAAACAGAATGAATTGTCGATCTTGACAATAGGTACTGCGGACCGAGGGGGAACGATGTATCCGGTAGGAGAGGCAATCGCTGATGTGATCAGTGAGGTGGACAACAATATGAAAGTGAATGTCTGTGCCTCATCCGGTTCGGCAGATAATGTACGAGCTTTGCAGAATGAAGAAATTGATCTGGGACTGGTGAGCGGTGATATTGCCTATGCTGCCTATTACGGAGAGGGCGAATTCCAGGAAAATCGGGCAGAGGAACTGCGTGCGATCGCAGCCGTCTATCCGAGTCTTTCCAACTGGATGGTGCCGGAAGATTTGGAGATTATCTATGTAAACCAACTGGTTGGAAAACGAATCGGTGTAGGTCCGCAGGAATCGACGACGGAAGCAGCAGCAGAGGTCGTTTTTGAAGTGATCGGCATCGATGACAGCAATTCAGTACTTCAAAATTGCGGAATTGGTTCCGGCTTAGAAGAAATGGCAGAAGGAAAACTGGATGCAGTTCATGGATTTGCCGGGGTACCGATCGGCAGCCTTTGGGATTATTCAAAGAATCATCCGTCCAGATTGTTAGAATATCAAGATGAAGAGCTTCAGGCAGTTTTAGATGGCAATGAATTCTATTATCCCGATGTGATTCCTTCTGGGACATATATGGGGCAGGAGAGAGATATCCGCACATTTGGAACCAAATTCCTGCTCTGTGTGGATGCATCAATGGATGAAGAGTTGGTGTATGGACTCACCAGAGATCTTGCTGCATGTGCAGAAGAATTGAGTGAAAAGCATGAGGCGATGTGCTCGATGACAAATGACGGATTTATGTTTGAAGAATTGCCGATTCCGCTTCATCCGGGAGCGGAGAAGTGGTATCGGGAGAATTTAGATACAGGAGAATAAGATGGCAATTGAACGTCGCAGAATCGAATTCCACGGTCGTGTCCAGGGTGTGGGCTTTCGCTATCAGGCGCAGCGGTATGCGTCCGGTCTCGGACTCAGTGGATGGGTGAGAAATGAATATGATGGATCGGTCTGCATGGAGGTGCAAGGGGATTCGAGAACGATCGATCAGCTGCTCCGTCATCTGACGTCGGACCGATATATTGAGATTGACTGGATGGATTCGAAACAGGTTTCGCTGGTGGAGGCGAACGGGTTTCATGTGCGGTATTAAGTAAGAAAGATTATTATAATGATAAAAGGAAAAAGCCGGAGACTTCGCAGCAGATTATCATGCTACGAAATTCTCTGGCTTTTATTCATTATGTGATATAAATTGTTAAAGGAAATTAGAAGTTGATTGTTACAGTCGGTTCCGTGAAGGAACAGATTTGCGCAGTCGCATTCTTCAGATAATATACTTCTGTGTTGCCGTCGCCCGGTTTGTACATAGCTTGAAGGGATGGATATGCATCTAACATATGTTTCTGAGCTTCAATATTTTCGTCTAATACTGCCTCGGCAGTGATACGGATCCATTTTCCATCGGCCATACCGCTGATCTCGATTTTGGGATTTGCTTTTATCTGGTTTGCGACCGGTTTAATCTTACCGGTCTGGATATAGAGCTTACCCTCGAAAATATCGTAAGTTCCGAACGGACGTACTCTTGGCTGATCGCCGTCCATCGTTGCGAGGTAATAGGTGCCGCATTTCTTTAAAAACTCATAAACTTCTCTCATCATTCGTACCTCCATTTGCATATATTATCTACTATTTTACGTGCTTTTTATAAGAATTACAATAACTCTTTGATGGCTTTCTTAATATTATCCATGGATTCTGTTGGTTCGAACCGTCCTGAAATATTGCCTTCACGATCGATCAGGAATTGTTTTTATGTTTTTGTCAAGAGGGGTAAGGATTGCATTTATGCACACGATATAGTAAAATGACGAAAGAACATAGAAAATGCAGTGAAAGGAGACTCATATGAAAAAAGTATTGATTGTTGTAGATATGCAGAAGGATTTTGTAGATGGAAGTCTCGGAACGAAGGAAGCTGTGGCGATTGTGGAAGCAGTCGTGAATAAGGTAAAGGAATTTGAAGGGGAAGTTATTTTTACCCGTGATACACATTATAATAACTATATGGAAACACAGGAAGGCAAGAATCTTCCGGTGATGCATTGTGTGAAGGATACTGACGGCTGGCAGATCATTTCTGAACTCAGAGAATTATGTGCTGATCGGAATGCAAAGTGTTACGATAAGCCGACGTTCGGTTGTAAAGATTTGGCCGAGGACCTGAAGACGCGATATGACAATGGTGAAATTGCATCGGTGGAGCTGGTG
>JAFSFU010000101.1 GCA_017435025.1 Lachnospiraceae bacterium | reverse complement strand
TGATTTCCTCTGCACGGACAGAACGGGGAATGTCTGTCTTGTAGACCTTCAGCTTACCACCGTAGCTTTCACGGATAAGATTGCTGATGTCTTTGGAGTAATTGGTTCTGCTGTCCACCATTGTCAGAAGAATACCTTCGATTTTCAGCTTGGGATTGATCTGCCTTTTTACCTTGTTGACAGTTTCAAGCAACTGTTCCAAACCTTTTGCGGGAAGATACGCCGCCTGAACAGGTATCAGCACATTGTCGGCAGCTGCCAACGCATTGACGGTCAGCATACCAAGAGAGGGCATACAGTCCAGAAGAATGAAATCATAATTCTGTTTGACCGTATCCAGATACTGTCGGAGGATTGTTTCTCTACTCATGGCGTTTACCAGAGAAACCTCCAAACCTGACAGTTCGATATTGGCGGGCATATAGTCCACCCCTTCAGGATGTTTCAAGATTCCTTCTCCCGGAGCGATAGGTTTTTCTGTGATGACCTTTCCCATCATGTCCGAAAGCGTGGGTGACAACTCATCAGGAAACGGATTGCCCAGACTGACTGTTAAGGATGCCTGGGGATCTGTATCTACCAAAAGAACCCTTTTTCCTTCCATAGCCAGCCCTACACCAAGGTTTTCACAGGTCGTTGTTTTACCCGTACCGCCTTTCTGGTTTACTACTGCGATGACGGTCGCTTTTTTCGACAATTATCTTCACCTCGCTTTCCTTTGTTATTGAACTTCATTTCTACCACCTCCCTCCAAGTTTTCCCGAAGCCATATCATGCCTTACTTGTGCATCGTAATGGGCATCAATGGTGTACGGGGCATTGTATATCGAAGCAAGTAGATACTGCTTGATATTGCGAACCTCAGTTGTGTTCTCTTTGAAACGGTCTACAACGAACCTGATATGCTCTGAATCCAGTTTCATAAAGGTGCTTCGGACGATTTCTACCGGCTTATCATCGCTGGCTATTCGTATCTGTTTGCGATTGCTGCACATCACTTCAACGATAAGCCTAAGAATCAGTTCAAGAATTTCTTCATCATGCCGGAAGTCCTTTTTTAGATATTCCATCTCAAGCTGATCGTAAAAATACTCATAATATCGAGTGAACTCTCCGGTCCCGTCGGCTTCCTGTCCGTGAAAAGCGGAAGAAAGGAAAGGATCAGTATCACTAAATTCAGTATTTTTTATATCAGTATTATTACCTTGTGCTTTTGACAGTTCTTGAATTGTGTTTTGGAAAGTTCCAGAATTGTCATTTTGACAATTCAAGAATTGTCTTTCCACAGCCCCTGAAACGAAGTTCTTCACATAGATCAGGTTAGGCTTTCCAAGCCCTTGTCGTTTGCGTTCGATCAGACCGCATTTCTTTTCAAGCTCATCCAATAGTTTTACCGCTTTCTTCTCGGCACATCCTAAAGAGCTTTTGATTTCTTCAATCGTGAATATGATATAGACACGACCTTCTTCATCAAGCCAACCGTTTTTGGCTGACAGGTTCATGCGGTCAAGTAAAATGCCGTATAGCAGCTTTGCGTCTGTTGAAACATTCCAGAAGCTATCATCAGTAAACAGCACTTTGGGAACACGGTAGAATGAGAACAGTTCTGCTTGCTGCCCATAAAAATAATCAAACGTCACGCATTGTCACCACCTCGTTTCCCGAAATGGTTCGTGCCCATTTCCTCTAAGATTCGCTTGGTACACCAACCGATACAGGGACTGGCTCTACCGTATGGACAGCCATCACATTCGCTGACTGCTTTCTTGGGTGTTACACGGTAATAGCATTTTTCAACGCCAAGTTTGCAGCCGACTTTATTGTTCTTCCAGTAGTAACAAAAGTGGCAGTCCTTTGGCTTGTCAGGGGAATAAGTAATCCCACTCAAAATCGCAACCTCCAATCTTTCAGATTTACCCAATGAATTTTGGGCATAAAAAAAGAGCGTCCATCCATCCCCGTGCGAAGGGGCGAATAAACGCTCTATGTATGATGTTCCTCTATGGAAAATCCGTATTTAGTTGTGATGTTCCTCTATCGGGAACCGGCTGTAAATCCTGATGTTCCTCTATGAAATTGTCTTTCTTGGCTGATGTTCCTCTGTCATAGCGGATCTTCAATCCTGATGTGCCGGTGTTGGTCAGACACCGATGTAAGGGGTCAATTTAGGGTAACTGTCGAAAATCCCTTATTTTCGGGCTTTTTTGTGTTGTCCCTATTATCAATCACTCCCATTCCCTGCACGATTCCTCCGGTCAGCTCCAAAAGTTCCTCGTCCACGATCTTTAAGGTCATACCTTTGTTCTTCTGAACAGGCGCCTGATCCACTCTTTGAATCTCGACATCATACTCTCTCACCTCCCCCGACACGTTGCTGAGGATCACAGCATGTCCTTTTTTCACATCCTGCCGAAATCCGATGGGAATTGGCTCTGCGCCAATCTCCCGCAGGAATTTTTCGTTTACATGACCGAAAATCCCTTCGTCTGTATTTGCCGATATATCACCCAACTCGCTCCCTTTTCCATAGTATATGACACCAGCCATGACCCCGGGCGTTCCGGCTTCACCTTTTTCAATCCCGACAATCTTTGTTTCATAGAGCTCACCCTCTCGAATGTGTACCAATTGTCCGGTATCACTGTCGCTGATTCCATGGCCAAGGGCTCCAAAGGATCCATTCATGTCTACATAGGTCATCGTACCGATTCCCTGGGTATCATCCCGCACCCAGGCGCCAAGCTTATAACTTCCGTCCGACGATAAAACCGGCTCCAGATCGATCTTCATCAGTTCCCCGTCACGCCGCACTTCCAAATGTACGGCATCTCCATTGCATGCATTGACCGCCTCAATCAGAGCATCTTTGTCTTCCATGGGTTCGCCGTTGACTTTCTCAATATAATCACCGGATCGCAGAATTCCAAACGCCGGTTCCACCACATTTCCGGCTTCACTGGTAATCTCACCGGTCCCAATGACCATCACACCATCCGCCTGGAGATAGATTCCCACCGGTGTCCCGCAGGGAATCGCATAGGAATCTTCAACCACATCCACTTGGATTTCTTTCATGCGAATGAGTCCAAAGAGCTTCATGCCGATTTGATAATGTCCCTGGGTTGTTCCGCACATAGACAATGGTTTGGTCGTCTGAATCCGTACTTGTCCCTCAGGAATATTGGATCCATTGCCCAGAACCACTTCCTCGCTTTCACTCTCGAAGGTCACTCCGGGAGGAAGCTCGAATTCAAACACTTCTTCTTCGCTGACCACCAGATTTAGATGGTCCGGTACAGACAGCCATATATAAGTCAGGCTAAATGCAATGGTAAAGATCAGGGTGATCCAAAACAGCCAGACGAAAATGCGACGCAGTCTATTCTTCCTTATCACGGCAAAACCTCCTCGTTTCTTGATTCTGCCCCGATCATCCCTGAAATACACAAAGGAGAGGGCAGTTATCTGCTCCTCTCCTAGTATGTGTCTGTATCAAATTTTCACCCTGTCAGTTTTTAGATGGCTTTTCTCTCCATAGCCAGTCGCTTCATTTCCCTTGCATTTTCTCGAACTGCCTCCGTAATCTCTGCGCCGCCGAGAAGTCTCGCCAGTTCTTCAAACTGTTCGTCTTCCTTTAATTTATGGATTTTTGTTACGGTGCGTCCGTTCTCCACCATCTTTTTGATCTCAAAATGCGTATCTGCCATCGCTGCGATCTGCGGCAAATGCGTAATACATAAAACCTGATGTTTCTTCGCAATATAAGACAGACGCTCAGAAACCATCTGCGCAGTACGTCCACTGATACCGGTGTCAATCTCATCAAAGATCAGTGTCGGAATGTCATCCGTATCGGCTAAAACCGTCTTGATCGCCAGCATAATTCTGGAAAGCTCACCGCCGGATGCAACCTCACCGAGCGGTCTAGGTGCACTACTGCCAGGATTCGTGGAAATCAGGAACTCCGCTTCGTCAAAGCCGATCACCGTAAAATGATCCACACGACGAATTTCAATTTTAAATTCTACATGAAGGAAATTCAGATCGAGAAGCTCCTCACGGATTCGTTCTTCTAATACAACTGCGGCCTTCTTTCGGGCATCTGACAACGCTTCGCAGAGACGATTCAGCTCTTTTTCCTGCGCTGCAAACGCCACAGCCGCCTCAGCTGCCAGTTCATCGTAGTGTTCCAGCTCTAAAAGACGCGCCTTTTTCTCCTCCAGACGTTTTAATACTTCTTCCTCTGTATTTCCGTATTTTGCCATCAGGCTGCGAATCTGCTCCAGTCGCTGTTCTGTCTCTCTAAAGTCTTCCTCATCAAACTCCATTTCATGCATATAGTCGGAAATCGCACGATTCAGATCATTCAAAATATTTTCTGCATCGGCCAGTCCGGCTGCAATATCCTCCAATGCATCGTCGTAACGCACGACACTTTCCACTTCCCGCAGCGCCCGACCAATCTCATCGGTATCCAACGCCCGGTATGCAGACTGCATGCACTCTGCAATCTTCTGTCCATGGACAAACTTCCGGTATCTGGCCGAAAGCTCCTCTTCCTCACCCGGCCGAAGTCCTGCATTCTCGATTTCCTCAATCTCAAAACGTGTAAAATCCGCTTCTCTCCGTCTTCCCTCTTCATCAAGAGAAAATCCGGCCAGTGCATCTTTCAGAGACTGGTACTTTTTATACCCGTCTGCCACTTTCATTTTCAATTGTTCCGTTTCATTCCGCGAATATTCGTCCAGAATTTCCAAATGTTTCTGCTTATGCAGAAGGGACTGATGCTCATGCTGACCGTGCATGTCAAGAAGCAGACCCGTCACCGCGCGAAGCCTGGAAGCCGTCACCGTCTCATCGTTGATTCGACTGGTGCTTCGCGTCTGCGTAATCTTTTTAGAAATGATAAGAAGTCCCTCTTCGTCCGGGACAATATCGAGGGCGGCAAGAGCCTCCCTCTTTTCTTCCTCGTCAACGGAGAAGACCAGTTCCACATAGGCACTTTCTTCTCCCTGACGAATCATATCTTTTGATGCTTTTCCACCCAATGCCAATCCAACCGATCCTATGATGATTGATTTTCCGGCACCGGTCTCACCGGTCAGTATGTTCAGGCCCTCAGCAAATTCCACATCGGCTTTCTCGATCAAAGCCAGGTTTTTTACATGTAAGCCAAGCAGCATATACCCACCTCTATTCTTTCATTTCCGTCTCTATTCGGAAATGATCTTTCTCAATTTATCCATTAAAAGGATTGTATCGTCCACACTGCGGACTGCACACATGATCGTATTGTCTCCGGCAATACAGCCCACGATCTCCGTGAAACCGATCACATCAATCGCCTCTGCAACAGCCATCGCCATACCGGATACCGTTTTGATCACAAGAATATTCTGAGCCATATCCATAGAAACGTAACAGTCTCTTAAAATACGGAGATACTTTTCGCTGAAATCTCGCTGCGGCTGCATCACCGCATAACACTGACGACCATTATCTTTCTGAACTTTGGTCAATTTCAGAGCACGGATATCTCTGGATACCGTTGCCTGTGTTACCTGGTAGCCTTCGTTCCTCAAATAGGAGGCCAATTCTTCCTGGGTCTCAATCTGATATTTTCCGATCAGTTCCACGATCTTACTGTGTCTGTCTACCTTCATGTTTGTTACCCCTTTCATAATCCCACACACAATATCCGTGCAGCGTCCCCTTGCGCTGCTCAGTTTTCTATGCTTCGTACATTTTATGTTTTAAAATATCAAGGAAAGACCTGTGATCCAATTTTACCATTCGGGTCACCATGTCCGATTTTTTTACTTCAATATAGTCCCCGCTGATCATCTGCACACGGGTGTCTCCATCGTAAGATGCGATCTGGCTGCCGGTACTGGTCATGGAAATCTCGATTCGCACCTGATTCTCCGGTCCCAAAACGATGGTTCTTGACGTCATCGTATGCGGACATACCGGTGTCAGGATCAGGAGTTCACCGTCAGGCTGAGCGATCGGACCGCCGGCCGACAGGTTGTACGCCGTTGATCCGGTCGGTGTTGCCACGATCATACCATCCGCACTGTACTCATTTAAGAACTGACCATCCACATAGATTTTAAATTTCAGAATGCGCAGATCCCCTTCTCGGGTCAGAACGATATCATTTAACGCAATATCCTCCGCGATCATTTGGCCGTCATGAAACACCTTTCCGGATAACATCATCCGCTCCTGAATCTCATAATGGTCAGACAAAAGTGCGTCCAACAGTTCTCTCACATCACCCTCACGTCCCATCTGGGTCAGATAACCGAGACCGCCTAGGTTGATACCGATGATCGGGATTCCGCTGCCGGCCAGATCTCTGGCTGCACGGATCAAAGTGCCGTCACCGCCAAGAGTGATCACACACTCCGTCTCCTTCGGCACATCGTAGATGGATGT
>JAFSFU010000100.1 GCA_017435025.1 Lachnospiraceae bacterium | reverse complement strand
GGCAGCCATCAGATCGCGGAACTGCATACCCAGTCTTTCTTCCAATTCGGCTTTTGTATACAGCATTTCGATCTTATGCTCCATCGGGAGGTAATGGTATGAGCCGTCTTCCAGACCTTCCACGTTCTGAAGCAGCATATAGCACTCAAATTCGTGGCGGGCGCCGCCGCACGGAACCGTACGGAGCGTTGCATAGCTTCTGCCGCGGATTTCTTTTACGCCCTGGGTCGTCCATAAAAGGTAAGAGAGTTCTAAGAGGCTCATCTGTTCCTGAGTGTATACACGGCTGCTCTTGCGGTTGTTGATCACGCTCAAGATATCATTGGTGAGTTTCAGGTCTTCGAAGTTTTTGGGGAGTTCGATCGCAGCTTCGCGCATCGGTGCTTTTACAAGCGGCGGCTGCGGGAGTTTTTTCTGCTGGTCAGACTCAAATGTCTCGTCTCCCGGCTGGGACCAGCGAGCCATAAAGCGACGGCCGGTGTCAATTCTCTGTTTGATAGCTTCTTCTGTCATTGTGGTTCCTTTCTGCCATGTTTGGCCTGTATGTAATTTCTGTTAAGGTTTTTAATTTAAGCATTCTTTCTGGTGCGAACCAGGAGCGGAACAGCAAACACAGCATATACAGCAGCGTAAAGAATGTAACAGGTGGATAATGCCGGATTGATCATACTGATAAGTGTGAGGATGAACGGAGTGATGGAAGCACCCAGATTGCATCCAACGAGTACCATGGAATTTGCTGTGTTAAGCGCTTCAACCGGAACCTGATCAGACAGACCGTTGAACATAAAGGAAAGTCCGATCGTGAGGAAGAAGTTTGCAAGGCAGGCTCCGATCAGGATCATGGTCAGAGAACCGGAGAAACCAATACATGCCAGGCTGCCGCCAATACATAAGAGTGTAAGCGGAAGCAGACGCTGACGGAAAAGCTGCATCAGTCTGCCAAAGAAAATACCTCCGATAAATCCAAAGAATACGGAAATGCTCAGGATATTCGCGCCGTCAACCGATGTTCCGATTCCGTTTTCTACAATGTAGCTGGTAAGTCGAATGGACATGATCATCTGAGAAGATACCAGGGAAAGACCGAGGAACAGGTTCTTTGCAATGACCAGAATATCGTTTGATGTCAAACGGTAGGTTCCGGAAGCCGGCTTCACTGTCGCAGAATCTTCAGCAACATCTGCATTTGTTTTCTTACGAACAGGAACAAAGGCCAGATACATGATTAAAATAACAAAGGCGCTGGAAAATACCAGGAACGTATAGTTCCAGCCAAACGGAAGAAGAAGTCCAACTACCATCATAAGAGCGGACTGACCGAGTGTTTCCATGGAGCAGCGGATTCCCTGAAGTTTGGAACGAAGGTCACCGGTAAAACGTTCACCGATCATGCTGACGGCTTTTGCATTTAACAGTCCAATGCCTAATCCCATGAAGATTCGAGCTGCAAAGATGATCGGATAAGATTCGATAAACACCGGAACCAGTCCTGCGATGCCGAACGTCAGGAGTCCGGTAATAACCATAAAGCGCTCACTCAGATAACGAGATAAGATTGGAGTCAGGGCGATCATCAAAAGCATGGTAAAGGAAGGGGATGACATGAGCATCTCCATTTCAGCGCGGCTGTACTCGCTGAAAGTTTTCATCATTTCCGGAAGACAGCTGGATACCGCGAAAGAGGATGTGATGAGAAATGAGATGGCCAGTACGCCAATAATTTCAAGTTTGTTTGATTTATTCATAGAAATCCCTTTCTTAGAAAT
>JAFSFU010000099.1 GCA_017435025.1 Lachnospiraceae bacterium | reverse complement strand
CCGGATACAGACTGCATAACTGCAGATACCATCGGGATATTCATAGTTAACGGACACTCTTCGCCCTTTTTAAATTTAACTACCGGTGTTTTCAGAGAAACATTCGCCGGAGTACATTCTTTGGAAGAATAACCCGGAACCAGAAGGTACTCACTAAAGGTATGGGACGGTTCTGTGTAATAATATGCCATTCGTATAACCTCTCTTTAAATTGATTTAGTATAAGTATTCCAAATATTTATTCTTTACCGGACCAACAGTATGTGCAGACTTTGTCTTTATCAATACCGATTGCCTCCAGAACACCGTCCAAAGACTGGTATCCTAAAGAATCAAAGCCAAACTCATCACAAATACGCTTTAACATGCATTTTCCACGCTCACTGCGAAGATCTGCATACTCGTCCAGGTGAGTAAGACCCATCTCACCTTCCATTGCTTTGATCGTACGGCGTGTTAAAAGCTCATCCTCAGATTTACTGCTGGAGAAATTTAAATATTTACATCCATACATGATCGGCGGACATGCGGAACGCATATGGACTTCTTTTGCTCCGGAACCATAGAGGAAATCTACAGTTTCATGAAGCTGAGTTCCACGAACGATCGAGTCATCAACAAATAACAGTTTTTTACCGTCAATCAGTTCCGGAACCGGAATCTGCTTCATCTTTGCAACCTGATTACGTACATTCTGATTGGAAGGCATAAAAGAACGCGGCCACGTTGGTGTGTACTTAACGAACGGTCGTGCATATTCTTTACCGCTTGCATGTGCATAACCGACTGCATGCGGGACACCTGAATCCGGAATACCGGCAACATAGTCAACATCCGGAATTCCTTCATAGTTTGCTTCATCACGAGCCATGATCTTTCCATTTTCCACACGCATAACTTCTACGTTCTTACCCTCATATCTAGAGTTTGGATAACCATAGTAAGTCCAAAGGAAAGCACAGATCTTCATTTCTTCACCTGCCGGAGAAAGGGTTTCGATCTTATCCGGTGTGATGCGAACAATCTCATGAGGACCGAGTTCGTATTCGTCTTTGTAACCAACTTTGTGGTATGCAAAGGATTCGAAAGACACACAATGACCGAAATCGTCTTTACCGATCAGCACAGGAAGACGACCCACCTTATCTCTTGCGGCGATGATCTCGCCTTTATCAGTCAGAATAAGGAGTGTCATAGAACCTTTGATCATTTCCTGCGCATGAAGAATGCCGGAAACAAAATCATCTTTCTGGTTGATCAGTGCTGCGACCAATTCCGTATCGTTAACTTTGCCGGAACTCATTGCCATAAACTGATGACCATGATCAGAGAAATAACGATTGATCAGTTCTTCTGCATTATTAATAATACCCACAGTTGTAAGGGCATAAACACCCAGGTGGGAACGAACCATTAACGGCTGTGGATCGCTGTCACTGATACATCCGATACCACTGCTGCCGTGAAAAGATGCTAAATCCTTTTCGAATTTTGTTCGGAACGGAGTATTATCAATGGAGTGAATCTGACGCTGAAAACCATCTTTTGCATCGTGGATGATCATACCGCCACGGCGGGTTCCCAGATGAGAATGATAGTCCACACCAAAGAAT
>JAFSFU010000098.1 GCA_017435025.1 Lachnospiraceae bacterium | reverse complement strand
GTTCCTCTGCGTGCGTGCTCTGGACCAGATCCACAACGATGTTTGCTACAATGATTTCCCGGTTCGTCTGATCGGTACACACGCTGGGCTTTCCTCCGGTTACGGCCCGACACACAACACAATCGTTGAATTCGGTATCATGAATGCACTTCCGAACATGACTATGGTTGCTCCGTGCGATGCAAACCAGGCGAAGAAACTGCTCCGCAAGTCCTTAGATTACAAGGGACCGATCTACATCCGTATCCCGCGTGGTGAGGAGCCGGCAGTTTACATGGAAGACTATGATTACGATTATGAAATCGGTAAAGCAATTGAGCTGAGCGCAGGCAAAGACCTTACCATCATCGCAACAGGTATGGCTGTTTACAACTCCGTTCAGGCAGCTCGTAAATTAGAGGAACTTGGCCTTGATGTTGGCGTACTTGATATGCACACAATCAAACCGATCGACAAAGATGCGATCATCAAAGCGGCCAAAGAGACAGGCAACATTCTCACAGTTGAGGACCACAACATCCTCGGCGGTCTCGGCAGCATCGTAGCTGACGTTCTTATGGAAGCCGGCGTTCCGGCTCGCCTTAAGAAACTCGGTGTTCCGGACTGCTTCGCTGAGCCGGGCTATCCGGAAGAGCTGTATCCGTACTACGGTCTTGATATCGATGGTATCGTAAAAGCAGCGAAAGAATTTTTAGGTAAATAATTGATATTCAAAGGAGACATCCTCCCGTACAATCTTTCACGGGACGATGTCTCTTTTTTATCCTGCAAATGAAATCTTCTTTTTACGTCTCCGCACACTTGACATCCATTTCCGGAACGGCTACAATACTATTACCTTTCACATTACATCTGCCAGCATATCTAAAGTTCTATTTCTGGCAAATCCGGATCAGTTCTTAAACTTTTTCCAAACAATGATGACTATTTTTAAATTTCTAAGGAGGTACTTTATGCTTACACCAGAAGATCTAAAACAACTAAGTAATTTGTTGGACGAAAAATTTGAAAAAAACAATGCGATTCTACGGATGGAAATCGTACAAAGTGCTGAGTCCGTGAAAACTGAGCTTCGCGCTGAAATCGCCCAGACCGCTGAGTCTATCAAAGCCGAGCTGCGCGCTGAAATCGCTCAGACTGCGGAGTCCATCAAAGCCGAGCTGCGCGCTGAAATCGCTCAGACTGCGGAGTCCCTTCGCAACGAGATTGTTCAATCTAATACCGAACTCCGCGAAGCGACATCGATGAGTATTTCTCAGTTACGTGAGGATCTCCAAAGGCATCACTACAAACTGAAAACTCTACTGCTCTTCGGTTATTTTCAGCAGATCGTACTGCTTGCATCTGCATAACGACGTTTGCCGAATGAAAAATCTGCATCTACTGTAGTGCATTTTGGGCAAACTCGATTGTAACTAAATCCTCGTAGGGTACACGTTTAGGAAGCTCCCCTGCTTCCTCCAGAATATTTTGAAGAAGATCAAAGCTTTCTTTTTCGAATACAAGATCTTTTTTCCAGGTATCCTGCGCCTTGTATCGCTCGACGATTTTCGTTACATTTTCAATCGGTGTCTCCTTGAACTGCGGATGAATGACCTCTGCGATTTCATCCGCAGTATGGGAGTTTACGAAATCCATTCCCTTTTGAATCGCATTTGTAAACTTCTGAATGATTTCCGGATTTTCTTCCATATAACTCTTTTTTGCACAGTATGCCGTATACGGGACATAACCGGATTCCTCTCCCAGGGATGCAACTACATATCCATTTCCCTCGATTTCAAGCCCCGTCGCAAATGGTTCAAATTCTACAGTGTAATCTGAATCATCACTCATGAACGCTGCAGCAGTAAGGCCAAAGTTAATACTCTGATCGATTTCCAGATCCACCTTCGGATCAATACCATTCTTTTTCAAAATATACTCGAACACCATCTGAGGCATTCCACCGGCACGACCGCCAAGAACCTTCTTTCCAATCAGGTTTGACCACTGAAAATCCACCTCTGGTTCACGCCCTACAAGAAAGTTTCCTGCCCGCTGTGTCAGCTGTGCAAAATTCACGGAGTAATCTTCCTCTCCACCTGCATAAGTATAAATGGATGCTTCGGAACCCATAAATCCGATATCCGCTTCTCCCGACACCATGGCAGTCATAACTTTATCGGCTCCGCCTCCATTCACCAGCGTCAGATCAATTCCCTCCTCCTCAAAGTAGCCTTCCTCGATCGCCACATACTGAGGCGCATAAAAAATGGAGTGCGCCACTTCATTCAATGTAACAGGTACATTGTTCGACTCCGCTTTTCCACAGCCGGAAAACATGGTCAAACACATGCATCCAGCCAGAATACTACATACAACTTTTTTCATAATCATCCTCCGAAATTTCTGATGATTTATTCTATGAAAAAATCTCTATGGTGTTCCTTTTTGCAACGAGAGCATCGTAATTCCCCATAACTTTTTCCAGTAATCGGCAAACCCGGCCTCTTCAATATCTTTAACTGCCACAATTGCAGTTCGCCCTATTTCTTCATTATTCAATTTATATACGAGATATCCCAATACATCACCGCTTCGTATCGGTGCCGTCACATGCTCTTCCATTTGTACCTCTTTTGAAATTTTTGAGAAATCTTCCCCGTGAAGCCCTAAATATGTAAAAGGTTCACGGTATTGTATCTCCACCAGTTCTTCGACTCCATTGGTGACCGGAACCGGCTCCAGAACCGGCGGTTCCTCATCTTTATATAAACTGCAGTTTCCATATCCATAGTTTAACAGTGTCACCGCATCATGAAATCTGGTCTTATAATCCGGTGCTGCCATGATAGCTGCAATCAGCTCGATTCCATCTTTTCTCGCAGTTGCCGCCAGACAATACTTTGCAAGACTGGTAGAACCGGTTTTTAAACCTGTCACTTCAAAATTAGTGGCCATTTTCAGCAATTTGTTGGTATTGGAGAGACCGAATTCTTTCGCTCCCTGCTTGGTGACGTGCGTGATATTCTCCATCCAAATAGTCGAATAGTTGGTAATCTGCGGATACTTTGTGATCAACTCTCTCGACATGATCGCAATGTCACGCGCAGTTGTCACATGGGCCGGATCCTCTGTCAAACCGCAGCAATCCACAAACGTTGTATGCTCCATCCCCAGACCAGCAGCACGTTCATTCATCATTCGGACGAAAGTGCCTTCATCTCCGCCGACAAATTCTGCCATCGCTACAGAGGCATCGTTTCCGGATGCGATCACAATGCATTTGATCAACGTCTCAACCGTCTGGATCTCACCTTCCTCCAAAAAGACCTGCGAGCCTCCCATGGACTTTGCATATGCACTGGTCACCACTTCATCCGAAAGCTTGATCTTTCCGGATTGCAGCGCATCAAAAATCAAAATTAATGTCATGATTTTGGTTACACTTGCAGGATTTCTCGCTTCGTCCGCGTTCTTCTCATAGATCACAGTTCCGGTGCTCGCCTCCATCAAAAGTGCAGAAGGCGCACCAATCTCCGGTCCGTTCTCAGCAGAAACCGCAATCGGTTCTGTTTGAAAACACATAACAACAGACACCAACAGTGCCACAAGGCGTTTCCATTTATTTTTCATACATCTCTTGTCCCCTCTATTTACAATATCTATTGTTTCAGCTTATGGACGGGACAAATTGAACATGACACCTGATTGGATGTATGTTATACTGAAGCAAGAGATTTTGTGAGGTGATGTTGTGCCATTTGATGATTCCTATATCCGCAGACACGCATATGTTTCCAGCCGTCAAAAACAGAGACGGCGTCAAAGGCGAGTTCGTATCATTCTTTTCATTTTAATACTCGTCCTCCTTCTGACATTCGCCGGTATTGGCATATTGATCTATAAAATAAAGAAAAATGATCCAGAAGATACGATTACCATGGATTCCCTTTTGGAATATGTTCATTCGGAAGACAACTCCGAATCTGATCATGAACCGGAAACATTCGAAATCTATTCGGATACGCAGATAAATCCTTTGGACAAGCTGCTGTCCGATGCAGACCGTTTGGCTCTTGGTTATGACTATGACCGCGCGATCGAACTCTTATCTTCATCGGATTATTCTGACGAACCGTCTGTATTGGAGGCAATCGCGTCTTATGAAGAAACGAAATCAACACTGGTTCGCGTAGATCCGACAAAGATCACCCATGTGTTTTTTCATTCTCTGATCATGGACAACGATAAGGCATTTGACGGAGATTCTGATGAAGCCGGTTACAATCAGGTCATGACGACCAAACATGAATTTCTGGAAATCCTGAACCAGATGTATGACCGAGGATACGTGCTGGTGAAAATGCATGATATTGCTTACGAAAAGATGGATGAGAACGGAGATATATCTTTTGTGACCGGAAATATTATGCTTCCGCCCGGCAAAAAAGCTTTTGTCATGTCGCAGGATGACGTCTGCTATTATGAATATATGAAAAATGATGGATT
>JAFSFU010000097.1 GCA_017435025.1 Lachnospiraceae bacterium | reverse complement strand
TAGGACTTCTTCTGTGGAATCAACTGCCTAGTGAGCTCATCACCCATTGGGACGCGAAAGGAACACCGAACGGCTGGAGTCCCAAATGGTTTGCTGTTATTGGACTTCCTCTGATTCTTCTTGCTCTGCATTGGCTTTGCGCAACAATCACCTCTGCAGATCCAAAGAGTCGCTATCTGAATCGTAAAATGGTAACACTCATTTTGTGGATCTGCCCGATCGTTTCTCTGTTTTGTGCAATTATGGTCTACGCAGAAGCACTAAATATCCATTTGAACGTCGAACTTTTTGGTTCTGTTTTCACCGGTGCAGTTTTTATCATGATTGGTAATTATCTTCCGAAATGCCAGCAGAACTACACGGTTGGAATCAAACTCCCGTGGACACTGAACAGCAAGGAAAACTGGAACCGAACCCACCGCATCGCAGGACCAGTCTGGGTCGTTTGTGGTGTACTCATGATCCTATCCATTTTTATGGATTCAAAAGTTGTTATAATTCTTATTTTGGTTTTGACCGCAGTATTGATTCCTACCTTGTACTCCTATCTGTACTACAAAAAACAGGAACAAAAACAGTGAGTCTAAATTATCAAAGGGGGCTATCACAAATTGTGACAGCCCCCTGCATCTTCCTTTATTGTCGACCTACTCCCCCCATGCAATCGAAGGATCCCCATCATAATACTCCTCCAGACTTCCAAAATTATTCGGAAAGAAGTACACCTCAACGATATCCGTTTTGCCCCTCATCAAATCCTACTGCCTCCCTTTCTTCCTTATCTTCTTTTTCAACCATCTCTTCAATGTCCGGTACTCTGCATTGTCGCGAAATGTCTCCTTCGGAATCATATGTACGGATGTCTTTTTTTGTTCCTGATTTACTTTTTCATCCACGATATAAACATCCTGATTCCAGAAAGCCAAACGTACAATCTCCCCGTAAGGAATCGTTGCCCCAGACTCCAAATATGTATCATTCACAAAAACAATCGAATCCGGATTCACAGAACAATTCACGCGGGATTCCTCGCCGGCAAGCACTTTTCTTAGAGAAAATATGGAATGACTCTGTCTGATTCCCTTAAAAACAGTAAATCCACTCAGCAATATAAGCCATACTGCTGCGAAGGCCCAGATCATCGGCCCTGTATGAAACATAATACCAATACCAACAAAGCAGAACAATGACAGTTCCACAGCAGGTACAAAAAACTTCCATGCCATATGGAAAACCAGCATATGTTCCATTTTTCTTTTTACTTCTTCTGTCAGATGAAACTGATAGTATTGTTTTTCCATCCCGGCATCCTCCTTTTATTCGCTTCATGAACACCCAACATTTAAGAAAGACAGTGCCCGACCCCAGCCAGACACTGCCCTGCCATAATTACCCAAAGGAAAGCTGCTCTGAGCACTTTTTATTTAAGCCTCGTCGATGGACTTGCCGATATCAGTTCTCATATATTTATTTTCAAACTGTACCCACTCCGTAGCCTTGTACGCATTTGCTCTTGCTTCTTTCAGTGTCGCACCGTTTGCAGTTACACCGAGAACACGACCGCCATTTGTGATGAACCTGCCATCCTCGTTGAACTTTGTACCGGAATGGAATACATAGTATCCTTCATTCTCCGCAAACTTCTCAAGACCTTCGATGACAAAACCCTTTTCATAGGATAACGGATAGCCGTCAGATGCCAGAATGACACACACGGTCGCACGGTCATTATCAAATTTCAAGTCCACCTGGTCAAGTGTTCCATCAATGCATGCTTCAAAGACATCGATAATATCATTTTCCAGTCTCGGAAGAACAACCTGTGCCTCCGGATCACCAAATCTTGCATTGTATTCCAGAACCTTTGGTCCATCCGGTGTCAGCATGAGACCAAAGAAGATAACTCCCTTGAACGGTCTGCCCTCTGCCTTCATCGCATCGACTGTCGGCTGATAAATATACTTCTGACAGAACGCATCTACTTCCTCTGTATAGAACGGGCTCGGGGAGAAGTTACCCATGCCGCCTGTATTGAGACCCTCATCAACATCTTTTGCACGCTTATGGTCCTGGGCAGAGCTCATGATCTTAATGGTATTGCCATCCACAAAAGAGAGAACAGAAACTTCGCGGCCTGTCATGAACTCTTCAATAACGATCTCATTACCAGCAGAACCAAATTTGCCGCCTTCCATCATCTCCTTAACGGCATCTTCTGCCTCTTCCTTATTCTGGCAGATGATAACACCTTTACCAAGAGCAAGACCGGATGCCTTAACAACGATCGGCATCTTTGCAGTCTGCAGATACTCAAGAGCCTTATCCATATCCGTAAAGTTCTCATATGCAGCAGTCGGGATATGGTACTTCTTCATTAAATCTTTAGAAAATGCCTTGGATCCCTCTAAGATTGCAGCATTCTTTCTCGGTCCGAACACACGAAGTCCTTCAGCCTCGAATACGTCAACCACACCGCCAACAAGCGGATCATCCATACCGATGATTGTAAGATCAATCTCTTTTTCTTTTGCAAATGCAACCAATTTATCAAATTCCATAGCACCGATCGCTACGCATTCTGCCACCTGAGAAATACCTGCGTTACCCGGTGCACAGTAAATTTTCTCTACCCTTTTGCTCTGTGCAACTTTCCACGCGATCGCATGCTCACGTCCACCGCTTCCCACGATTAATACTTTCATATCTATAACCTCCAATTATCAACAAAAGCAGACCGGAATTACGCCGGTCTGCTCAAAATATCGATTAAATTCTTCCGTTTGCGATCATGTCAATGGCCTGCGGCAGCAAAATCCACTCCGCCTGCTCCATAACACGTCTCTGCAGTACTTCCGGAGTATCTCCCGGCAGTACCTCTACTGCTTTCTGTAAGATGATCGGACCGGAGTCCATACCCACATCCACAAAATGCACCGTTGCACCGGTCAGTTTTACACCGCGAGCCAGTGCAGCTTCGTGAACTTTTAATCCATAATAACCTACGCCGCAAAAGGACGGAATTAGGGATGGATGAATATTCACAATCTTATTTCTGTATTTTGCGATCATTCCCTCCGGAATCTTAACAAGGAAACCGGCAAGAACGATTAAATCCAGATTATAGGAATCAACCTTCGCAATCAGAGCCTCATTGAACTCTTCGCGTGTTGCAAAATCCTTCGGAGATACACATTCCGCTGCAACTCCATGATTCTTTGCACGCTCCAAAGCATATGCACCCGGATTGTTGCTGATCACCACTTCAATTTTTGCGTTCGTAACGGTTCCGTTGTCTACCGCATCCAGAATTGCCTGAAGATTGGTACCGCCACCGGAAACGAGAACACCAACTTTTAGCATAAGGTCACACCCTTTTCGCCTGCTTTGATAGATCCAACAACGTACGGAACATCACCGGCACTCTTCATTGCTTCCATTGTCTTTTCAACATCTGCCGGATCAACTGCAACGATCATACCAAGACCCATATTGAATGTGTTGTACATCATCTCTTCCGCAATATTGCCCTTCTTCTGCATCATCTTGAAGATAGCCGGTACTTCGTAGCTGTCTTTCTTGATCACAGCATGGGTATCATCCTTTAACATACGCGGAACGTTCTCCTGGAAACCGCCGCCTGTGATATGGGAACAAGCATGAATACGAACATCTGCGTTCTTAACTGCCTTTAAAGCTTTTACATAGATTCTTGTCGGAGCAAGAAGAGTCTCACCGAGAGTCTTACCGAGCTCGTCATAGTATGTATTTAAGCCTTCTTTTGTCATCTCATTTTCGAATACTTTACGAACCAGGGAGAAACCATTGCTGTGTACACCGGAGGAAGCCATACCGATGAGAACATCACCGTCTTTCAGAGCTTCGCCTGTGATCATATCTTTCTTATCACATACACCAACGGAGAAACCAGCCAGATCGTAATCTTCTTCCGGCATAAGACCCGGATGCTCCGCTGTCTCACCGCCGATCAGTGCAGACTCAGACTGTAAGCAGCCTTCTGCAACACCTTTTACGATATCAGCAATCTTTTCCGGATAGTTCTTGCCACATGCAATATAATCCAGGAAGAATAACGGCTCACCACCTGCACATGCAATATCATTTACACACATAGCAACTGCATCGATACCGATAGTGTCGTGCTTGTCCATAATGATAGCAAGTTTTACCTTTGTACCGCATCCGTCTGTACCGGATAACAGTACCGGCTCTTCCATTTCTTTAATCTTTGCAAGAGAGAATGCGCCGGAGAATCCGCCGAGGCCGCCAAGAACCTCTTCACGCATTGTCTTCTTTACATGTTCCTTCATTAATTCAACAGACTTATAACCAGCTTCAATATCTACTCCGGCTTTCTTGTAATCCATAACGTCCTCCTGATAGTAAGGTTTTATAATTTATTTGATTACTTCCCAATTATTTCTTCATGGAAGCTGCATACTCTTTGTAACCAATCTGGTCAAGCTTCTCAGCTTTGGCAACCACTTCGTTTTTCATCTTCTCAGAATATGCTTTTAATTTCTCTAACAGTTCCGGCTCAGATGTAGCAAGGATCTTTGCTGCAAGGATACCTGCATTCTTACCGCCGTTGATCGCAACAGTTGCTACCGGGATACCGGACGGCATCTGAACGATGGAATACAGAGAGTCAACACCGCCCAGATCGGAAGTCTTCATCGGAATACCGATAACCGGCATTGGGAACAGTGCCGCACACATACCCGGCAGATGAGCTGCCTTATCTGCGCCAGCGATGATCACTTTTACGCCTCTCTCTTCTGCAGTCTTTGCATAGTCAAAGAAAATATCCGGTTCTCTGTGAGCAGAAATGATTGTCATTTCAAAATCAATGCCCATTTCCTCAAGAAAGTCAGCTGCCTGCGCCATAATCGGCATATCAGAATCGCTGCCCAT
>JAFSFU010000096.1 GCA_017435025.1 Lachnospiraceae bacterium | reverse complement strand
TATCAAAATACCCAATGACACGCCGAGAGAATAGGAAAATTCCAGCATGGTCACGCCATCCGATTCTGTCCCCATAACCAGCTCATAGATATTTCCAAAAACGTCGGTGACGCTTGCGTCATTATTGAATGTCATGATCGCAAACGCGGCACCGCAGAACGACACAATTGCGATCAAGAGTGTTTTCATCCATTGAAATACAAGCGTCCCTCCGGCGTCAGGCCGATACTTTATAACAAATTCAGATTCTCCTACACTGTTTACCTGAATCCCCTGACCCATACGTTCAATTGACCCCAATATCTCCATCAGATCGCCCACATAAACGGATACAGGACAACGTTTATCGTCCACTTCTGAAAATGACATGATCTTCATGGATCTGATTTTGGCTTCCAATGCTTGATCGTGACAATGAATCTCAGCTACATCCTTTAAGAACACATCCGGTTTGTATACCTCTGTAATCTGTGCTATTTTTAAATATACCGTTTCACTTTTCATCCCTAAACCTGGTTACTCCTCAACACTAAAGTAGCATCCATTAACACATCCGGATTCTGCAAACAGGACATAAAATACCAGATCAATACTCCTGCTACAAGGATCAAGATCGCCATGATGATCTGAAAAACAGTCTTTGTTGATTTCATTTGACAACACCTGCTTTTGTTGGTTTTAATCCAAGTATGTGTCATTTGCCTCTTCATTATCCAAGTTTCCGGGTGTTATTTTTTTCCTGTCAGTTTCCTGCGCATCTCTTTTAATATCCTTTTTTCCATTCTGGATACTTGTACTTGCGAAATTCCAAGTCCGTTTGCGATCGCCGTCTGCGTTTTATCCTCATAATATCGTTCGAAGATAATCCGCCTCTCCTGCGGATTCAGTCCATGAAGCAGGTCTGTCAACACCATTCGATCTAACATTTCATCATTTCCTGAGTCTTTATGGACAAGCCTGTCGATCAGACAGATCCCTTCATCCGACTCTCCGTAGGACGGACGATAAATGGATTCCACCTCCGATCCAGCTCCCATTGCAGCCGCCAGTTCTTCACGGCTGACTCCGACCTCACCGGCAATCTCATCGACGGTCGGCTCTCTTCCCAGCATAAACTCCAGTTTTTCTCTGACTGATGCAGCCCGTGCAGCCAATTCTTTTAAAGACCGGCTAACCTTTATCATGCTGTCATCCCTTAAAAAACGTCGAATCTCTCCTGTGATCATCGGTACCGCGTAAGTAGACAGCTTTACATCCATGGTCAGATCAAATTTATCGATCGCTTTCATCAGGCCGATGCTTCCAATTTGAAACAGATCCTCCGGATCATATCCTCGGCCGGCGAATCTTCGCACAATACTCCAAATCAGTCCAAGATTTTCCGTAATCAATGTGTTCCTCGCTTCTTTATCACCCTGGTGTGCTCGTTTGATGTATTCCACGGTGTCGATCATGCCGTTCGCCTTCCAATCTTCTTTCTCATGGTCACGGATGTCCCTTTCCCAATCGCTGAAATAACCTCAAGCTGGTCCATAAACGCTTCCATAAAAGAAAAACCCATTCCGGAACGTTCGCTTGGAAGTGTTGTATACATCGGCTCCATCGCTTTTTCTACATCTGCAATTCCGACCCCGTCATCGCTGACCGTCACGGTCAGAATATTTTCTTCCACCGATGCCTCCAGAGTTACAATTCCATCCCCATTTTGATATCCATGAATGACAGCATTGGTTACTGCTTCTGATACAGCCGTTTTGATATCCTCCAGTTCTTCCAATGTCGGATCCAAACGTGTGGCAAAAACAGCTACCACTACTCTGGCAAATTCCTCATTTTTTGAAATACTGTCCATTTTCATCGTCATCGTTTCTCTGCTTTTCATAGTTTCCTCCCCCTATCTTTGAAGTGCCTCTTCCTTTGATTCAAATCGCTCCATAATCCCAAGGACACCTCCCACTTTTAAAATCCGCATGATCTGCGGACCCGCTCCATAGAATGCCACAATACCTCCGCTCCCATGGATCTGTTTATACCGGTTTAACAAGATTCCGATACCGGAACTGTCCATAAAAGTTGTTCTGCTGAAATCAAATATCATACGGTTGATGTAATTCTCTGCCATAAGAAGATCCGTCTCACAGCGGAGGTTCCGGCAGTTGTGATGATCCAGTTCCTGAGGCAGATGAATGATCAGTGTCTGCCCGTTTGCCTCGTAACCAAAAGATGTTTTCATATTTCCTCCCATAACACAAAAAGAGACCTTACAGTTTTTCTTGTGTAAGATCTCTTTTCCATTCAAATTTAATATCCTCTCTGCTCTTTTGCCTGAGCAGCCAGTTCGGAATCCTCAAAGTTCATAATGACCTGCCCAAACAACTGATTGGCCATTTCTTCATTCCCTTTGTCCTTATAGATCATAGCCATATTGTAGATGATCTGTGGATTTCGGTCGTCCATTTCCATATACTCTTCGTAATATCGCAGAGCCGTATCCACATCGCCGGCCTCCGTACTCTGTGCCGCCATCGATTCCAGGATTGCAGGAGCGTTTACCGCCATATCTGCCTGAATCTCGTTCATCACATTGACCATGTTCTCGTCCGTAATCTTTGTCGGATCCATATCTATGTAGAGACGTACAACAGTCTCCATATCTTCTTTCCGATATGCCTGCAAAATTTCAACCAGAGTCTGATACTGAACCAGAGTACTATCCGCATCTCCGATCAGATTGTTCAGATCCTCTTCCGCCTTCTGTTTATCAGCCTCGTACTGTTCCGCCTGTTTCAGAAGCCGGTCAACTTCCTGATTCGCCAGATTCAGCTTATCCGTATAACTTCTCATTTCCTGGTTATGTTCATAATTCAATGAGCGCTCCCAGGCCGGTATCACCATAAAGCTGACCATGATCACGCCAAGAATCAGTCCGACAGCAATGTTGATGATCGACTGCCAACCGGTATTTTCTTTATAAGTCGGCGGCAGGATCACATCATTATCTTCCATCTCCCTATGCGAAAAAGCATTCTTCATCTTTCTCTTTTCCACATCGGCCTTGCCTGTTCTGGCCTTTACATATTCCATATAACGGACAGCCCGCTTATTATTCTTATCGATCTGAAGAACTTTGTAAAGCGATTTTCCTGCCTTGGTGAAATCTTCATGCTGCATGTAAAGAACAGCAAGAAGCAAATGCGCTTTTACATATTTGGGCTTTTCTTCCACAATTCGTTTTAACTGCAAAACAGCCAGATCATCACTGCCGTTCTGTGCATGGATCAGTGCCTGGTTGTACTTCTTGATCAGCTGGCTTGCATGCTCTAACTGCCCCGGTTTCCTCTGTACCTCATCAAGATAACGATCTGCTCGGTTTTTATCCGGCTGCAAATGGATGCTGATTACCCACTGCACCAGTGCATCTGAGGTTTCACCCATCTCATAAAAGATCAGACCCAGCAGATTTCTTGCATCGGTATGGTATTTATTAAACTGAAGGGCTCGTTTCAGGCACTCGGCTGCGCCTGAAAGATCACGTGCCTTCGCCAGTTCCAGTCCCCGGTTATAATAACCGTTGGCTGCATACTGGATTTTCTGCATATAGTCCATAAATTATTTATCCCTTATTTCTTTCATGATTTCCATCATGAGATCCGCCATATCGGTTAAGTCACTTTTTACGATTGTTTCACTTACTGCCTCAATCTCCAGGCTCGGCTTGAAACGCTCGATCTCTTCCTCAAAATTAATCATGTTTTTCCTCCAACACTGCCTTGATCTCACCCGCAAGATAGAGAGATCCTGCAATAAAAGCCACATCTCCCTCACTCTTATCGGAAAGCAGTTCTTTCATTGCCTCAGCCACCTGCGTGAAGCAGCGAATTTCCGTTCTTTCATCCATAATCGCAGCAGCTGTTTTCTCCAATTCATCCATAGACAGCGAACGGTAGGATTCCATCGAAGACAACATACAGATATCCGGTTTCAGTGCTTCTGCAATTCTTTTCAGCATTTCTTTGTACTCTTTGTCATCAGATACCGCAAATAACAACCACGTCTTTGATCGTGCTGCCGGGACAGCATGATGTGAATTTGCATCACAGATCATATGAGCCGCTTTCAGAAATTCTCGAATTCCATCCTCATTGTGAGCACCATCCAGGTAGACTCCCGGGAGAATCTCCTCCATTCTGGCTGCCCATCTGGTCTTTCTGATACCTGCTTTCAGAATATCCGGCTTTACGGAAAGCTCGGATACTTCCAATGCCTTGATCGCCAAAGCTGCATTTCTGGCCTGATACGGAGCCGAAAACGGTATCATAAATTCTTCATCCACACCACAATATGGAATGCAGATTTTCAGTTTTCCCTTTTGATATTCATAGGCTACATCTTTGACGCGATGGCATCTGCTTCCTGTTTGAGCTGCATAGGATTCAATGACAGGATTTACTTCCTCACAATATCCGTCATAAACTACCGGTCGATCTCTCTTGATAATTCCCGCTTTGTGAGTCGCGATCGCCTCCCTCGTGTCTCCGAGAAATGCCGTATGATCAATGCTGATCGATGTGATTACGGAAACTAACGGTTTCTCGATCACATTGGTCACATCGTATCTGCCACCCATTCCGGTCTCTAAAACCACGATGGAAACACCAGCCCTCCGGAATAATACCATTGCCATATAGAAAAGGAACTCAAAATAAGTCGGATGGAGATTTCCAGACTCAATCCACTCCGGTATTTGTGCATAGACGGTTTCAAATGCCTCATCAAACATGTCATGTGAAACCATCTCACCGTTCATAAGAAATCGCTCTCTGATATCTACCAGATGCGGCGAAACAAAAGTTCCAACCAAATATCCTGCTTCTGTTAAACAGGAGGTCAGCATTGCACAAGTAGAACCTTTTCCGTTCGTACCTGCCACATGCAGAATCTGAAACGACCGATCAGGATTACCCAAACGGTCCAGAAATTTCCGAACAACTTCCAGACTGCTCTTTTTCCTGGAATAAGATGGAATTCTCTCCAGATATTCCCAGGCTGATTCCCCATGTAATCTCATCTTCCGCACCTCCTCCATTCTTCTATCATAGCGAACTTCTCTCTCAGTTGCAACAAAAACTCTTCGCCGAAAACTGACAAACACTGAAACAGGAATATGGATTCCCTATATCCTCTATCAGCAAGCGCCGCAGATTGAGATTTTCACCCCAATCTACGGCGTTTATTCATATCCTTATATTTTTGTACTTATTGACGAGATGATTACTTGCTAAGCTGTGCCAGACGCTCTTTTACCTGCTCCATCATCTG
>JAFSFU010000095.1 GCA_017435025.1 Lachnospiraceae bacterium | reverse complement strand
CTGTCTGTGCAGCCTGCTCCTTTGCGATTCGCTCTGCCTCCTGCTCTTCCCATCCATACGGTTTTAAGCCTTTATCCTCCGGTTTTTCCCGCACAATCAGGATAACGGATGGAACCACCAGTACAAACATAATTGCAGCAAGCACAAAATATGCAACACGCCAGCCAACACTTAAAATCAACTGGTTGCTGACGGTATTCATGACCATTCCGCCGATTCCACTTCCCATCGATGCAAGACCGACTGCCAGACCACGGTTTTTAATAAACCAGTTTCCGATGATATAATTGAACACATTCATCGAAATGATAAAGAAAAACGGCGTGATCAAAACGGATACGATATAGCCCATCCAGATTTCCTGCATCAAACCATAACACGCATACACGATCGGCATCATCACCGCACAGAGACACATGGTCTTATGCAAATGAATCTTCTTGGAAATCGTTCCCCAGGACATTGCAAAAATCATTGACGAGAAAGAAAACACCGTCTGGATCATGCTCATCTCCTGTCTGGTAATCCCCATATCTGCACAGACCGGTTTAATAAACTGGCTGAAACAGTTGTTGACCACACCGGTCGTCATCGCGATTGCGATACAGCCTACCGCAACCACATACCAGCCATAATAAATTCCTTGTTTTTTCTCCATAACGAAACCTCAGGGAGAGTCCCGAAAGACTCTCCCTTATATCTTTTTATAATAATTCGAACTTAAACTCCCAGTTCCTCAAATACCGCTGTCAGAGCTTCTTTTACAGAACCCTCCTGTAATACGTTGTGAAGGTTGCAGTACTCAAGAAGTTTGAAGTAGCCCATAGAACCGCCTGCCTGGCAAAGCTTGTAGTAGTTGTCCCATGCTGCCTTGCGGTCTTTGCTCATCTGTGTATAGAACTCGAATGCACCGATCTGAGCCATCGCATACTCTACATAGTAGAACGGATAGAGGAAGATGTGCTGTTTCTGCATCCAGAAACCGCCCTGCTCTAAGAACTCATTGCCATCGTATGCTCTCCACGGCATGTACTCTTTCTCAATCTCGTGCCATACTGCTCTCCACTCCATCGGAGTCATATCTGGATTCTCATATACTCTGTGCTGGAACTCGTCAACACTCACTAGATACGGAATGCCCATCAGAGCATCTGCAAGATGGTCTTTTCTGTAATCGTCTGCCTTCTCTCCGAAGAAGCTCTCCATCCACGGATAAGTCCAGAGCTCCATTGCCATCGCATGCATTTCGTTGATCTCACTTGTGGAATGGAACAGTTCCGGAATCTTCTGGAATTTTGCTGCTGTAAAGCCTGCAAAAGCGTGACCCGCCTCATGAGTCAGAACATTTACGTCTGCATAAGTTCCGTTGAAGTTGGAGAAAATAAACGGAGCATGGTACTGCGGAAGGAATGTGCAGTAACCGCCAACACGTTTGCCCGGCTTCGTCACAAGATCAAACAGATCATACTCAACCATAAAATCAAAGAACTCACCTGCTTCCGGAGCCAGCTCACGGTACATCTCCTGTGCTTTTCCTACCATGTAATCACGGTCGCCGATCGGAACTGCATTGCCGTCCGGACTGGAGATAGACTCATCATAATAGTAAAGCTTATCGATACCAAGCGCTTCTCTTCTTCTGTCATATAACTTCGCACAAACCGGAACGATTACTTCACGTACCTGTTTGCGGAATACTTCCAGCTGTTCCGGTGTATAGTCAAATCTGCGGCGTTTTAAGTAACCCATCGGTGTAAAGCTTTCGAAGCCAAGCTTCTTCGCCATACCAACGCGAATCTTTACTAATTCGGAATAAATCTCATCTCCCTTCGGAGCAATGGACTCGTAAAGAGCCG
>JAFSFU010000094.1 GCA_017435025.1 Lachnospiraceae bacterium | reverse complement strand
ATTCAGCCTGCAGGATATCGAGGCAGTTTCAGCTATCGCGAAAAAGCACAATGCGCGAGTATATATTGACAACAGTTTCTGTTCTCCGATCTACCAGAAGCCGTTGGATCTGGGTGCCGATATTGTTATGCACACCGCATCCAAATATATGGGTGGGCATGGCGACATCATCGGTGGCATGCTGGCTGTGAAAGATGAAGAGTTATTCAAAGAACTGAGACAGAACCGTGAGCTTCTCGGCGGTATTATCGGTCCGATGGAAGCATGGCTTGTGATCCGCGGTCTTCGTACCATGGAAGTGCGTGTGGAGAGACATCAGGAAACGGCCATGAAGGTGGCAGAGCATCTTGAGAAGCACCCGAAGGTTCAGAAAGTGTATTATCCGGGTCTCAAGTCTCACCCGCAGTACGATCTGATGAAGAAACAGCAGAAGGGAAATACCGGTCTTTTGAGCTTTGTCCTGAACGGAACCGTTGAGCAGGCGAAGAAAGTGGTTGATAACCTGAAGATCTTTAAGATCGGATGTTCCTGGGGCGGTTTCGAGAGCCTTGTTATGATGCCGAATCTGCGCTGCAGCGATGAGGAATGTGAGTTCATCGGCGGTCCGCAGAGCTTGATCCGTATCCATTGCGGTCTGGAAGGAACAGACGCTCTGATCGCAGATCTGGAGCAGGCATTCGCAAAAATGGACGAGTAGTAAGGCGAAGTTTTTTCGAAGTTGTCCCTTGTCTGAAAGTTGGATATGTAGTAATCTATAGATAAGATTATGTTCGTAAAATACAAAAGCCAGGAGGACGAAAGATGGCACAACCGATTACCGATTATGCTGCATTTTTTGCCGGAGCGAAACAGGCGATCCACGAGATGGAGTTGTTAAAGCAGAGAGAAAAGCAGCTTCTGGATCTGGAAACAGAGGTTGAAAATTCTCTGAAAGCAAAGCAGAAGAGTGTTTCGGATACGATTGCGTTAACTGTGAAGCAGCGTACCGATGAAATTACCAAAAGTTATGATGCGGAGATTGCAAAAAGCAATGATCGATTAAAGAAAGTGCGCAGTAAGCGAGAGAAAGCGAAAAGCCAGGGAGTGAAAGAGCGTATCGCGGAAGATACTTCCGGTTTGATCCATGAGAATCAGGAGCTTAAGCGTCAGTTGAAAGCGGTGCTCCGTGCGGACCATGTGCCGCAGATCTGCAGAAGCAAGTTTTATTATTCCCTTTATTTTACGAAGGGATTTAAGGAGCTGCTGATCTTGCTCCTTACGATGGTGATCTGTTTCCTTGTGATTCCATGCGGTATCTATTTCCTGATCCCGGAGCGTCAGGTCATGCATTTGATCCTGATCTATGTACTGACGATCTTGATTTTTGGCGGACTCTATGTGCTGGTGGGCAATTCCACAAAAATGAAACATCTGGAGTCTCTGAGAGAAGGACGTAAGATCCGCAACCAGATGTATGCAAACAGAAAGCAGATGAAGAAGATCACAAAGTCCATCCGCAAGGACAAAGACGATGCGATCTACAATCTGGAGAAGTTTGATGACGAGATCGCGCAGCTGGAGCAGGATATTTCCCAGGCAGAGCGTCAGAAAAAAGAGGCGCTCCACACCTTTGAGACTGTAACGAAGACGATCATTTCGGATGAGATTATGGGAAATAACCGTGCGGAGCTGACCCAGATGGAGAGTGATCTGGCGAAGACGTGTGCGGATCTGAAGGAAATCCGCAATGCAGCGATGAATAAAGCCCTTTATATCACAGACAATTACGAGGTGTATACCGGCAGAGAGTTTATGACGATCCGTCGTTTGGAGATGCTGGAAGAAATCATTCAGAGCGGCAAGGCGTTAAACCTGAGTGAGGCAATCACTGTGTTTAAGAGCAAAGAATACCAGAATAATGGAAATGCATAAATAGAGAAGAGCTCCATGTTCGGGCGGGGGAACTGCCGAAGATGGAGCTTTTTAATGGTTTGGACCTGCGCAGGTCCTTTATTTGTTATCCAGCCATGTTTGAAAATGGCTGCGGATAACCGGAAAGGATAGAGGACCGACATCCAGAAGAAAACGATGGAATTCCAATGGAGAAAAGCGGCTGCCGAGCACAAGTTCTGCATGTTCTCTCATTTCCATAATCTCCACATACCCGCCGCAGTAGTCCAGGTAATTGGTGGGATTTTCGATCATCGTTTGCCACAGTTCATCGACGGTGGCATCATCCAGCTGAAAGCAGGATGTGATGAACGATTTTGCCTGCTCTTTGGTCCAGCCTTCGTAGTTAATGCCAATGTCCATAAGTCCTTGGGAACAAAGGGAGAAAGAACGGATCAGGGCGCGGTATCTGCCGACCGGCTTAGAGAGTCCGTTGTCCATAGTACATGCCAGGTTTTCCACGTATGTTGCCCATCCTTCGCAGGCACCGGAACTGCTGAGAATTGCCAGGAGAGGTGAAGATGCGTGGGTCCGCTGGTAGACGGTCTGGTACAGATGACCCGGGAACCCTTCGTGGGCCAGAGTGGTATACAGGGCATCGGAACTGTCAGTATAACCATTGTTTATGTAGATGATGTTCCTGTCTGTGTTGTCCAGGGGGGCGGTCAGATAAAAGGCGGGGCTTAAGGTCGATTCCAGCTGGTTTGGCACGTAGCGGAGCTCATAATCGCAGGCAGATAGTTTGGGGAATTCCTTCGGCATCTGATCCTGCAGATCTGATAAAATTTGTTCCGGATCAGTCAGCGAGAAGCGTGATTTCATGATCTGGTCATTCAAATCAGGATTTGCTTCGTATAGTTGTTGGATTTCCTGATAGTCTTTCTCCATGCGTCGGATCAGCGCCTGCTTCAGTTCCGGAACGGTGTAGGATAATCCCGCATCGGAACGCACCAGATATTCATAGTATTCTTTTCCGTCGGCACTGCCGCAGAGACCGTTCTCATTTAGTCCGCGGCCTTTCATGGCTGACATGCCATCGATCAGTATCTGATACGCCGGGATAAAGTGATCTCGGATAGCGGTCACATGACGGTTTTCCAGATTGGCTTTTTCTGTATCGGTCAACGAGATGCCGGAAATTTCCTCCATGTCTGCCAATCGGATGGCAAAGGTCTCTGTCAGAAAGTTGTTTTCCGGATCGATCAGATAGCTTTCGCAAGATGCGATGATGTTATCAATCGTGACATCCGATGGCGCCAGTCCGGCGTCGGCTTTCTGGTTTTCGAAAGTCATGATCTCCTGATAGTATTGATCCATCTGGTTTAGCAGTTCCAGATAGGTTTCCACGTCTTCCGGAGAGTGAAAGGCATATTCTGCCAAAAGGATCGGGAGCTGCGCCTGCACACCGATGGTGGGAGCCAGCGGCTGTTCATACAGCTCCATTCCCTCCGCCATAAGAGCAGCGTCCAGCATTTCTGAGAGTGCATCGTAGGTCAGCTGCCAGTTATCAGATAGGGCGGAACGGTCGAAACCGGAGAGTTGGTTTTGCAGGTCTTTTCGCAACTGATGGTCCCGGATCATGTCCTCTAGGGAACAGGATCCCAGTGAGATTTCAGCCGGCTGGATACCATATGTATCCGGTTTGGTCAGTGTGTAGTGAAGGTCAATGGTATCGGCGGTGATCATTTCCTCTCGAAAGACTTCCATACAGAATTGTTCGAAATCCTGGTCAGCAGTACGGTTTGTATTAGATGTTTCCGGTTGACTCCTGTCTGTGGATTGTTCGATCCGTTCATATCCGCATGAGCTGAGAACCAGGGTGAAACTGAGCAGAACCGATATGAAATAAGATAAATGACGTTTCATGTTCATTCCTCGTTGCCTGTTATTACATATATATGGAGGGTTTTGGGATTTATGAGAGGTCTCCCGGAAGTCTTTTTCTGTTCAGCACCTTGACAAAATTGGTGGAAAAGTTTAGACTAGGGACATATATGGTAAAAGCTGTGAAGGGAAGAGTACGCAAAAAAGAAGCTTTCAGAGACCCCGGGTTGGTGCGAGCGGGGAGCGGGCAGTTTGCGGAAGATGGCCCCGGAGCTGTGTGGCTGAGGTGAAATTCATTTAGGTCATGCCGGAAGCGCCCGTTAGCGTGTCAGACTGTGAATTTTGTCAATGGTATGGTTCATATAAGGAACCGATCGGGACATAAGAGCAGCCGATGAGGGAAATGTCGCGAGGCATTTCTGAATTAAAGTGGTAACACGGGGGAACTCGTCTTTAAGAATAAGACGGGCTTTTTTTATTTGTAAAAATGAGTACAAGCCCGAAAATAACAGGAGGGAACAAAGCAATGTGCAAGAATTGTAAAACACCGTATTATATTACAACTGCGATCGCTTACACATCCGGTAAGCCGCATATCGGTAATACTTATGAGATCGTACTGGCAGATGCGATCGCCCGCTATAAGAGAGAGCAGGGTTATGATGTATTTTTCCAGACAGGTACCGATGAGCATGGTCAGAAGATCGAATTAAAGGCTCAGGATGCAGGTATCACACCGAAGGAGTTTGTTGACAACGTTGCCGGCGAGATCAAAGGCATTTGGGATTTAATGAACACATCCTACGACAAATTTATCCGTACAACAGACACTTACCATGAGAAACAGGTTCAGAAGATCTTCAAGAAACTGTATGAAAAAGGTGACATCTATAAAGGTCACTATGAGGGTCTCTACTGTACTCCGTGTGAGTCCTTCTGGACACCGTCCCAGGTTGTAGACGGCAAGTGTCCGGACTGTGGACGCCCGGTACAGCCGGCACAGGAGGAAGCATACTTCTTCCGTATGAGCAAATATGCGCAGAAGCTGATCGATCATATCAATGAGCATCCGGAGTTCATCCAGCCGGTTTCCAGAAAGAACGAGATGATGAACAACTTCCTTCTTCCGGGATTGCAGGATCTCTGCGTATCCAGAACATCCTTCACATGGGGCATTCCGGTAGATTTCGATCCGAAGCATGTCACCTATGTATGGCTGGATGCCCTTACTAACTATATTACAGGTATCGGTTATGACTGTGACGGCGAGAACGGCGAACTGTTCAACAAGCTGTGGCCGGCAGACCTGCACCTGATCGGTAAGGATATTATCCGTTTCCATACCATTTACTGGCCGATCTTCCTGATGGCTCTGGATCTTCCGCTTCCGAAGCAGGTATTCGGACATCCGTGGCTGTTACAGGGTGATGGCAAGATGAGTAAGTCCAAAGGTAACGTTCTTTATGCAGATACACTGGTTGATTTCTTCGGCGTGGATGCGGTTCGTTACTTTGTGCTCCATGAGATGCCGTTCGAGAACGACGGTGTGATCACATGGGAGTTAATGGTAGAGCGTATGAACTCTGACCTGGCAAATATCCTCGGCAACCTTGTAAACCGTACCGTTTCCATGTCCAACAAGTACTTTGGCGGCGTGGTAAACAATGCAGGTGTTTGCGAGGAAGTGGACGCTGACTTAAAGGCAACTGTACTGGAAGCTGTTAAGAAAGCAGACGAAAAGATGAACAAACTGCGCGTGGCTGATGCGATGACAGAGATCTTCAATATCTTCCGCCGCAGCAACAAATATATCGATGAGACAACTCCGTGGGCACTGGCAAAAGACGAGGCAAACAAAGACCGTCTTGCGACTGTTCTTTACAATCTGGTTGAGTCCATCACCATCGGTGCATCCTTACTGGAGTCCTTCATGCCGGAGACATCCGCGAAGATCCTTGCTCAGTTAAATGCTGAGAAGAGAACTCTGGATCAGATGAACGAGTTTGGTCTCTATCCGAGCGGCAACAAGGTAGTTGAGAAGCCGGAGATCCTGTTCGCAAGACTGGATGTAAAAGAAGTGCTTGAGAAAGTGGAAGCTATGAAGGCAGCAGAGGCGAAAGCAAATGAGCCGGAAGTAGTGGAAGAGAAAGTTGTTGATGTAGAGAAGAAGCCGGAGATCACATACGACGACTTTGCAAAACTGCAGTTCCAGATCGGTGAGATCATCAAGTGTGAGGAAGTGAAGAAGTCCAAAAAGCTTCTTTGTTCTCAGGTTAAGATCGGTTCTGAAGTGAGACAGATCGTGAGCGGTATCAAGGCTTGGTATACACCGGAGCAGATGGTCGGCAAGAAGGTTATGGTCGTAACAAACCTGAAACCGGCAAAACTTGCTGGTATCATGTCCGAAGGTATGATCCTCTGTGCAGGTGATGACGAGGACAACCTGGCGCTTATGGTTCCGGAAAAAGATATGAAGCCGGGCTCTGAGGTAAGCTAGTGACCGGGCGGTACACGTCGGAACAACTGAAAAAGATTGCAATGGGCACGATGTTCGTGGACCACGCGGCTGTAGCGATTGTCTATGGCTGCGGTCTGAACGAAGTGAGCCCGTGGATTGGAAATATCGGATTAGCCATGCGCCTGATTGGGCGGATGGCTTTTCCGCTTTATGCATTTCTTCTGGTACAGGGCTTTTTGTGGACACGGGACTGGCTTCGATATGCGGGACGAGTGGCAATCTTCGCGCTGGTTTCGGAGATTCCGTATGATCTTGTGGCGTTTGATCTGGCTTGGTGTATGGTACGGCAGAATACCCTGTTCACAATGTTGATCGGATTAATTTGTATGCGAGGGATTCAGTGGGCGTTAGAGTCTGATTGGTGTTCCGGTGAGGGAAATGTTTTTCCAAGGAATATCTTGGTGACGCTGATTGCAGCGTTGGGGGCATTGGCAGCTGAATTGCTGCACGTGGACTATGGCGCACTAGGAGTATTGTTGATACTGATATTTTATGTATTTCGTTATCGTCCAATCGAGCAGATGATTGCAGGAATTTTACTTCTATATTTGACGTATCACAATGAGTATGCATATGCATCTTGGATTGCTTTTTTCTTCATTTCCAATTACAATGGAGAGAGGGGAAAGAAGATGGGGTATGTGCCTTATGTCTTTTACCCGGTGCATCTGCTGGCGGTCTGGCTGGCAGGTGCGGCGATTGTCTAGGGAGAAAATGATGATGGAATATATTTTTGACACACATGCGCATTACGATGACGAGGATTTTAACGAGGACCGCGATGCGCTGTTAATGAGTATGAAGGAACATGGTGTCGGCACGATTGTGAATATTGCGGCTAACACAAGGTCCTGCAGAACGACGTTAGAGCTTGCGGAGAAGTATCCGTTTGTATATGGTGCGCTCGGTATTCACCCGAGCGACAGCGGTGATCTGATTGAGGAAGATATGCTGTGGATCAAGGAGCATTCTTCTCACGAAAAGATCGTGGCGATCGGTGAAATTGGTCTGGATTATTACTGGGACAATGTGGAGCGCGACGTACAGAAAAAATGGTTTGTGCGTCAGCTGGATATCGCAAAAGAAACCGGACTTCCGGTCATTATCCATAGCCGTGAGGCGGCGCAGGATACGCTGGAGATCATGAAGTCCGAGCACAAGGATACAACAGGCGGTGTGATTCACTGCTTTTCCTACGGTGTGGAGATGGCCAGAGAGTATCTGAATATGGATTATTATCTTGGTGTCGGCGGAGTTCTCACATTTAAGAATGGTAAGAAATTAAAAGAAGTGGTCGAGTATGCGCCGATGGACAAGATCGTGCTTGAGACAGACTGTCCGTATCTGGCACCGGTTCCGTACCGGGGAAAGAGAAATTCTTCGATTTACTTGCCGCATGTGGTTGAGGCGATGGCTGAGATCAAAGGCATGAGCACGGAGGAAGTGGTTCGTGTGACTGCGGAGAATGCGAGACGGTTGTATCGGATAAGTGAAATGTAAATAAACCAACAGTTGTTTTTGATGTGATAAATTTTAGGAGGCAATATGGCGAATCTTGGAAATCCAAAGAATACCATAGAAATCATTCAGAAATATGAATTTATGTTCCAGAAGAAGTTTGGTCAGAACTTTCTGATCGATACCCATGTTTTGGAAAAAATTATTTCTTCTGCCGGAGTGACAAAGGAGGACTGTGTTCTGGAGATTGGTCCGGGTATCGGAACCATGACACAGTATCTGGCGGAAAATGCAAGACAGGTCGTGGCAGTGGAGATTGATAAGAATCTGATCCCGATCCTTGGAGAGACGCTGGCAGATTATGATAATGTGACGATTATCAACGAGGACATCTTAAAGGTTGATATTAAGGCGATCGCGGAACAGTATAACGATGGACGTCCGATCAAGGTCGTAGCAAATCTTCCGTATTATATTACGACTCCGATTATTATGGGACTGTTCGAGAGCGGTGTACCGATCGATAATATTACGGTTATGGTGCAGAAGGAAGTTGCAGACCGTATGCAGGAGGGACCGGGTTCCAAGGATTACGGTGCTCTTTCTCTTGCGGTGCAGTACTATGCGGAACCGGAGATTGTGGCGAATGTTCCGCCGAACTGTTTTATCCCGCGACCGAATGTAGGAAGCGCAGTGATCCGCTTAACCAGACATAAAGAGATGCCGGTGCAGGTAAAAGACGCGGAGCACATGTTCCGTATTATCCGTGCATCCTTCAACCAGAGAAGAAAAACGTTACAGAACGGTCTGAATAACTCTCCGGAGATTCCATATTCCAAGGAGAAGATCCTGGCGGCAATTGAGAAAATGGGACTCCCGGCGACGGTGCGCGGCGAGGCGCTCTCTCTGGCGCAGTTTGCGGAGCTGTCGGATATTTTGGGCGAGAAATAATCGGTTCATACAGAGACCTAAAAAGGATAGAAAGGGGAAATCACAATGGGATTTAACGAAATGACACATGCGTTTATCGCAGCGAAGTATTTTGTGCATATGACAGAAGCATTTGGCGAGCGCGGCAAAGCTGCTTTCATTCATGGAACTCAGTACTATGCAGGTCAGCGCGGCCGCCGAATGGCGCAGCGTGCGATCCGTGACGGTCAGCCGCTTACATACGAGACATACTGTCGATATGGCGAGTGGGTCAACACCGAGGAGATACTTGCAATGGGTGCACAGAACCGAAGCGAAGTTCCGGTTGTTTCCCCGGACTACACGATGCATATTCATTCCTGTCCGTGGCATGCACAGTTTAAGAAGATGGGACTGAAAGAAGCCGGACTTACATACTGCAGTGTTCTGGATGCGTCCATCTGTCGTGGATTTAATCCGGAACTGACCTATCTGGTTCCGCAGACACTGCATGATCATGATTACTGCATCCAGATCGTGAAAGATGCAGGCATGAAACCGGATATGAAGATTGAAAAGAAACCGGAGGGTTTGAGATCTTTCGAGTATCACAATGCACATTCCTACTGGGCGTATGCAGAAGTCTGCGAAGCCGTGTTCGGTGAGGAAGGAAAGGGAATCAGTGCAAAAGTGCTGAATGATTTTGGCGAGGAATACGGTCAGGAGATGGCAGATATTCTTGCTGGATATAAGGATACGAATTTTAATATGGCATAAAGAGGAGAAAAGCGGAGGATAGGATGTCTTCCGCTTTTCTGTTTTACCAAATTAAAATAATCAATTGACACTATACCACCCGGTTGATAAAATGTAGCTAGATTGCAGACAACATGGAGGGAAATTCGTATGACAATCAAAATTGGAATTATGGGCTACGGCAATCTGGGACGTGGCGTGGAATGTGCAGTAAAAAACAACCCGGATATGGAACTGACAGCAGTGTTTACAAGACGTGACCCGGCAGGCGTTAAGATCCTGACTGAGGGCGTTTCCGTATATCATGCCGATGAGGCGAAAAATATGGCTGACAAAGTGGATGTATTGATCCTCTGCGGCGGCAGTGCGACCGATCTTCCGGTGCAGACTCCGGAGTATGTAAAGTACTTCAATGTGGTGGATAGTTTTGATACCCATGCAAAGATTCCGGAGCATTTTGCCAATGCCGATGCGGCTGCAAAGGCAGCGGGCAATGTGGCAGTGATCTCTGCCGGCTGGGATCCGGGTATGTTCTCCCTGAATCGTTTGTATGCCAATGCGGTTCTCCCGAACGGCAAAGACTATACATTCTGGGGCAAAGGCGTGAGCCAGGGTCATTCCGATGCGATTCGCCGTATTGCCGGTGTAAAGGACGCAAGACAGTATACAATTCCGGTAGAAAGTGCTCTTGAGACAATCCGAAACGGTGAGACACCGGATCTGATCACAAGAGAAAAGCATACAAGAGAGTGTTTTGTAGTGGCAGAGGAAGGTGCAGATCTGGCAAAGATTGAGCAGGAGATCGTGACTATGCCGAATTACTTCGCAGATTATGATACAACCGTTCATTTTATTACAGAAGAAGAGTTGAAACGTGACCATGCATCTCTTCCGCACGGCGGTTTTGTGATCCGCAGCGGAAAGACCGGCTGGAACCTGGAAAACCAGCATGTGATCGAGTACAGCCTGAAACTGGATTCCAATCCGGAGTTCACATCTTCCGTGATCGTGGCATGTGCAAGGGCCGCATACCGTATGAAACAGGAAGGAATGAGCGGCTGCAAGACGATTTTTGATATTCCGCCGTCCTATATGTCCGCAATGAGCGGGGAAGAACTTCGCAAGCTGATGCTTTAAAACTTAACTATTTATTTTCCCAAATAAAGAAGTAAGGGGTGGGAATGATGAGTAAAAAAGGTGAAGTTACAACAGCACAAAGAAACGGGATCACAGAGGGTGTGATCTGGCAGCAGATCCTGATCTTCTTTTTCCCGATTTTGTTTGGTACATTTTTTCAGCAGCTTTATAATACTGCCGATGCGATCATCGTTGGCCGATTTGTGGGTAAAGAGGCGCTTTCCGCCGTTGGCGGCACAACCGGTACGCTGATCAACCTTCTGGTTGGATTTTTCGTGGGCATGTCCTCCGGTGCGTCGGTGGTTGTATCGCAGTATTATGGTGCGGAACAGGCCGAGAATGTGAAAAAGTCGGTGCATACCGCTTTTTGTCTGGCCATTGGCGGCGGTGTGGTCTTAATGATCATCGGACAGGTATTTTCACCGCTGGCAATCCGTTTGATGGGTGCTCCGGTGGATATTATTGACTATTCCGTTACCTATCTGCGGATTTATTTCCTCGGTGTGATCGGAAACCTGGTTTATAACATGGGTGCAGCGATCCTGCGTGCAGTCGGTGATTCCAAACGTCCGCTGTATTTCCTGATTGCAGCATGTTTGACAAACATTGTTTTGGATATCCTATTTGTTGTAATCTTAAGGATGGAAGTTGCCGGTGCGGCACTGGCGACGATCATGTCCCAGATGATGGCGGCATTTCTGGTGCTTCGGACTTTAATGAAAACAAAGGAATCCTATCGGTTTGAGTTTAAGTCTCTGAAACTGGACAAGCCGATCTTCCGAAAGGTGATCAAGATTGGTCTGCCGACCGGTCTTCAGTCCATGATGTACTCCATTTCCAATATCGTGATCCAGGCGAAGTTAAATACCTTCGGTACGAACACGATCGCAGCCTGGGCCGTATTCGGAAAGATTGACGGTATCTTCTGGATGGCGATGGATGCGCTTAGCATTTCCATCACCACATTTGCCGGTCAGAACTATGGCGCCGGCAAGATCGACCGTCTGAAAAAGGGTACTTACGTGGGTCTCGGCCTGACGGTTGCGGTGACAGCGATCCTGGCTGGCGCTGTGATGAATTTTGGCGGTCCGATCAGTTCTCTGTTTACGGATGACGCGATGGTGCTGGATGAAGCAATGCGTATTATTCTGTTCCAGGCACCGTTCTGGTTCTGCTACGCATGCGTCAATGTATTCCCAAGTACGCTGCGTGGTCTTGGAGATACCCTCGTTCCAATGCTGATCATCTGTTTCGGTACTTGTGTACTTCGTGTGATCTGGATCATGACAGCCGGAGCTATGGTGCCGACTTTGCGCACAACACTTCTCAGCTATCCGATCAGCTGGTCGATCACATCGATCGCATTCCTGATCTACTACTATCGTTACAGTGCGATGAAGAAACTGGCGTAGAGGTTACCCTATTATTATGACATTTACAGAAAAAGGTTTTGAATTTGTTGAAAAAAACGGAGGCGCTTGTGTGACAAAGATTTTGACACCAGGCGCCGCCTGTGTAATACCGGAAAGTCTCGGCGGTATGCCGGTGACGGAGCTGGCAGACCGTGCTGTGGCGAATCAGCCGGTCAGAGAAGTTTATCTGCCGAAAACGCTTCGCAGAATCGGGCGCTATGGGTTTTATAATTGCGAGAACCTGCAGATCCTTCATTTTTATGCCGGGACAACGGAGATTGGCGGCGGTGTGTTCAATGCCAGCAGTAAGATCCGGGAAATATATATTCACATGGGAGAACATGACAGATCTTCCCTGCGTGACTTTGTGACGGAGATTACCGGGCGTGTTATGGTACACTATTTCCTGACCGATCGGGATGGAAATGAGTGGGAGGCAGCGCGACTGATCTTTCCGGAGTATTATGATGAAGCAATTGAGAACACGCCGGCCAGAAACTTAAGCTTTGCGATCCATGGCAGCGGTCAGAAGTACCGATACAGTTTCGCAGACAGGAAGATCCAGTTCGACCGGTATGACAAAGCTTTTGAGAAAGAGACCAATGAGGAGTCGATTGTACTGGCAGCAGAGATTGCGGTGAATCGTCTGATGTTTCCATATGAACTGCGAGAGGATGCAAAAAAAAGTTATGAGCAGTTCTTGCAGGAAAATTTGTGTGATGTTCTGCTTGCGAATCTGAGAAACGGTGAGGTGTTCCGGTGGCTGGCAACAAACTTTGCAGAGCCAACACCTATGGAAGAACGTGTAGATCCTGCATTGGAGGCGGAGGAACTGGACCGCCTGATCGCAGCCTCCTCGGAGGCGCGTCTTCCGGAGATATCAGGAATTTTACTGGATCTGAAGCACCGGATGTATCCGCCGAAAAAGAAGAAATTCAGTTTTGATCTATAAGAAAGGAGGCGCATGGCATGATGGAGCAGGGATATCGCTCCCCTATTTACAATGAGCGGGTTGATCAGGAAGAATTTATTTCTGTATGTATGGAGATTTTGCGAAATGCCAGAAATGAGTTGTATCTGTCCATGCGCTTTCTGGATGTGGCGCTCAGCTCTCTTTATTTTGTGCCGGACCCGTCGGTGAGAGGAATCGCCACCGATGGAAGTTGCTTATACTTTGATCCGGATTCGCTGGCATCTATGTACCGTACGAGCCGGATCTATGTGAACCGTGCATATCTGCATTCCATTCTTCACTGTCTGTTCTGCCATATGTGGACGAGAAAAAAACGGGCAGAAGAATACTGGAATCTGGCCTGCGATATTGCTGTGGAATCCATCATCGATAAGTTGTACCGACCGTGTATTCATATGCGCATGTCCCCGGCAAGACAGGAATTTTACGGCCGTTTGGAGCGGCAGATCTCCGTATTCAATGCGGAGAGTGTGTATCATGCACTGCAGGAGATGGGCCTTTCGGAAAGCGAATATCTGAGGCTGGCGCAGGAGTTTTTCCGTGACGACCATGGAACGTGGGGAAAGGATGACGATAAGCCGTCCCCAAAGAATCAGCCGAGAAACAATAAGAACGACTGGGATGACAAGCGCGAAAAAATGCAGGTGGAGATGGAAGCATTCGCCAATGAGGCGACGGAAGATGACCGGGATCTGTTGGATCAGCTGGCTGTAGAGAACAGGGAGCGATACGATTACCGGGAGTTTTTGCGGAAATTTTCTGTGATGAGAGAAACCGTACAGGTGGACCCGGATGCCTTTGACTATGTTTTTTACAATTACGGAATGGAACTTTACGGGAACATGCCGTTGATCGAACCCCTGGAGACGAAAGAGATCCGACGGGTGGAAGATTTTGTTATTGTTATTGATACGTCCATGTCCTGTTCAGGCGATCTGGTGCGGAAGTTTTTGGAAGAGACTTATTCCGTTTTGTCCCAGTCGGAAAGCTTTTTTAAGAAGGTCAATATCCATATCATTCAGTGCGACGATCAGGTGCGCGAGGATGTGACGGTCCACAACAACGAAGAATTGCAGGCATATATGGATAATCTGCAGCTTCACGGTATGGGGGGTACGGATTTTCGACCGGCGTTTCTGTATGTGGACCAGTTGGTGAAGCAGCAGCGTTTCCGCAGCCTGAAAGGATTGATCTACTTTACGGATGGATATGGTGTTTTTCCGGTGAAGATGCCGGTGTATGATACAGCGTTTGTGTTTATGAAAGATAATTACTCGGATGTGGATGTTCCGCCGTGGGCGATCAAGATCATTTTGTCACCGGAGGAACTTGGCACAGAGGTGAAGGAGATAAAGAATGAATATTAAGCGGGCGAAGGAAGAGATTAAACATACGATCCGTGCATATCTGACGAAAGACAGCCATGGAGAATACGAGATCCCGGCGATGCGTCAGAGACCGGTACTTTTGATGGGACCGCCTGGCATCGGCAAGACACAGATCATGGAGCAGGTGGCAAGAGAATGTCAGATCGGTCTGGTATCCTACACGATCACCCACCATACCCGTCAGAGTGCGATCGGCCTGCCGTTTATTTCTGAAAAGAACTATGGCGGTGTGGATAAACATGTGACAGAATACACCATGAGTGAGATCGTAGCGGCGATCTATGATAAAATGGAAGAGACCGGCTTGAAAGAAGGCCTTCTGTTTATTGATGAGATTAACTGTGTGTCGGAGACACTGGCTCCGGCGATGCTGCAGTTTTTGCAGTACAAGACCTTTGGAAATCATAAGATTCCGGATGGATGGATCATTGCGGCTGCCGGCAATCCACCGGAGTATAATAAGTCTGTAAGAGATTTTGATATTGCGACCCTGGACCGAATCAAACGAATCGATGTGGAGGCAGAGTTTGCTGTCTGGAAAGAATATGCGAAGCAGGCGGAGATTCATCCGGCGATCGTATCCTATCTGACTGCAAAACCTCAGTATTTTTATCAGGTAGAGACGACTGTGGACGGACGCAGATTTGCTACGCCGCGTGGCTGGGAGGATCTGTCCCGATTCCTGGAAGTGTATGAAAAGATTGGGTTGAACTGTGACCGCGAGGTGGTCAGTCAGTATATTCAGCATGCCAAGATCGCGAAGGATTTTGCCAACTATCTGGAGCTTTATTATAAGTACCAGTCTCAGTATCAGATTGATGAGGTGCTGCAGGGTACGAGAAATGAGCGGTTGATGGAACTGGCAGCGAAGGCATCCTTTGACGAAAAGATTTCCGTGATCGGTCTGCTTCTGGCGAAACTGAACGTAGAGTTTGGAAAAGCGGGAAATATGGAAGAATATCTGGAAATGCTTTTTGGAAAGCTGAAAGCGTATAAGGGTATGTTACAGGAGAGTGCTGAAAAGACCCCGTTTGAGCTGTTTGCAGAAGTATCCGATGAACTGCAGACGGAGTTTGATCATAAGAAAAAAGCGGGATTGCTCACAAGACGCGAGCAGTACCGGTATCGCGATGTATTAGATACGATGAACCGTTATTTCCAGGCAGCGAAGGCAGAGAATCTTACAGACGGAGAAGAGATATTTGCGCGTTTTGCAGGCATGTTTGGCGAAGAAAGACAGCAATATGAAGAACAGTGCGAAAAAGCACTGCAGATGCTGGAGTATGCGTTTGATTTTATGGAAGGAACTTACGGCGACAGCCAGGAGATGGTTATCTTTATCACGGAGTTAAACACCAGCTACCATGCAGTAAAGTTCTTGTCAGATAATGAGTGCGAGCGGTATTATCAATATAATAAGAGCCTGCTTTTTGAGGACCGGTCGGCAGATATCATGAAGAAATTGGACCGACTTGGCAGTTTTTAAAGTCTGCATTGAAGAAAATGGAGGATCGATGATGAGATATGAGGGAACGTTATATCGTCCGCCCAGTGAGGCGTACAGCCTGATCATTCAGGTGACCATCGGATGTGCCCACAACAAGTGCACATTTTGCAACATGTATCGTGAAAAGAAATTCCGTATCCGCAAAAAAGAGGAGATCATGCAGGATCTGGATGAGTGTAACAGAGTGTACGGCACAAGGGTACGCCGTGTGTTCTTTGCGGATGGCGATGCACTTGTGGTACCGACTGACCTTTTGTTGGAACTTTTGGCTTATGTTCATGAAAAATTCCCGTACGTGGAGAGAATTTCTTCCTATGGAACCGCCAAAGATGTCCATAGAAAATCAGAAGAAGAGTTGAAAGCGCTGGCCGCAGCCGGTCTGGAGCTGATCTATCTCGGTGCGGAATCCGGAGACGACCGTGTTCTGGAACATATTAAAAAGGATGTGACAGCGGAAGAAATCATCACTGCCGGTCAGAAATTGAAGCGATGCGGATTAAAAACATCCGTGACGCTGATCTCCGGTCTTGGCGGACGAAAGGGAATCCGGGAACATGCGATCAAGTCTGCGGAACTGATCACAGGCATGAATCCGGAGTACGCTTCTTTCCTGACTCTGCGTCTGTACGAAGGCACACAGATGAACGAGGAAGTAAAGCGCGGTGAGATGGAACTGATCACACCGGATGAAATTGTGGAGGAGATGGAGTTGTTCCTGACTCATGTGGATTCACCGGGCACGATCTTCCGTACCAACCACGCATCCAACTATGTGGTTCTTGCAGGTACCTTGAATCAGGATATTCCGGCGATGCTGGCAGAACTGGAAGAGGCGAAAAAGGAACAGGACTATCGTCTCGAAGAATGGAGAAGACATATCTAGAAATAAGAATGGAAATAGAAATGAGGACATATCCGGTCAGTTCTGACGTGGAATGTCCTCATTTCTATTTAAGAATCGAATTATAAGGCTAATACGGCTGTCTGGGATTTTGTATGCTTATCAATCATAATGGTATTATTGTTATGCATTACAATATCCTTGCAATGGGAAGTGTAATCTTCCAGACGACCGATAACCGGATAGCCAAAATTGTCGGAGCGATAGTGCATCGGGATGACGATTCGCGGAGACAGCTTTGAAACAATCTCCAGTGCCTGGTTCGCATCGATGGTATAAAAACCGCCGATCGGGATCATCAGTACATCGGTTCTTTTCAGCTGATCCATCTGCTGTGCGGTGAGCATGCATCCAAGATCGCCCAGATGAACGATCTTTAGTCCATGAGCCTCCAGAATGTGGATCCGGTTTTCGCCGCGAAGGGAACCGTTTGCATCATCATGCCAGGTGTCTATCTTTAAAATATTAAACGGATTTGACTCGCATTCGGTCAGAGTCACTGCGTCCTCATATCCGTGATCGCTGTGTTTGTGGCTGCAAAGTACACGGTTTGCAGTTAAAGTGAGCGGTGCGAGTCCAGGAACCGAATCTGGTGCATATGGATCGAGAACGATGGTATAGCCATCAGTTGTAACTGAATAACAGGAATGGCCGTGCCATTTAATCGTGATCGTATTCATAAAATACACTCCTTTCCGTTACCCAAGCCGCATCCGCATCTGTTCCGGATCAGAACTGAAATTGATACAAGTCTGCTTATCAATTTTACCCTCACGGAGTAATTTTAAAAGACTGTTGTTCATGCTGACCATACCTTCAGACATACTGGTCGAGATGACGTTGTCAATCTGGTGGATCTTGTTTTCACGGATCATATTGCGGATCGCATTATTCAGATACATGATCTCAAACGCCGGTGTCAGTGTGCCGGATGTGGTCGTCAGTAACTGCTGGGAAATAACAGCCTGCAGTACCATGGAAAGCTGCACGCGGATCTGCTGCTGAGCATTAGCCGGGAAAACATCCACAATACGGTCGATGGTGTTCGCAGCACCGACGGTGTGTAAGGTGGAAATTACCAGATGACCGGTCTCTGCGGCTGTCAATGCAATTCGAATTGTCTCATAATCGCGCATTTCACCGAGCAGAATAACATCCGGTGCTTGACGAAGTGCTGCGCGAAGACCGCTGACATAGTTTTCTGTATCCTGACCAATCTCACGCTGGGTAACGACAGATTTATCGTGGCGGTGAAGGTATTCGATCGGATCCTCTAAGGTGATGATATGGTCACTGCGTTCATGGTTGATCTTGTCAATGACACAGGCGAGAGTCGTGGATTTACCACTGCCTGCAGCACCGGTTACAAGAACAAGACCCTTTTTTAAAGATGCAATGTTCAGTACACCTTGAGGAATACCGAGTGTTTCTGGTTTTGGCAGTTCAAAACGAACTACACGAATAATTGCCGCGAGTGAGCCGCGCTGTTTCATGACACTGGCGCGGAATCGGGCAAGACCGCGGAGCGAGAAGGAGAAGTCATCATCTCCGTCGGAACGCACCGAGGCAATGTTGCGATGTCCGCTAAGTGTGTAGATTTCTTCAATCAGCTTATCCATCGCATCCGGAAAGACTTTTTCATCATCGATGGGATGAATATCACCGTTGATTTTCATGGAAATCGGCATACCCGGAATCATGAAAATATCCGATGCATTCATATCAACTGCTTTTTTCAAAATAGATTCTGCAGATTCTGGCATAATTGTTCCTTTCTTCCCGGTTAATTTCCGGTCCAGACCGGAAGCTGGGTATCAATCACATATTCACTGCTGTTATAAATATAATAAGAGGAAATCGTATCTCCTGTGGAATCCATTTCCAAATGGAGTGTTTGACCTGACTCTGTGGGGATTTCGCAAACGATCGTATCATTTCCGTCGTAAGAATTCCAACCGTCGGTCGGAAGAGTGCTTGCAAGCGAAGAAAGTGTTTCGGATACATCTTTCGTTTCGGTATACAAGTTCCGATAGTCGCGGATAAATGTCTGTGCTACAGTATCGGCGCGGTAATAAATCTGAACGGAATCTGCGTACTTATTGGCATAAGTTACTGCAGCTTTCGCGTCACTGAGACTGAGCAGGCTAAACACGGAAAGGCATAAGATCAGGAAAATCAGGACTATGGATGAGATTCCTATGGTAATGCGGTTTTTCATGCAGCGCCTCCTTTCGGAATGGCATGAGCACCCTCCAAAGTGTAAAGAATACTGCCATCTTGTGCGGAAACTACCCGAACAACAACAGAAAGCAGTCCGTTATCTTCGGATGTTTCTATTTCGAGAGTATAATCGTTTGTGTCGTATATACCGGCATCAATGGCCTGACCCTCTGCGAAGGTGTCTTCCATGGCATTGGAGGCAGCCTGAACGGCCTGATTTAGGATTTCAGCATTGTGACTCAGCTGTTCGGCCTTCACAAAAGCGAGGACGAAGATGCAGGCACAGATCAGGAAAAATGCACATACCCAGATCATTTCCATCAGGAATGCATATGACGGTCGTTCTCTTTTCATCTATACTGTGCCTCCTTCCTGCGTACTTCTAAGGAGAAGGTTTACATGGCGGGATTCTCCGAGTGTGATGTGCAGCATCGTGCCATCGATTGTCTCCTCTAACATAAAGCTCATCGTATCACAATCCATGATTCTCTGTCCTGCGGTTGGATCCAGATCGTTTTCTGCTAATGTAAACAACTCATACAGTCCTCCGTCCATATGGTAGATCAAAGTCTCGTAAGCGACATCGTCGAATATGGACGTAAATACAAGGAATTGCTGGCCGTCGCTTTCGCGGATAGAAACAGAATCGGAGATATCTCCCTGTCGAACTTTGTTGGTAATATAGGCCAGAGCAGTATCCGTCTCAAAGGAAAGACGATCTCTCTCGCGAATGTTTTCGTACACGCGGCTGCCAATGAGGATTGTGAATACTGTACAGAGCAGGAATACGAAGAACAGCAGAGCCGGAAATAACTGTTCTGCTCCACTGCGGGATTTTTTATCAGTTTTAACTGTCATGAAATCCCTCCTTACGATTCATTGACCGGAATCACAGTGATATCCGGCATAATATTGCTGGCCCAGCCACTGTAAAAAACATTATATTTTTCACGGTCGATGGTCAGACCATAATGTTCCTCCAGATATTCAACACTGGGCGGATAACGTCCTTCGATCGCATAGCATTGAACAGAAGCTCGCTGTATAGCCTGTGTCAGGACATTCAGCTGTTCCGCCTCCGTTCTCTCTGCCATACTTCCGGTTCCGATCAGAAACAGAAACAGGCAGGAAGCAAGGATCAGGACAGAGATCAGATAGTTCCATACGGATTTCTTTTTCTTTGTCTGTTCCACATGTATCATAGTTCAGGCCTCCTAACCAATAGCGGAAAGAATTCCTGCGAGCGGCAACATGACAGAAAGAAGAACAAGACCGACTGCCACAGCAAGGATTGTAACAATAGCCGGCTCCATACGTGCGACCATGGAATCCAGAGCGTCGGATGCTTTTTCATCGTAGTCATCGGCCATTTTATTGAGAATTGTTTCTAACTGGCCGGCACGGCTTGCAACACGAATCAGCTGCAGATCAAAACCGGTAAAGAGGCCGGATGCTTTTACTGCGTCGTAGAAGCTTTCACCATTCATAATAGATTCGCGTGTCTTTTTTACCTGTTCTTCCACCAGTGGGTGGTCGACCAGTTTTTCTGCCATAGAAAGACCTTCTTCGGTGCGAAGACCGCAGCGAAGAGTAACGGACATGGTACTGCACATTCTTCGAAGTGCAGTCATTCGACGGATAGAAGATCTGGCATTAATCTTGTCAATGATCGACTCTGCAAAGGCCGGACGTTTTCCGTTATCGCCCATTAACTTGATGATCACAACTGCGATTACCAAAGCGAGAATCACTACCAGAGCAAGACCGCTGACAATTCCGCCAATACGGATCGCGGCTTGCGCAACCGGAGGAATCTGGGCACCAAGCTGCTCGTAAACATCTGTAAAGATTGGCATGATCTTTGTAAAAAGGACAAACAGAATGATCAGTAACATGCTGACCATCATAGCCGGATAGGTAAGCGCACGGCGAAGTCCTTCAGCCAGATTGGCTTCCTTTTCATAATGGGAAGAAAGTCCTTTTAATGTCACATCCAAAGTACCGGTCTGCTCACCGAGAACAATCATTTCTTCCATATAAGACGGGAAACAGCCAACTTCTTTGATCACTTCACTAAATCCATATCCCATGCGAAGTTTGTCGGACATGGAAGTGAAGATTTCTTTTTCTTCCGTGGTTGCAGCATCTTCTGCCATAACAGCGAGTCCTTCATAAATCGGAACTGCAGATTGATAAAGCAAAGCGATCTGCATACAGAAGCCGGATAGAGCAAAACCGCGGAATGGGGACTGCGTTTTTTTCATATTTTTTACCTCCATAATCATGGATTTTTTTAATAAGAGAATTTAGCCTGATAGTTTGCAGGATTGTTAATATATTCAGTAATCGCCGGATCACCTTTTCCGCTGGCAGCGAAGGTTGCATCCATAAACTTCCAGGAAGTTCCGTCGAAGTAGATCACATTATCGATCCATCCCTGTTGTTTGGTATATACACTGATCCATGCATGATATACATTGCCGGTATATCCGATGACCAATTTTGTCGGAACATCCTGTGCACGAAGCATAGCTGTAATTAAGGATGCGTAATCGAAACAAATACCGGTCTTGGTACTCAGTGTATTATCAACGTTTGGAAGGTAGCCGCTTTGAACGGTAGCCGCCTTGTGATAATCATAAGTAATATTATCAACGGCGTATTTATAAACGGCTTCTACTTTTTTGATCGGGTCAGTGATACCGCTTACCAGTGTATCGCTCATTTCCATAGCAGCAGAAGAACTGTTGAAGTTACAAAACTGGTTTGGGCGTAAAAACGGACTGTTTGGGTCAGAAATCTGAACCGAAATCTGTTTGTTCAATGCAGTTGAGTAAGTAGAGCCGGATACATTTTCAAACACCTGAACGGTATAAGTTCCGTTCCCCTCTGTGAGAGGGAATGTCTCATAAGAGCCGTTGGTATTAAGATCATAGGTATACAGAGTATCTTTTTGGATGCGAACTTTTACTCTTGGTGCTTTACCGGAGTATTTTACCATAATGTAGCCGTCTGCAGTGTGCGATGCATCTACGGTCAGGTTGCTGTTTCCGTAAGTTACGGTTCCGTCGGCGACCGGAGTACGAACATTGGCTGCCTGGACAGGAAATGCCATAACCAGAGCGCAGGATACAACGGCGGCAGCTGTCATAATAGCTTTAAAAAACTTTTTGCACATGGGTACAGTTTCCTTTCTATAAAAAACTAAATGTTTCGATGGATATATAGTTTCATTATACAAAAGCTGAGCTTGATATACAAGTGTCAAAACTGTAAGAAAATGGATGTCAAAATGGCTATTCCGTTTTTGCATTGGCTTTTATCTGGAACTTTTCATTCTGGACCATGAATCGTTCATGACGTCCACCGCCGATTTTTCCTTTTGCATCATAAGCGGTGATATTAAATACCAGACGGCGTCCGTCAATTTCAATCAACTCACTTTCACACCAGACGGTCATACCGAATGGTGTCGGTGCATCATGAGTCACATTGAGCAGTGTGCCGACAGTTCCCCAGCCCTCTTCCAGATGAGGGGAAACGCTCATCCATGCGGTCTTTTCCATCAGGGCGATCATAGCCGGTGTTGCAAACACATCCAGTGTACCGCTCCCCATGGTTTTAGCTGAATTCTTTTCAGAAACGATGATTTCTTCTCTGCCTTTTATTCCAATTGTAAGCATAGTATTCTCCTTGATTTTTGATATGATTTTTTCGTATAAATTTGTCTCTTTATTATAAATTACAATAGTTGGAATTGCAAGAAGAGCACCCGCCATGTTATACTGAAAGTGTCTGAAAAAAGGAGTGATGAGATTGAAGATCACATATATTCACCACAGTTCTTTTTATGTGGAAACGGATTCCGCAAGCCTGCTGTTTGACTATTTTCAGGGCAGTCTCCCGGAGTTCCCAAAAGAGAAATCACTGTATGTGTTTGCCAGCCACAGACACGGGGATCATTTCTCGGAAGTGATCTTCGACCTGGCAGAAAAACATGAGAATATTGTGTTTGTATT
>JAFSFU010000093.1 GCA_017435025.1 Lachnospiraceae bacterium | reverse complement strand
TGTCCTGAAACGCCATATTGAAATCTTCTTTCCAGCCAACGAGGGTCCTATCCGTACCACGGAAGGTCACGACCACGGTGCCATCTCCCAGATCATATGTAACCGCTGCAAACTGTGTCTCTGCTTCCGGATCAAGGACACTGCGGTAAAACGTCATTCCCACATTTCCGAACCGCTCTGTATCCATCGCCGCCTCTAAAAGCTCCAGATCTTTCTTTACACGTACCCGGTTCTCGGGATCTGGCTGCGTAAAAAAATGATTTCCTGCTTCCCGTAAAGAAATCCGCTGATTCGTTGTCCCCGGAACGATCCCGTCAAACTGAATATAAGAAAGAGTCGAGAAGATCAGCAGATCCACCGGATTCGGACTGATTTTCGCAAACGGAAGATCTCCTCTCCACTCTAAATAATCAAACATATCGTACATAACGATCGCCTCCTTATACATTAATGATAAAAAAATTCCCAGATAATATCAAGAAAACTTCTCCTTAAGTTTTATGAAGATTTTCTAAACTTATGTAAGAATCCGCAATTGACAACAAATGCATCGCGTAGTATAGTTAAAATACAACTGAAACGGAGTGCTGGTAATTCGGCCGGCTGAGACGAGAATCGTTTTCTCGAATCCTTGAACCTGATCTGGATAATGCCAGCGTAGGAAGATATGATTTCTATCTAAGCGATGAAACTTCAACACTCTGGTATCCCGGATACCGGAGTGTTTTTTACTTCTGTCCCGTCGATACCAAGCGCTCAGGAAATCATCCGCACGCTCCCCCAGATTCACCAATCATTTTTAAAGGAGGATGCATCAATGAATGCAAGTGTAGGAATTCAGGTAGTACCAAAAGTAACCAGTGATGAGGAAGTGATCCGCATTGTGGACGCGGTCCTCGACTATATCAAATCCACCGGTCTGAATTATTTTGTCGGCCCGCTCGAAACATCCATCGAGGGTGATTTTGACGAACTGATGGCAGTTGTAAAAGAATGCCATATCGTCGCTGCGAAAGCCGGTGCGAAGTCCCTTTCTTCCTATGTGAAGATCAACTATCGTCCGGAAGGAGACGTTTTGACCATTGAAAAGAAAGTTTCCAAATATCACCAATAAAATCTGGTCTTGTTCCGCAATTGTTTTGGTCCTTGTTCTGTGGCAGGGAATCTGCACACTTGGATTCGTGGAAAACTTTATGCTTCCGTCCCCGGTTCAGGTCATGCAGGCATTTTTCCTGGAATTTCCTGCCCTGATGGAACATGCGGCGATTACACTTGCTGAGGCATTTTTAGGCCTCGCTCTGGGAATTTCCCTGGGCTTTGTTATGGCCGTGATCATGGACCAGTTTGAACCACTTTATAAAGCATGTTATCCGCTGATCATCCTGACCCAGACGATCCCGACAGTGGCAATCGCCCCGCTTCTCGTTTTGTGGTTTGGATATGAAATGACTCCGAAAGTAATTTTGATCGTTATTACGACCTTTTTTCCGATCACCATCGGTCTTTTGAATGGTTTCCGCTCTGTGGATCCGGACTCCATCCACTTACTCCGCGCCATGGGCGCCGGAAGATGGCAGATTTTCTTCCATATTAAGTTGCCGGGTGCTATGTCCCAGTTCTTTTCCGGCCTGCGCATTTCCGCATCTTATGCGGTTGTCGGCGCCGTGATTTCCGAATGGCTGGGCGGTTTTGGAGGACTCGGTGTTTATATGACACGCGTCAAAAAGGCCTTTGCTTTTGATAAAATGTTCGCAGTTATTTTCTTGATCTCCATTATCAGCCTACTGCTGATGAAAGGTGTGGATTTCATGCAGAAAAAATGTATGCCTTGGGAGAAAGGAGAATAATCCGGAGTCCCCAATGTGGTAATCCGGATTTGTAGAAAAATATGAAAAAAAGAGTTGTCGCAGCGCTTCTTGCTGCATCTGTTGTACTTTCTGTA
>JAFSFU010000092.1 GCA_017435025.1 Lachnospiraceae bacterium | reverse complement strand
GATAACCGTGCATCCGCAGGCTCCACCTGCCTGGTTTATGATGGCAGACTGGGGGATCTGGATGTTATCGTAAAAGAGTTTTATCCGAAAACAGAAGATGGCTTCTTTTATGTGGAACGTTCCGAAGATGAGGGACAGAAGCTGAATGTTCATGAGATCACAAAGACAGAAAACCGAGAATTTGCCGATCGAAAGCGAAAATTTTTACTGGGATATCATGAGCAGAAAGAATATATCCGAAGAGAGGATCTGCGAGAGATCATTACCTTGCCTTTAGGATTGGGACAGTATGGAGATTCCTACTATATTGTAAATCCTGTGAATCAGGGAAGAACGCTGGATGCAGTACAGAATTGGAACGGGATTGAAGAAAAAGTCCGTGCGCTGGTTCACATTGCAGATGTATTGCAGGTGTTGGAGAGAAATCGCATCTTGTTTCTGGATCTTTCTCCGGAAAATCTGTTATATGTTAATGTTTCTGATACGGTTCAGCAGGTAAAGCTGTTCGATGTGGATAGTTTTGTAAACCTGGAAAAAGTGGATGATGTACATGAACTGCTTTATAATCCGGATTATGTGTGGCCAAGGATTGAAAAACATTTGGTTCGAGGCCAGCATTTTGAACATAAAAAGCATAGTTATCTGATTCCCTATGCAGCTGTCTACAGCTTTGGTGTAATTGCTTATGAAATTTTGTTCGGCCATTTGCCTTCGGATGAGGAACTGGAATTTGATGAAGAACAGAAGGTATTCTTGCAGGAATCGTTATTTGCACAGGGACTGGATGTGAAATTGACAAAGGAACTTGTGAGTCTTCTAAATTCTGTTCTTACCAGCGAACGATGCAAGGCAGAATGGACCTATCAGAAGTTAAATGATATTTACAGCAGACTGCAGTCATTAAAGTATCAGAAACAAAAAAAAATGGATGAATCCAATTATCTCTATTTTGCATATGATATGCTTCAGAAATATCCGTTATTTGCGTTCTCGGATAAGTGGAAGAAAGAGGAAAATGCCAAACAGGGATATCGGATGGAAGTGGCAGTGATCGGCAGTCATTCGATGAGGAAATACTGGCTGCAGGCGCTTCTTACTTGCGGACAGATGCTGGATTCGAAATTGTCAATTCGTTTGATCTCATCAGATGCCGCTGGATTTTGGAGTCAGTATACAACAGAAAATCCAGAATTAAACAGAGCCGTTAATGTGAACTCAGAAAGAGGATTGGAACTGCATGATCCAAAGCTGGTCAATGGAGAATTGGCGGATATTTATCTGCATGAATATGATGATGCAAAAAAAATTCTTGCATTGCTCCGTGAGTGTAAATCCCGTTATATCCTGGTGTTGGGAGAAGATGCCGAAGATAATGCAGAATTGATGGATGTAATAACAAAGATCCGGTATGGAAAGAAGAAAGTTTTTGCAGGTTACCTGGGAAGTAAAAAAGAAATGCCCCATTTGTCTGAGAACTGGACGATCATTCCAATCAGCTGGCAGCAGGTTGTAACCGGGGTACAAATGAAAGATGAGTGGAAATCCAGAATCTATCAGATGGGACTCCAAATTCATTATCATTATGAAAAGATGAGGAAACCGAGAGCATCGGTGAAGGAAATTGAGAAAGAATCTTATGCGGGTAATTTCTATAACCGTGCATCTTCCGAACGCGCAGCTCTGCATTTGATATACAAATTAGCATCGATCGGCATTACAGATCTTGGTAATCCGGATCTGATCGATCAGTTGTATGCAAAGCTGTATTCTTCATCGGAAACGGCTGTGGATAATTTTAATCGTCTGGTATGGCTAGAGCATAAATCTTGGTCAGCGTTTATGTTGTGCAACGGATGGCGTACACTTCCGGCGAAAGAGTTTGATGATTTCATGTATGAAGGTGATTATACGTGGAAGGATACCAAGAATCAGTGCCATCCTCATTTAGTATCCAGTACATCGGCAAGACCGTTGAAAACAATCAGACTGAGTGAAGTACATCACCTGCCCAAGGCAGAATCGTTGGATGAACTTGACAAGATCAGTATACGCATGTATGAAACCCTGTATAAAAAGGCGATGGAAAAGAAGCCGTTTGTCGATATTTGCTTGCGAGAACTGGATCTGTTAGCAGTTCGGGATACGAAATCGCAGTTGGATATGGATTATATCTGGATGAAACATGCGCTTGAAGATTGCTATAGTCCGAACCCGAAAACGAATGCAAGATTAAACTGGGAACAGGCGGTACTTGCATTTACAGATGCTGTAAACGAAATGGATTCATCCAAGCAGGAGCGTATATTATTAAAACTTCAAGAATTAAAGAAACTGATGATCCCTGTTCTGGAAACCATATCGCGAGAGGATATTAAAAGTTCAGATGAAGATATTGTGCGTGCAATTCCGCGTGTTCTGTCGCAGACGAAGGGATTCGGAACCCTCACGGTTGTGAAACCGGTGACAGATCAGATATGGAAAAACATATTCGGAACGTTATTATTGAAGCCGGACATGTTGGTTCTGGTGGGCAATGACCCGGAAAAGATTCCTTTGGAACGATATCAGGACTTATGTGCAAAATTTGGCTTGACCGGTATTCGGATCAAGACTGAAAAAACTGAGGTTTTCCGGAATAAGAAACGAAAAGAACAGCAGTTATTTGATATGACGGGTCTTTCCTCCTATGACGCCTATTTGTGGATGCAGACAAAAGTCGGAACAGATGGATTTTTCTTTGATGCGGATCAGTTAAAGTTACGCGGATGGAACAATCGAAATCTGGGATTTTTAGCTTTCGATCTTCATCTGACGGTCAATGAAACTCTGGAACTGACCGGTGCAATGGATCAAACAAATAAGCGGAAAAGCGATACGAACCTGTTGGCGGAAAGTCAGATCCGAGCAATCTGGAATGCGTACAGTCGTTGCAAAAAAACGGAGTGGAGAGTTTTTGTAAATGCATTGAATTCACATATGAAGGTGAAAAGTTATACAAATACCATGATGAAAAGCAAAAAGGAAGTTGATTTTGTAACGGAATATGTATATGGCTGGATGCTGGAAAGGTGTGGATTGGGATACATTTTAGAAAAATGCAGTCAAAGAGGATGGATTTCCAATCTGCATATTCCGCCTTACTATGAGCAGGGTGGACGAATTACATTTAAATCTGCCTATACAAATCTGGCGGTAGCCATTACGTCCATTGCAAAGGATTTAGCGGAGAGTACCAATCCGATTCAGTACAATTATTTCCTGGATTATGTTGCAGATAATAAGTTTCAGATCAGTAATCACTCTTTATTCTGCAAATTGGAGATTCCGCACACGAAGATCATGGTTGGCAGTGACATGAAGTATTTGGACGAAGTGTTCGTTACATGTATCAATGAGATCAATTTGGGAAATTACCGGGATCTTGTATTTCAGAATCTTCAGATTCGTAACATGGAAAAGACCGGTGGAAAAGAAGTCTCGTTTGTTTATGCTTCCGATGGTGTCAAATCGATCATGAAAACGGAAGGAAGTCTCCTGGAAGTACTTATCTATTACGAGTGTTTAAGAAAAGGGGTTTTTGATGACATCCGCATTAATTCTATATTCAAATGGGGCACCAGTATGGTGGAAAATGAAATTGATGTAATCGGAATCAAAAATAACCGTTCTTACTTTATCTCCGTCAAGATGCCGGCGCCGGAAAGAGAATTTTTCGAAGAGATTTTCTCCGTTACACAGAAATTCTGCCTGGTGGGTCAGCCGATCTTGATCTCATCCCACGCTGCGACCAGTCAGGATGAAAACAAATCCCTAGTTCTGCAAAGGGCAAAGATGAT
>JAFSFU010000091.1 GCA_017435025.1 Lachnospiraceae bacterium | reverse complement strand
CTCGATCACAACGTCCATACCGCACTGGCTGTTCTTGAAGCCGATGAACTGGAGCGGGATAATGTCTGTGCCCTGGTGAAGGAGCTGATAGAAGGAGTGCTGACCGTTTGTACCCGGTTCACCGAAGATAACCGGACCTGTCACATAATCAACCGGCTCACCGAAACGGTTTACAGACTTACCGTTGGACTCCATATCCAGCTGCTGTAAATGTGCCGGGAAACGGCTGAGAGCCTGAGAGTACGGAAGAACCGCTGTGCAAAGGTGACCGAGAACGTTGCGCTCATGAACACCGATCAGGGCATCTAAGAGTGCCGGGTTCTCCATTAAGTTTTTATTCTTAGCAAGCTTATCTGCCTCAGCTGCGCCGTCAAGGAACTGTGCGAACACTTCCGGACCGAACGCCAGAGATAATACACAGCCGCCTACTGCGGAGGAGGAAGAATAACGGCCGCCGATATAGTCGTCCATAAAGAACGCTGCAAGGTAATCTGCACTCTTTGCAAGCGGAGATGTCTCACTTGTAACAGCTACCATGTGCTTGGAAGCATCAAGACCGGCATTCTTTAATGCGTCTTTTACGAAGGACTCGTTTGTTAATGTCTCAAGTGTTGTACCGGACTTGGAAACGAGAACAAACAGGGAGTGCGCAACGTCGATGGAGTTCAGAACTGCTGCTGCATCATCCGGATCTACGTTACTGATGAATTTTGCTTCCATCTTGAACGCATCGTTCTTTTTTGCCCAGTTCTCAAGAGCAAGATAGATTGCACGCGGACCAAGGTCGCTGCCGCCGATACCGATCTGTACAACAGTTGTGAACTTCTCGCCTGCTGCATTTGTGATCTCACCTGCATGTACCTTCTTTGCAAACTCAGCGATCGCCTTCTGCTGGTCTTTGTAGAATGTGCGCTTGTCAACACCGTCAGCCACAACTGCTTCACCAAGCTGACCACGTGTCATATGATGTAAAACAAGGCGTTTCTCACCTGTATTCACAACTTCACCATTGTAAAGAACTTCGAACTTATCTACTAATTCAGCCTCATCCGCCAGTTTTCCAAGAATCTCAAGAGTTGCATCATCTACTTTCTTGGAAGCGAAATTGTAAACAAGACCGGCACCCATCGGAACGTTGTACTTTTTCACACGCTCAGCACCGTTCTCACCAGTCATCACTTCTGCTAGATTTACAACCTCTGCCTTTGCAAGTTCCTGATAAGAAGCAAGCTTATCTAAGTTTGTCCATGTAACCATAATTGGTTCCTCCCCTAATCTAATTTTTCACGAGTCAATTTGACCATATAGTATAATTATACTATTGATTCACTATTTCAGCAAGTTTTTCACTGAAATTTCATCACATTAACATGTCAGTTTTTGTACCAATACCCACAATACAAAACAGGAAGATTTCCCATCCTATAGAAAATCTTCCTGACTTTAAAAAGACTAATTTGATCTGCAATTATTGTTCGGTGTCATTGTGACAGCTGCAGCCACCCTCGCGCTTCTTTGCACAGGTGCCGGCATGCGGACATCCAATACACACAGCTCCGCGCTTTTTCTCTTTTACAATATAGGAAACTGCTGCTCCCACGATGATCAAAAGGACTGCTATAACAACGAAATTTGCCACATGAACCTCCTTTATGTATGTAAATCAACTACTTCTTTTTTAATGCATATTCTGCAGCCAGATTCTTCTCTGTCTTCTTGATCAGACCGATCACAACTGATGCGATTGCGATCACTGCAATGAGACCCGGAACAAAACCGCCTCCGAATGTGCCCTCAACAATGAATGTACCAATCTGATATACCAGGAATGCGATCACATAACCGGTTGCAAATTGAAGGGCAACGCCGCCCCAGAACCACTTTCTGTCATTGATCTCTGAATTCATAGCACCGAGAGCCGCGAAGCAAGGCGGTGTGAACAGGTTAAACATTAAGTATGCAAGAGCTGCAACCTTGGTAAGACCCATAGCCACTGCAACTTCGTTTGCACCTCCAACAAGGGCAAGCTCCTCTGTATCAATGAAGTTTGTGATCGCAAAGCAAACAGCTAAAGTACCAACCACATTCTCTTTTGCAATAAAGCCAGTCACAGCTGCTGCTGCAAGCTGCCAGGATGCAAAACCTACGATCGGGATCATCAGAATGGAGATCGGGTTTGCAATGGATGCAAGGATGGATGTGCTCTCCATACCTTCTTCAACCACCTGAAGATTCCAGTTGAATGTCTGCATGATCTGTACAACGGTATTACAAACAAGAATGATCGTACCGGCCTTGATGATGTAAGCTTTACCGCGCTCCAGCATAGAGAAAAATGCTCTCTTCAAGCTCGGAATCTTGTACTCCGGAAGTTCCATGATGAAGAAGGACTTTCTGGACTTATGGCCTGCAATCTTGTTTACAAGAAGCGCACCAAAGAAAATCAGAAGAATACCTAAAAAGTACATGGTCGTTCCAACCCAGGACTCATCCGCAAAGAATGCTCCTGCAAACAGAGCAATAACCGGAAGTTTCGCACCGCACGGCATGAACGGAGTTAACATTGCTGTCGCTCTGCGCTCTCTCTCATTACGGATCGTACGGCATGCCATAATACCCGGGATTGCGCAGCCGGTACCGATTACCATCGGGATCACGGATTTACCGGAAAGACCAACCTTCTTGAAAATCGGATCCATAACCACAGATACGCGGGCCATGTAACCACAATCTTCTAACAATGCGATCAGGAAATACATAACCATGACAAGCGGTAAGAAACCAACTACGGCACCTACACCACCGATGATACCGTCAACTAACAGGGACTGTAAGAACGGAGAAGCACTTTCTACCATTCCTGCAGCCATTTCCTGGAAAGACTCAATCCATCCAACCAGAAGGTCTGCAATAGCCGGACCCAGTGTAGACTGGGAAATATCAAACACCAGGAACATTACAACTGCAAAGATCGGAATACCGAGCCACTTGTTTGTGAGGATATCATCCAGCTTATCCTGGCTATTCTTTGTCTTTGTAAGGACCTTACGTTTCTCAACTTCTTTTACGATCTTATTTACGAATTCGAATCGCTTTCGATCGGCAGTCATAACCGCCTCTTTATTTGTCAGATCAATGTCTCCCTGACTGTAAGGAGCTTTCTGAATTTTGCCCTTTAAGGATACTGCAACCTTTACCACTTCTGCAAGACCTTTGTCGCTGTTGGAAGTGGAGATCGTCTTCACTACCGGACAACCAAGCTTTTTCGAAAGGACCTCCGCATCAATCTCAGTTTCTTTCTTCGCATTGATATCACTCTTATTGAGTGCTACAACCACCGGAACACCAAGTTCCAGAAGCTGTGTTGTAAAGAATAAGCTTCTGCTTAAATTTGTCGCATCCACGATATTGATAATCGCATCCGGATTTTCATTTTTCACATAAGCACTTGTAATGCTCTCTTCCGATGTGAATGGAGACATGGAATACGCACCCGGAAGATCGACCGCGATCAGTTCCTCACTTCCATCATAATAGTTTTTCTTGATTGCGCTTTCTTTTTTGTCTACCGTAACGCCGGCCCAGTTGCCAACACGTTCGCTTCTTCCTGTAAGTGCATTGTACATGGTAGTTTTACCACTGTTCGGATTGCCTGTCAAAGCAATTCTCATTTTGCTCCCTCCTCGTAAGATTCTTGTCTTTACGTTCAATTATATTCAACTAACTTTGGGTAGTTTAAACTAACCATAAGACAAAATATATGTGGTGATCGCTCACCACCATATATTTCTATATTACAATTGCTTCAGCCAGAAGATTGTCGATGTTGTATCTGCCATCTTTGATAGAAACGACACATCCACTTTTCTTGCGGGAGACAACCGTGATCGGCTCACCGCTGTAACATCCCAATGTGAACAGAAATGCATCCATTTCCTCATCATCTGTCAGGACTTCTTTGATAATATATTCTTCTCCTACTTCTGCATCCAGTAAAGTCATAGATTGCCTCCTGATGATCCAAAAACAAAGTTAGTTATCTCTAATTCCCCTGAAGTTTACCATGACTAACTCTCCTTGTCAAGTTATTTTATGAAATTTTTGAACTTTTGTGCATCAGCGAGGCAGTCTCTTTCTTGTAAATCGAAAAAAATCCCACAGCTCTCACTGTGGGATCCATTGATTTTCACTCTTAAATTAGTTTGCTCTTCCGAGATACTCTTCAGAACGTGTATCGATCTTAACTTTGTCACCGATATTAACGAATAACGGAACGTTGATCTGAGCGCCTGTCTCAACAGTTGCCGGCTTTGTAGCACCAGTAGCTGTATCACCCTTGAAGCCCGGCTCTGTATCTGTGATCTCAAGCTCTACGAACAGCGGCGGCTCAACGGAGAATACTTTACCGTTGTAGGAACATACCTTAACAACTTCATTCTCTTTAACGAACTTTAATGCATCGCCAACTACATCTTTTGCAAGAGCGATCTGCTCATATGTGTTCATATCCATGAAGTTGTCTAACTCGCCATCGTTGTATAAGAACTGCATATCTACACGGTCAATTCTTGCTGCCGGGAATTTCTCTGTCGGACGGAATGTTTTCTCAACAACACCACCGTTGATTACGTTTCTAAGTTTTGTTCTAACGAAAGCAGCACCCTTACCCGGTTTTACGTGCTGGAATTCCATAATCTGCATTACCTGGCCTTCGATTTCCAGTGTTACGCCATTTCTAAAATCACCTGCTGATACCATAAATGATATTCCTCCTT
>JAFSFU010000090.1 GCA_017435025.1 Lachnospiraceae bacterium | reverse complement strand
TGTCATGGTTGTGATATCGATTCCGCTGATCAAAAAGGAAGAAACTATTTCATAAAAGAAACCCCGGAGTGACAATCTCTGTCATTCCGGGGTTTCTTTTATCGTTTCGGTGTTCTATTTGCACCGATCACAGGTACTTCTTTTTCCATACTCTTCGTCGGAGACACTTTTTTCCACTGACTGCAATCCTTTTTCGGAGCAGACGGTTCTTTCTCTGCCGCTTCTTTGCTGAACTGAGCAAATGTCATCTTTTCCGCCTCTTTTTTCGCCTTTGCCTCCGCGATCGCCCGCTTGGCGGCAACCTCTTGCGGTAATAACGTCTCATAATACTCAGGCGTCTTGCGGGCCCATTCCCTTACCGTCTTGTCCTTTTCAGCGGTATGCTGTGTCAAATGGGCATTGTAACTTGTCATGCTCTTGGAAGAATCCAGCAGTTTATCGATCTGTTCCGGCGTGAAATCTCCGGTCACAATTTCAATCTTTTCAAAATGTTCCTGCATCTTTTTCAGACGTTCGCACGCAACCATGATCTGATCTTCTTTTAAAAGACCTGTCAAACTGTCTCGCAACGTCTGAGTTGTAATGGTCTGAATCTTCTTTTTTAGTTCCGCATCTACAAATGGGAAGTTGTCGTCCAGACTTACTTCCGGAGCATTCGATCCGCCTATGCGTCCCTCTTCCACGCGTGCAAATGCAGTATCATTATCAATGGCCTGTACGCGGAATTTTCCGTCCTGCTGTACAACCATATAGTTTCCCACATGACGATCCATGTGAGTGCAGATATAATCCAGAGCTGCCATTTCCATCAGACTTTTGTTTAGATCCGAATCACGGATGCAAATAACCGGATTGGCAGACTTCGTCTCTTTTTCTTTCACCCACATCTGCAGTTCTTCTTCATTTGCTTTGATCAAGGCCGGAGACTCTCCATTTTTCTTTTTTGATTCCACTGCATGCTGCAGCATTTCGATCGTATCCTCATATCCGTTTGCCTGGAATGCGCGGATCGCCTGTTCCTGAGTCGGATCTGAGATCAAAGCAAATTTCGTGATCTCCTGTCCGGATGAGAGCTCCATTAAAGAAGAAAGCTCTCCGGTCTCGGAACGCACAAGCCTCGTACCGACTGCCACATGGAATCCAAACAGCTGATCCACACGTGAAACCGCAACATCTCGCTTCGCTGTCTCTACGTCCTTGAGAACAAATTGTGTATTTCCATCGCTCAAAGTCCGCTGATCCACTTCCGCACCGAGACGCTCACGATACACATCCACATCCGTAGCATATTCATCCAGACTTCGGATACTTCCGGAACCCTGCTTGAATACTCGCTCTTTTCCGTCCACATGGACCTTATAAACCGTATTCATACCACCCTGTCCCAGAGCTTTTCCTTCCATCTCTCCTTTTCGATATACGCGGGTATCCGTGAAAATTTCGTTGAATGTCTTTCCTTCCAATCCGTTCGGTGTGCTTGCATCCTGATGGCGGATTTCCATCACCCGGTCATACGCATTGGCAATCGCCGCCTGCTGACCCAATGTATGCTCCGCCAGTTTTTTCAGCATAACGCCCATCTTCTCATAGCGCTCTGCCAGTTCATGGTCCACAGACTTTTTCGTCCTCTCCTGACCGCTCCTTTGAATATAATCGGCTGCTGCTTCTGCAAGTGAAGAGATCAGACGCTCATTGGACTCCATGATCCTGCGGTTTGCTTCCGCGGTCTTTTTCATAAAATCCGGTTCTGATTTCGACGGAACTTTGGCTTCGAAGATACGATTATATGCAAAATAGTCATCCACAATGGTTTCCAGCCTTGGATCATCATTGTAATTTGCACTTACAGACATCAGGAGTTTATGTACATCTTCATGGCTCAGAAGTGCCTTTTCTTCCAGATCCGGCATTTCCGCTGCCATAAATCCGGAGCGCAGTGTCGACGGGATCTGTGACTGAACCGTGTTACTATCCTCTCCTCCAAATGTTTTTTTCAACCACTTTTTTAGTGACGGCATATATTCCTCCTTATTCGAGATCGAATACGATATGTTCTCATTGTTATTTTTATTATAAAAATATGCCCCTGTTTCTGCAAGCATTTTTGCACGATACCGTGCAAAACTATCCCATGAACAAAGATAACATCAAAATCCCTCCAAGAATGATTCGAATAGATTTCAAAATAGTCTTTTTCATCGCAATCACCTTCTTTTATCAGGTTGTTTTCCTGAACTATCTTTATCACACTTACAATTTTATTATATAATATCCGATACCAAAATGCCAGAGGCAAACTGCCCCTGGCATTCGTTTATCCCG
>JAFSFU010000089.1 GCA_017435025.1 Lachnospiraceae bacterium | reverse complement strand
GTACTGCAAGCGAAACGGCCGGACCGGCTGCTTGTCAGGAAAGGGAATTTTGCCGAAGGATTCTTACAGGTCCGTGTAAGAATGCCTGGGACGACGGAGAAGATCCGGCGTACTGTCACGTAATGTGGAGCGCTATCTTGTGCTGTTAAAAGAAATTGAGCGATGCAGTCTGGGCTGTATTGCGTTCGTCTAAAATTTACACCACAAACGCGTTTTTCCGTGAGGGACTATCGTTTGTGGTGTTTTTCATTTTTTCACAGAAATAAGAAAGGATATAGAGAAGTATGAAAAGTAACAGAAAAATGATGCTTCTGCCGATGCTGGTACTGACATTTGCGATGATGTTTGGCATGACTGCATTTGCGGCAGAAGAAGCAGCTTATGTGCCGGAGCTGCATGCAACCATCTGGGCACTGTTGCCGCCGGTGATCGCAATCGGTCTGGCATTGATCACAAAGGAGGTTTACAGCTCCTTATTTATCGGAATTTTAGCGGGTGGAATCCTGTATTCCGGTTTTAATTTTGAAATGACAATGAACCATGTTTTTGAGAATGGTATTATCTCGGTTCTTTCTGACGCAGGCAATGTGGGAATCCTCATCTTCCTCGTGATCCTTGGTGTGATCGTTTGTCTGATGTCCAAGGCAGGCGGTTCTGCTGCATTCGGTCAGTTTGCAGCGAGCAAGATCAAGAGCCGTATCGGTGCCCAGCTTGCGACTGTTATGCTTGGCGTGATGATTTTCATCGATGACTATTTTAACTGTCTGACAGTGGGAAGTGTGATGCGTCCGGTTACGGATTAGTTCAAAGTTTCCCGGGCGAAACGTTCCTATCTGATCGTTGCGACAGCAGCGCCGATTTGCATTATCGCACCGATTTCTTCCTGGGCAGCAGCCGTGACGAGCTATGTAGATCGTGACGATGGATTTGAGTTATTCCTGAGATCAATTCCTTACAATTTCTACGCACTTCTGACAATTTTGATGATGGTCGGACTGACTGTTTTAAGAGTTGAGTTCGGCACAATGAAAAAGCATGAAGAAAATGCGATGAAGGGTGATCTCTTTACAACAGCCGGACGTCCATATGAGGCAGAGGATGTGGAAGTGATGAACACAAAAGGAACTGTGCTTGACCTGATCGTTCCGATCGCATCTCTGATCGTATGTTGTGTTGTTGGTATGCTGTATACAGGCGGATTTTTTGATGGAGTTGATTTTATTACAGCATTTGCTGATTGCGATGCTTCATTAGGTCTGGCCTACGGAAGTTTCTTTGGATTGTTGATCACAATTGCGTTCTATCTAGTTCGCAGAGTGCTTACATTTAAAGAATGCATGGACTGCATTCCGGAAGGTTTCAAGTCCATGGTATCAGCAATCCTGATTCTGACATTTGCATGGACATTGCAGGCAATGACAAGCAGTCTCGGAGCCGATGTATATGTGGCAGCGCTTGTGCAGACAAGTGCGGGAAGTCTGGTGAATTTCCTTCCGGCGATCATCTTTGTGGTTGGTCTGTTCCTTGCTTTTGCGACCGGTACATCCTGGGGAACATTCGGCATTTTGATTCCGATCGTTGTAGCGGTATTTGAGAGTACAAATCCGGAAATGATGGTGATTTCTATCTCTGCATGTATGGCTGGTGCCGTTTGCGGTGACCATTGTTCTCCGATTTCCGATACGACCATTATGGCATCTGCCGGTGCACAGTGTGAGCATGTCAACCATGTGATGACACAGCTGCCGTATGCATTGGTTGTTGCTGCCATTTCTTTTGTAACATATATTGTAGCCGGCTTTGTGCAGTCCGCGTGGATCGCACTTCCGGTTGGTATGGCTTTGACCATTGGTGTATTGATGGCTTTAAAAATGACCGGTAATGTAGTGACGGAAAAATAAAAAGAGTATAACGATATACCGACGAATATAAGGGGCTCCGGGCAGTTTTCGCTGTTCGGAGTTTTCTGTTTTGCCACAGAAAATTAAATAAATTGTAGGGATTTTCCTGTGGAAATGTATTATACTGGGATAGTGAAAAACTGACGATAAAGGATGGATGATGAAATGAGAATAAAAAAAGTAATGCTGGCACTTCTTACGGCAACACTTTGTGCCCAGTCTTGTATGGTTTCCATGGCGGCAGAAGCTGTCGGTCCGGGATTTGATTCGGTAAAAACAGAAAAATCATTTGGTCCTGGTGCATCGATGGCTTGGGAGAAAGTCGGAGATTCGTATGTGGATGATGCCGGCAATGCGATTGAAGGTGCGCTTCTTCGCGGAATCAGTGTTTCTAAGTGGCAGGGAAATGTGAACTGGAAGAAGGCTGCAGCAGATGATGTTTCCTTTGCTCTGATCCGTATGGGCTCCTTTGGTTATGAGGGAGAGTATACGATGGATGAAACTTACGACAGAAATATGCGTGAGGCAAAGGCGAACGGTGTTCATACTACTCCGTATGTATATCTGCAGACGAAGACGGTAGAAGAGGCGAAAGCAGCGGCCCGCTATGCACTGGAGAAGGCGGCGCCTTATGAGATCACATACCCTCTGGCAGTGGATGTGGAGTCTCAGTACATTATGGAACTTTCCAGACAGGAACTGACGGATGTGGTCAATGCGTTCTGTCAGGTGGTGGAAGAGGCCGGTTACACACCGATCATTTACAGCGATTATTATAAATTCAGAGATGAGATGTACATCAACCAGTTCAAGTATGATCTCTGGCTTGCGAGATATGGCGGTGACCACAAGATGGACGGCCGTACCATGTGGCAGGCGACAGACCAGGGCTATGTAGACGGCATTCAGGGAAAGGTATGTCTGGAATTTGCATTTAAGGATTATGGCGCTGTGCAGGTGACCGATCGTCACGATTATACACCGGGAACCTGGATTCAGATCGATGGAATTTGGTACTTTGACCATGAATCCGGCCATTACACCGGCTGGGTAAAACCGGATGGAAACTGGTATTATCTGGACCCGGCAAACAATGGTGCGATGCTTGCCAATACGACTGCGGTGATTGATAGCGTAAGCTATACATTCGGACCGAGCGGAGCCATGCAGTAAGAGAAGATATGTTTTGCCATATTCCAGAACGGCAAAATAAAAAGCCCCGGGAAGATTATTCTTCCCAAGGCAGATCAACCAAAATATATTCATGATGGACAGCAGGCAGGATTTTATCCAACAGGTCTGCTGTCTTTAATTTCAGACTGGATGTATTGATGCACGGATGGCATCCGATGTATTCGTCTTTTAAGACATCGGCATCGATCAAGAGCTGCACGTGGTTTTCGGTGTCGTTTGCAAGGCCAAGGACACTGACAGAACCCGGAGTGATATCTAGGAACTCCGCCATAAACTCATCGCCTGCAAACGAAAGGCGGGCGGAATTGATCTGTTTGGAGAGGTTCTTGGTCTTGAATTTTTTTGTGCCCGGCATCATCAGCATATAGAATTTTGTTTTTTGTGCATTACAAAGGAATAAATTTTTACAAATGTGGATACCGAGGAGTTTTTCTACTTCCATGCAGGATTCGATAGATGCAGTCGCATCGTGGTCCAGTCTGGAATATGGTACATGAAGAGAGTCCAAAAGTTCATAGGTGCGAACTTCTTTCGGCAGTCTCTCGGAGAGATTTTTCGGGGCTCCGGTGTATAAGGTTTTATCAATATAAAAG
>JAFSFU010000088.1 GCA_017435025.1 Lachnospiraceae bacterium | reverse complement strand
GCGGCGTTCTGTTTGAGCTCCGCAGGAGCGAGTTAACAGAGCAGCTGATCATAGATGCACGGACAAAATCCGAAAACGAAGCATGTTTGAAAATACTGCATTTACTTTATAATCTTATAATCTAATGAGCAAATAAAACTTGCATCACTGAATGAAATATCAATTTACTTCAACAGCTCCTGCAGCTTCTCCAATCGTCTCAGTGCCTCATCCAATGTCTCTTCTTCTCTCGCGAAATGAAGTCGGATCAGATTTCTCACGTCTTCCTTAAAGAAACTGGATCCCGGTACAGCAGCAACACCGATGTTGACGATCATCCACTCACAAAACTCAAGATCGGTAAAGCCTGCAAACTGCGGAAGATCTAAAAATTCCTGAATATCCAGCATAACAAAGTACGTTCCCTGCGGCACGTTATGTTTTAAGCCGATGCGGTCGAGACCGGCCAGGAAATAATCACGCTTCTTGGTATAGGTCTCCAAAAGCTTATCGTAATAGGACTGCGGAAAATTCAAACCTACCGTAGCTGCCTCCTGAAGCGGAGCAGCTGCACCGACGGTCAGAAAGTCATGAACTTTTTTTGCATTCTCGATCACTTCTTCCGGTCCGATCAGATAGCCTAGACGCCATCCGGTGATGGAATAGGTTTTAGACAGGGAGTTGCATGTGATCGTATGGTCATACATGCCCGGAAGCGCCGCCATACAGGTATGATGGTTCGGAGCATAGACCATATGTTCATACACCTCGTCTGTCACCACAAATGCATCGTATTTAAGCGCCAATTTACCGATCGCCATCAATTCTTCCTCCGTGAACACTTTTCCGCACGGATTGGACGGATTGCACACGATGATCGCTTTGGCCCCCTGCTTAAATCCGTCTTCAATCAGATTGATATCAAAATTAAACTCCGGCGGCACCAGCGGAATATAGATCGGTTCCGCACCGGAAAGAATCGCATCAGCTCCATAATTCTCGTAAAACGGTGAGAATACAAGCACTTTATCGCCCGGATTGCAGATGGTCATCATGGCACACATCATAGCCTCCGTGCCTCCGCAAGTGACAACAATCTCCGTCTTCGGATCAATTTCCCGGTGAATGGCACGTCCCTGTTTTTTTGCCAGTGCCTCTCGGAAATTGTCTGCACCGAATGTGATCGAATACTGGTGCGGTCCTTCGTAGGCAGCTTTTGCCAGTGCATCCATAATCTCCTTCGGCGGATCAAAATCCGGAAAACCCTGGGAAAGATTGATCGCGCCATGCGCATCGCTGATCCTTGTCATACGACGAATCACAGAGTCGGTAAATTTACTAACACGGTCACTTAATCTTGGCATATCTAAACTCCTTACTTTTACCAGAATTTTATCAAACGTAACTAACTGATATTATAAAAATAATGCAGGGATGCCGTCAATAGCTGCACTCGGAATTTTTTTCATTTTGGTTCCTGTATAAATGGTCCGAAATCCGTACATCATTCTTTTATAACAATTTTCTAAGAATACATGTGCGGAGGTAAGACTATGTCCGGTTATAAAGTTGAAATCTGCGGAGTGAACACTGCAAAACTGCCATTACTTACCACGGAAGAAAAAGAAGAACTGTTTCAGAAAATCCTCGCCGGAGACAAACAGGCCAGAGAAGACTATATCAAAGGAAACCTGCGACTGGTCCTCAGCGTAATACAGCGCTTTTCAAACAGCAGCGAAAACCTTGATGACTTATTTCAGATCGGGTGCATCGGTCTCATGAAAGCCATCGACAATTTTGACATCACACAGAATGTCAAATTTTCCACGTACGCGGTTCCAATGATCCTGGGCGAAGTGCGGCGTTACCTGCGTGACAACAACTCGATCCGGGTCAGTCGCTCTCTGCGTGATACTGCATACAAAGCCATTTATGCGAAAGAAAGTATCATGAAAAAGACAATGAAAGAACCGACGATCATGGAGATCGCCGACGAAATCGGCGTCAGCAAAGAAGAAATCGCCTACGCTATGGATGCCATACAAAGTCCGGTCAGTCTTTATGAGCCGGTCTACACCGACGGTGGGGATCCCCTCTGTGTCATGGACCAGATCAGCGACAAAAAGAATCGTGAAGAAAACTGGATCGAGCAGATCTCACTGAATGAGGCCATGAAACGTCTGCCTGAACGAGAACGCCACATCATCAACATGCGTTTTTATGATGGAAAGACCCAAACAGAAGTTGCAGAAGAAATCGGGATCAGTCAGGCACAGGTGTCGCGTCTGGAAAAGAATGCATTAAAAAGCATGCGAAATTATCTGAATTAAAGTTCTATACAAAAGTCGGGATACAGCTCTGTCATCGATCTGCATCCCGACTCTTCTTATTTTACCGCATCACTCGCACTTCAATTCCCATCTCTTCTGCTCTTCGCATATGTCCCTGAGAAAGGGGCTGTGCCGTCGCCAACACCTTTTTTGCATATTTTCCGCCAAAACGATTTGCCACAGTCTCCAACTCATAAAGAGCCATCTGATCCACACTTCCAATCTTACAGGAGATAAAAATCGGCAGATTGTTCTGGATCGACATGACATCGATCTCATTCAAAACATCCGGATTTCCACCCTGCTGGAAAACACCGTCCCAGTCAATATGGACGCCAACTCTGCAGTCATCCATCTCAGCTTTGCGGCTTTCTGACAGGTACACATACATTTCCAGAATGCTTCCACTGTCCCAGATCATCTGCTTGATCGCAGAATTCTTGTATACAAACTTATACCCATTCTTACCGGCCGCGTACAGTTTTACGAACCCCAAATGGCTGCACGCGTGCATAAACTTGTGAAAATCCTTGATATTTCCCGCACGCTTGTGACGTCGAAACTCACTCTGAAACACCTCGCGTTCTGCCTCTACCATCAGATCCGCATCCGGTGGAAATTTCCTCAGTACCGACGAATAGTGCACCCATTCATCGCTGAATTCTCTGGAAAGCTTCCAGAGATTCTCAATATCGGCCCCATCATTTTCATTCAGCTCCTTAAAGAGCTTTTTCTGTCTATAATTGATCATTCCATTGTAAAGGGACACAAACTGATCCAGATTCATACGGATCGGCCGTTTTTTTGCCACACCGCTCAGCGCATTTCCTGAACAGCAGAACTCTTTCAGTTCATTCTTCGGAATATCGTACATAAACATCGGTGCTTCGAAATTCTGTGACAGGATACCGAACGCAACTAGCAATAGACTCTCTCCGCCGGTCAGGTCAAAATAGACCTGATTGCCGGCCTCTTTCTCCCTCTTTATTACCTCGGAAATAACATTCATGATCGCCGTCAGATCATCTCGTACAACCGGATAAAACTCAACTTCCTGCACACCACAGACACGTCTCAAAAATTTCTCCACGCTGCTTCTGTACGGACACATAAACTCTTCATATCCAAAGAAGATGGTTTTATCCACCTCATAATTCAGATTGGTGATCACGTTCTCGATCGGCTCTTCGTCAAAAAATTCTATGTTTACGATCATGGTCTTTCTCCTTCTCCGAAATGCCAAGCACGCGTCAACGAGTTCCGCCAATTCCGGATTGTCATTTCGGATGATTCATACTATAATTATAAGACAAAAACCTGCAAATGAAAAGGAATGATTTACAATGAAACCAGCACTGATCATCGGCTCCACCTGCGTGGACATCATCATGAATATCCCCCATCTTCCGGTCACTCAGGAGGATGTGCATCCGACAGCCCAGACAATGGCACTCGGAGGCTGTTCCCACAATGTGACCTATATTGCCCGCCTTCTGGATACGCCGTGCACCCATATCAGCCCGGTGGGTACCGGCATGTACGGTGACTATGTTGCCAAATGCCTGACCGAGGAGGGTGCGCCGATCACCGTGCGCATTCCGGATATGGAAAACGGCTGCTGCTACTGCCTTGTGGAAGAATCCGGCGAACGCACCTTCATGTCCTATCACGGAGCCGAATATGTATTCCGAAAAGAATGGATGGAGTCCTACCGCGCCGAGGACTTCGGACTCTGTTATGTCTGCGGCATCGAGGTAGAAGAACCGACGGGATACGAGATCATTGAATACCTGGAAGGAAATCCATGTCTGCAGGTATTTTTTGCACCGGGCCCAAGACTGAAACATATTACTGCTGACAAAATTGACCGTATGCTGAATCTGCGCCCAATGCTCCATATCAATGAGCTGGAGGCTATGGCATTAAGCGGAAAAGATGACATCAAAGAAGCCGGACGTCACCTGCATGCACGAACACAAAATGCAGTCATTATCACCCTCGGCTCTCAGGGAACTTTCTGTATCGATCAAAATGGCCTTGAGCACATGATCGCATCCGTTCCGGCGGAGCACGTGGTCGACACCATCGGTGCCGGTGATTCCCATGCAGGTACGGTGATCGCATGTCTCACAAAAGATTGGTCCCTGATCGATTCCATCGCTTACGCAAATACGGTTGCTGCAGCAGTGGTTGGGGTGCAGGGTATCAAGTTGAAAAAAGAACAGTTACCAACCAGATAAACCAAAAGGCAAGTCACGAAAACCAAAGTGACCTGCCTTTTTATTTGATTATTTTCACTGGTTTATTTCTGAATCTCCAGCAGTTTTGCTTTCAGCTCGTTCTCCAGCCTCAGCATCTCAGCCTCGGCTTCGCGTCTCTTCTGACGTCCTTCTTCCTGAATCTTCATCACCTCATCAAACGTTGTGATCAGTGCCTGATTGGTAGATTTCAGTGTCTCCATCTCCACAATTCCACGCTCGGATTCTTTTGCGGTCTCGATAGTTGCCAGTTTTAACTTCTCCGCATTGCGCTTTAAAAGCTCATTGGTCATATCCGTCACTTCGCGCTGGGCTTCTGCCGCCTGAGAGGAGTGTTCCACGCCAAGAGCCAGCACCATCTGACTCTTCCAAAGTGGGATCGTATTGACGATCGTGGACTGGATCTTTTCCACCATCAAAGTGTCATTTCCCTGCACCAGACGGATCTGCGGTCCGGTCTGCATGGAGATTGTTCTGGTCAGTTCCAGATCATGAACCTTTTTCTCAAATCTGGTACACATCGCTTCCAGATCGCGGGCAGCCTGCGCATCCTCCGGAAGACCGCTGATCTGTGCCTTCTGAATCAGTTCCTGCAGCTTTCCGCTTCTTGTCTCCTGCAGTTTTTTCTTACCTGCCAGAATATACATGGAAAGCTCCTTAAAATAAGTCAGATTCAGATCATACATCTTGTCCAGAACAGCAATATCCTTCATCAGCTGCACCTGATGAGACTCCAAAACCGTACAAATCTGGTTGATATTGGTTTCCGCTTTTGCATATTTGGTCTTCATCTTATCCAGCTTGTTGGCCGATTTCTTAAACAGACCAAAAAATCCCTTTTCTTCCTCATCGGCATCAAAATCCTTCAGTTCACCGACCACGTTGGAGAGCAGTTCTCCCACTTCGCCAAGGTCTTTTGTGCGCACCTTCTCCAAAGCACTTTCCGAGAAGTCAGCCATCTTTTTCTGTGTGCCTGCGCCGTACTGCAGGATCATAGAGGAGTTTGTCAGATCAATCTGGCTGGCAAAAGCTTCCACCGCCGCCTGTTCCTCCTCGGAAAGAATCGGTTCTTCCACTACCGGCTGTTCTTCCACTACGACTGCTTCCTGTTTTACTTCTTCCTCTTTGAACGGCTCCAATGTGAGCACCGGTGCTGTCTGCATATTATCAAATTCATTTGTCATATTCCAATCCTCCTGCTATCGTTTATCAGTGCCTGCTGACCTGTTTTTTAATCCGTCATCTTTCAGACCTTCCTGCGCCAGCATGGTATTGAGCACAGAAATATCTGAGGAGATATCCCACGCGTCATTCTGGAAAAGACTGTCTAACAGCTTTTCAAACGCAGCGTTGATCGTATCTATTGTATCTTCAATTTCTTTCTTCGCTGCACGAATATTTTCACCGCCTACCGGCTGCGCATCCATCTCTGCATAGGTTTCCAAAAGCTTCACGGTTGTTGGGAGATAATATTCCATCAGTTTACGGATCTCACCGACGGTTTCCGGTTTCTGTTCCACCCGGTCAAAGATTCTGTCCACAAGAATCTCCATCCGGTCAATTTTGGCAGATACCACTTCACCCGGAATCGCATCGTTGCACTGGCGGATCTTTCTCACATAAGTGTCTCCCTGTTCGATCACCTTTCGCAGCTCCGGAGATAGTCCTCTCCTTGCTTCGTCCGAAGCTTTCCGGCGCAATTCTTCCTCCTGCCTCTTGTTCTCAGCCTCGGCCTGCACCCGTTTCCGGCGTTCTTCCTCCTCCAACAGGTGTCTGGCCCGTTCCGCTTCAATCTTTCGGTATTCCCGGTACATGTGATCCGTCACCATCAGACAAGTCTTCTTATCGTCCAGGTGCCCCTGCAAAAACCATCCTTCCCGAATCATCTTTTCCACATCACGGACAACAAATTTCTCCTTTTTTCCAACACTCTGTGCCAGCTTTTTGATGTTGCACATTTCTTCCTGACCCAAAGTCTGCACATAGGAGCGAAACCGGTTTGCACGACCGATCATTTTTATCCCTTTCCACGCCATATAACCAAAGCCGCCTAAAAACGGCAACGTTATAGATGATAAGATCAATCCTGCGGTTGCCTCTCCCATCATCGCCAGAAACCCCAGCATCACAAGATCGGCCAGAAAGATCATTCCACCAACACCGCATCCTACAGCAGTGAACGTAATTCCCAAAGCCTTTCTACCCGGATTTTTTTTGTAAAGCTCATCTTCCTGAGGCATATCAATAATATCCGGATCGCGAAATGGTCCCCTCTGTCCCATATCCGACATCTTCTTTCCAAGGAAATCAGAACCATGCATCGCAGCCATCTGAATTAGTTGTTTCAATCGTTCCCGATCCCGGTAATTCATCCACCATCAACTCCTTTTCTTTCGAAATGGTCGTATATAGAGTCATTGTACCACAAGTCTCTCTGTTTCGCATCTTTTTCTGACATATACTTTTTTCATTGACATTCGTTTTCCCATTTTATAAACTAGCATTGGACCGTGATACGGTCCCCAACATTGACAACAAGAAGGTACTCAAGATGAAACAGACATCCTATCGAACTGCCGGCCGGTCCCTAACCCCAGGCTACGGCTTCATTCACGCGTTTTTCTGGATGGCTTATGCAGCCTCCACCAGTTACACCAGCATCTATCTGTTAGATGCAGAATTCACCAACACCCAGATTGGTATTCTGATCGCGTCCGTCAGTCTGATCTCGGCATTTTTACAGCCGGCTACAGCAGCTTACGCAGACAAACCATCCAGTCCGTCTTTAAAACGCATCGTGATCGCCTGCTGCACACTCTTTTCTGTACTCGCTGTGATCCTGCTGATCTCCGGCAAGCGGTCTGCGGCTGTGATCATCCTCTGCTACGGCGGACTCGTTATGCTGAACCAGCTTCTGATCCCTCTGGTAAATGCATTGGGTATGCAATCCATCAACCAGGGAAAAAATCTGAATTTTGGTCTTGCCCGCGGCTGTGGCTCTGTGGCTTATGCGATCGCAACCTACATCATCGGCCTTGTGGTTACAGCATCCGGCACCTTCGCAGCACCGCTCGGTGCGGTGATCTGTTCCGTACTGATGATCCTGGCAGTCGGAAGATTTCCATTTGAAAAAGTGATTTCTTCCGGCACAAACAAAAGCTCTGGGGCAACAAAACGCTCCAACCCATTTGACAGTCTTCTTTACTTTTTTGAACACTACCGCAGTTTCTGTTATGTTCTGATCGGTTATGTGTTCATCTGCACCTGTCATATGCTGATGAATAATTTCACCTACCAGATCATCGCCACCAAGGGCGGCGGCAGCGCAGAAGCCGGAACGGCCATGTCCGTTGCAGCGATGGCAGAGCTTCCGACCATGTTCTTCTTCGGATACTTGTTAAAGAAAGCTCACGCGGCAACCTGGTATAAGACTGCCGCAGCATTTTTTGTGATCAAAGCACTCTGCTCCCTGCTTGCGCCGAACGTCATCGCATTTTATGGTGTTCAGCTTTTGGCATGCGGTGCGTGGGCTCTCAACACGGTTTCTTCCGTTTACTATGTGAATTCTGTTATGGACAAACAGGATGCCATCAAGGGACAGGCCTGCATGACCATGGCATTCACCCTCGGCAACGTGGTCAGTGCCCTCATCGGCGGTCCGATGATCGATCACATGGGCATCACCGCCACACTGATCTTCGCAACGATCATGGGCGCCATCGGCATGACCATTATCTGGACCAACGTAAAAACACCGAAGCTTGCGAAGGCTTAGCCTTCTGCCCATATTTATTTTTTCAAGGAGGTAACTTATGAACACTTTAGAAGCCATCCGTTCCAGACGCAGCATCCGAAAATACAAAAAAGGGGCTGTAATCCCGAAAGAAGATATCAAGCAGATCCTCGAAGCTGCTATGATGGCACCAAGCGCCTGTAACTGCCGTCCGTGGGAGTTTGTTGTGGTTGAGAATCAGGAAAAGCTGCAGGAGATTCACGCAGCCCATCCGTACACATCCATGTTAAACACAGCTTCCCTCGCAATCGTGATCTGCGGAAGACCGGATCTGCAGGTAGGAATCTGCGAAGGTTATTTCCCGCAGGACTGTGGCGCCGCTGCCCAGAACATTCTCCTGGCAGCTGCTGAGCTTGGTTACGGCACATGCTGGTGCGGTGTATATCCGTCCGAGGCACGTGTTGATGCGATCCGCAAGATTGTTGATGTGACAAGTGTTCCATTCGCAGTTATCGCCCTCGGCGTACCGGATGATGCTCCGGCTGCCCGTGGTTTCTACGATGAAGAACGTGTAAAATGGATATGATTTTTTCCTGATTTTACCAGAATGATTTCTTTCGGTTCTACTCATACTAACACCATCATGAAACAAAGGTGGTGAGATCAATGATGAATCAGAACAAAAACGAGAGCATTCAGTGTTCCATTTACAACTGTGTGCACCATGCAGCCAATGCAGATTACTGTACACTGGATAAGATCCATGTAGGTACTCATGAGTCCAATCCGACAAAGAAAGAATGTACAGACTGTGATTCCTTCCAGTACAAAATGTCCTGAGGCGGAAATTAACGGAGCCGCAAACTCCATGATGCACTCTCTTAATTGAACAAAATAATTTTTACCATGCCCGGATGTGCCACTTTGGCTGTCCGGGCATACTTTATTACTATAAACGAAAAGGAGTAATAAAGTATGAATTGTAATCCCAATTGCGGTTATCCACCCCGTAATCCAAATTCTGCAGGGCTCTGTCAGCCGTTCTGTTCTCAGAATCCATGCGGTTCACGTGTACAGTCTATGCCATGTCCGCCCCCCAGACCTTACCCGTTTTTCGGTCCGACCGAAAAATTCCCGGTGGGTATGGGCTACGTTCCGGTACAGCCCTGGGAATGTCCTTATCCGATCGAACGCGGTTTCCAGCGCGGAACCATCTTCCCGTCTCTGGATTATCCGTTTGTTATGGGGAGGTGCCGTTCATGAATAGAAAATATGCACTTTTAAAACAGATCAACGAATCCAGCTTCGCTGTAGACGATGTCCTGCTCTATCTCGACACCCATCCCGATGACTGCAATGCCATGCAGTATTACCGGGAAATGGCAGCAACACGAAAAAATGCCATGGATGCCTACCAAAAAGAATTCGGTCCGCTGATTGTAGATTCCGTTTATGGGAATTCCTGGGACTGGGTAACCGAAAAATGGCCATGGGAAGGAGGCTGCTAGTATGTGGAAGTATGAAAAACGATTGCAGTACCCGGTAAATATCAAGGAACCCAATGCGAAGTTGGCGAAATATATCATTAGCCAGTATGGGGGCCCTTAGTGTAAAAACTCATAATATTTATTTTTTTCAAAAATATGGTCACAAATCTGAATTTTTTACGTTTATATTAGTGCACCATATAACTATCTGATGAACGACATTATAGTATCTTAAATACATAAAGGTGGGGGCTTGGTGCACCCCCGCTTTTTCCTATCCTACATACCACCGCTCCAATGATCCGTCATTGTCTGCAGATCCATGCCAGCATGCACCCTCATAATCTCCAGATTCCTCCAAATAATACCACTTGCCAGCCTTTTGCTGCCATCCGGTAAGCATCCATCCTTCATTGTCGAACAAATACCAGTGATGATTGATCAACATCCATCCATTCTTCATATAAGTGCCATTGGCCTTCAGATACTGCCATCGATCACCAACGTGGATCCAGCCTGGTTCCTGGGCGATCGGCTTGGAGTAATCAATCCATTTCGGCATTCCCCAGTGACTCCAGTTCGTGGCGCCAAGAGATCTGTGCTGATAGTCTGTGTCGGAAGATGCCATTTCTGCTACGGTACCATCACCGAGATAGATTCCGATATGATGCATCGTGCCGCTGCCGCGGGCCTTGAATACCAGACAGACTTTATCCTTTGGCAGGCTACCGATTGCGCCCTTCTGGGAACATTGGTTGTAGTAGCCATTTGCCGTATTGTCGTACCCAGACAGCGGATGCATGAATCCTGAACAATCAGCTGCCATCTTACCCTCACCCTTTGCGAGTTTTCTGTCGTAATATTCCTTATTGTACGTCTTAGAGCCGTAAGTCTTCAACAGCTTGTCCATCAGACCTTTCGTGATCGTCTCGCCATTGGCTCCCCAGACATATAACCAATCCCTTGCGTTGAGCGCGTAGTCTCTTACTTCTTTCTGTGTTTTCATCGGATTTTCCTCCAATCAAAAATAGCCGGGGATTTCTCCCCAGCCTCATTACTTCTTCTCTTTCATCGACTGCACTCCGAAATAGAATGCCACAACAGTCGTGTAAATTGTGAGATACTGTTCCCCACTGATTTCTCCGGCACATGTCAGAGCAATAAAACCACCTGTCATTGCAAGCGTCATCAGCGACTTCACATCAATCAGTTTTGATAATTTCTCTTTCATGGTATCACCTATCCTCTGCTCTTCATGAGAGCCGCCACATGTTCTGTATCATCCATTTCAATCACTCCGAGAAGGTTCATTGCAGGCTGTACGTCTGAATGCATATAGCCGTTTCCGTCCATGTTCTCATAGTCCTTGAACTGCTCCCAGAATGCTTCTGACTCCATTCTGGTCCATGCCTGCATGGGATTCTTCTCCTTGTTTGTGTAGTACCTGAAACTCTGGAGAAGGCGATCACGACACTTGTTACGCTCACGACGCTTCGTGTCTTCTTCCATGTCATCCAGTCGCTTAATCACCTCTTCAAGCGTTTTCCGGATGTCCTTATTTTCCTGCTCCCATTGTTTCTGAATGGCAATGCTCTGCTGTCGGTATTCTGGATACTTTTTCACGGCTGATAATGCCTCTTCAAGCTGTTCATTCTTCTTCATTTCTGCATCGTGCTTCTTTGTCAGATAGTCACTGAACTTCTTGCAGGCATAAATAACCGCCGCAACTGCGATAAGGAATTTCATGGCTTCTGCAATCGTAAAACCACCAAATACCTCCAGAAATACATCTACATCATTCATGGCAACCGCCCTCCTTTCTTTAACAAAGCAAAAACCGGGCAGAGCTACTGCCGCCCACCTCCATGTAAGAGGCTCATTCGCTCATAGATTTGCCCGGTTGTTCTGAAAAGCCACAAGGCTGTTCATACTGTTTCAAAACGCAACTTATTCGGCATAGATTTCCCAACCTGCCGGGTATACCTCCGGCGAATAGGTATTGCCATCAATAAGGGATTTGTACAGAGTGCCGTTATAATCAACGATGTCCCCGATGTTGTATGCATCATGCGCACCTGTCGGCTGACTCCATACTGGATAGCCGCTTGCATTTAAACCAATCGGTGTATAAAGCGATGGAGTATCAGACGGAATCCAATCTTCCTGTGATGTATGGTCGGATACAACTCTATAAAGCTGTGGGTCTCCTACATTGTTCGTGCCGTAAGTAAACATCTCATTCGCCTTATATGCTTTTCCTGCTCTATACTCTGGATATACTGTCGCAACTTCCATAGCCTGTTCGTCAGTAAGTGTAGCCACAAACATCTGCAATGCTCTTCTTAACTGCTCTGCCGCCTGTAATTTCTTCATGTTGAAATCCTCCTTATTCGCCTAATAACGCATTGAGTAACATTTCAGTTTCACGCTGTTTGGTCTCAGCATAAATTCTCTGAGACATGGAAACAAATACACGGTTCTCATATACCGCATCCGTGTCCACTGTTGCTTTCTCAATTTCAACTGGTTTCTTCACAATCTCTGGAATCACATAGCCAGTGTGAATTGCTTCGCTACCATCATCACCTACAATAGTGATGTTTTCACAGTTTGCCTCAGTAAACTGCTCAACTTTTTCATCCAAAGAGCAGTCCGGGAACACAAAATCAAGTGTGTCTCTGTTTGCACCCTGAGCATATTTCGGACCACCTGTTACAAGGATTGGTGTTAATTCTGTGCCGTTTGTTAAAATAATTTTCATGATATTTCCTCCTTTTTAAAAAACAGCTTCATTGTTTATGGTAAGATTGTCGACCAATGCTTCTACATATCCAGACGAACTGATACCATAACTGGCAACAAACAATATAGTCCTAGCACCACTCGGTATAGTTATTGATATGGTCTGATAACTTGTAGAATTTAGCATTCCATAAAGTTCGTTTGAATAAGTGCCGCCATATGAAGTATCATGCTCCATCCAATTGCTGTTTTGGTCAAGAAATGTTAGGCAAAAATCGTCTTTGTTTCCTTTAAAAGTGTTTCTTTTATAACGAAAAGAAAGTACTCTTCCACCCATATCAGTTCCATCCGATATGCCAGCAAAAATATGTGGTCTCACTTCATCGGCATACGCAACTCCTACCGATTTGATATACATACGCAATGCACCATCTACAATCCCATATGAATACGTCGAATTTTCCACATGAGGTGTTGATTCCATATTCTGCGACCAATAACGAATACTATATCCTGCTTTAAAGCACAATCTTGCAACGCCATTCACCCCACGCCATTCAGCTTTGATCTTCCTCGCAACATTGTCTACACCACGCCACTCGGCTTTTACTTTTCGTGCTACATTATCGACACCACGCCAGATTCCTTTTGCCATAATGTCACCGCCTTATTCGTACTGTTGATAGATGTAATCTGTGGTTAGTGCAGAATTTCCACTCCACAAATCCCATGTTCCCGTAGTGACATTGTGAGTACCATATAAAAGATACTGAGCCGCTACACCGTCTATCAATACATTATAAAACGGAGCGGATTTTAAACCCACTACTATGTCAGCATAGTTATTTCCATCCGTGCTTCTGACATACGCATCTTTATTATATTGGTGTATTTCTGTCCTATAATCTTGGTGAAAAATTCGTAAAACATTACCATTTATGAGAGACAATGGACCATTTACTTCTCCACCAGTGCGTGGGAGATAAGGTGTACCCCAATCAGACCATACACCATCCACACAATAACGTTCATAGGTACGTTTAGCCACGGCATCAAACTGATACTGAATCCTATATTCATCGGTTGCGCCTCGCATATTCCATACAATTCCATATGTTGTATCGATTCCGTTCGTAAGCTTCTGGTAGTGTATAAACGAACCTAACTCTGTAAATTCGTTTAAGTTGGTTTTGTAATTTGCGGGAAAATATCCAAACGCTCCCACCTGTTCCGCTGTTGGCATGTTCTCTAATCTGTTCAACGGCATCGTTCCAACACCAATTACTTTACCGGATACACTGCCATCTTCTCCGAGTGGAACATTCTTAAACACATAAATACCGATTGTTACATCTTTCGGTACTCCTTCTCTTAAAACTACCTTGTTATCAACAACACTGAAATCTGCATTTGGGAACAGCATTGCTCGACCACTCTGAATTAACACAGTATCGGTAGCTGCATCAAAAGTTTCAAGGGTGATTTCAAACTCGGTCTGTCCGTCTTCAGTGGCAATCTGTAAAATCGGATATACATTTAATTTCGGAATACCGGTCTCTGTGATTAGTGTTATTTGCTGATCGACATATTCTTTTGTTGCTGATTCACGGAGGCTTTCAGCAGCCTCATATAGCGCTTCATCAATAACATCCATGTTATTGTTAATTGTCTCGATTGAAACATTTTCATTGCCCTCAGGCTTTTTCAATCTATAATTTGTTGTTTCATTCATATATTCTTCACCACCCTCAAATCTTCCCAAGTATACAGGCTAGCTTCTTCCCAGGTCATTCTGGCAACATCATTCCAAGTTCTATATGTATACTCATATTCGACTTTCAAATGTGCAGGCTTAATTTCCTCAATTGTCAATTTTAGATTTGACATATTCCCAGGAATACCAAGCGTACCCACAAACTTGATAATCATGATGTTATTGGCATTATCTTCAACAACTTCTACGTCTCCATTTGAATACTGACTAGCAACATCAATTATCATCTCTTTTGTTGTTGTTCCTGCTCCAGAAACTTTTGCACTGATACGCTCTCTCCTGTATCTATCAGACTTTGTAAAATCAATCTCAAGGCCAAGCATATTTTCATATCTAGCTAATCCAATCGTAGCCGACTCCACAAAACACTGATCTACTGCTTGATTCAAGTTTCTGTCGGTCTTGTCGGTTTCCGCCGAAAGAATCTCCTGGAGAAGTTGCATCGTCTCGTTCTTGTCATAATAATCGGGAAGCAATTTAATCAACTCCAAAAGCACTCACCTCCGATAGGCTTACAATCCCCATTGTGGGAATTGCTTTCTGATCGATCACAACATTACCCGATAAATCGTTGAGCCGAAGGTTGTCATAATCCTTCACTCCGTTCGTACCAAGCAACACACTTCCCACTTTTGCATAACTCACCCTGTAGTCTACAAAAACAAGGCTACTGATATATTCTACAAGGCTTTTCTTAAACCCAGAGAGCACTTCGTCCATCGTCCGTGAACCATCCAGAAGAATATCTGCGGATACATTCACAGCAGTTACTTCCGGACTGTCAATTGTCACAGAGGCACCAATTGGACGAACAGTTTCAATATGCTCGGCAACAGCCTCCTCCAAGGTCTCGTCAGCCTGTTTATCCGAATCGACAATCAAAACTGTCACAGTGCCCGGACCATTATCGAGAGGAAATACTTTTGCATCTCCTACACCCGGAACTTCAAGAGCCCATTGCTTATAATGATATGCATTGCCGGATGTCGCCGGATTTCTGACCTTCTGATAAAACCTCTCTCTAAGCGCTTCATCGGCCTCAGTATCAGTTCCTGGAGTTATGATATCCGCCAGTTCTGCGCTGATGCCTGTCGTATTGGAAAGTGCCTGCAGTGGTCCAGAATACTGATTTCCGATCTCTCCTTCTGTTTCACATTCCGCGGCATAACTAAGATCCTCCAGGCGTTCTATCACGACATAGATCAAATCATTGATTGCCCAACGGGAACCAATCGCCACTTCTCCTGTAGTAGTTACTTTCCGGACAGCTGCCGATGCGGCTTTTCTGGTGACACCGTATGCCGAAACTGCCCGATCCAGATACGCATCAACAGCCGTATCCGGAAGTACCAGATCCGCAAAGTTTTCCATTCTAAAATTCTGCTCTGCCAGAAAGAATGCACAAGGAGCCAATGCATCATAAATAATACTACCTTCGCGTTTGTCTACGTTGCTCGGTACCAGTGCAAGCATTCCCTGTAGGATTTCTTCATAACTCGTCATACTGCCACCTCCTTCTCAAATTCAATCTCACCATAAATACTTGATGTATAGAAAACGCATTTGCATGTATCTCCGGAAAAGGAAAAACTAAAATCGTGGACTTCCATGATCCGATCATCATGGAGAAGCGCCTCTTCAATCATACGTTTCATTTCTGCCCTAACAAATGCTTCTTCTTCGCCGATGAGCTCTTTCCATGCAACTCCGTAATTAAACGAATATATCGGATATTCATACTGTTCTGTCGCCAGTCTCTTATAAACCGCCTGTTTGAGGGCTTCTACTTCGTCCAAGAATCCCTCTATCTTTGTCTCTGACATTTTATATGTGCGGTTCTCGAAAGCCTGCTCTCGAAGCACCAGATTCGTTGTCAGTTCCATATCACCGCACCTCCTCATAAAACGCAAACCGTTTGCCGATGATCTCCAGAATATAGTATTCGTTTCCTCCGTCGCCACGAAGCAGCCATACTTTATCACCGACAGTCAATACATTCTTTAAGTTTCCTCTTATCATACTCATCGGTAATGGCAGATTTTCGTTGACCATGATCGATGAGCCGGTATAAGTTCCAATCAAAACATCTGCCAGTTTCCGGCTCCGGAGGTAATTAGTCACGATTGTCTTGATCGTATTGAAAAGAGAAATTGCTCCTCCTTCTTTAGCCATCTGTCATTACCTCAACTTTCATCGTATGAACCGGAAAGAATGAATGGACAACCTTTTTCACGATAAGCCGGCGGTTCAGCGAGATATCCTCGATACTTCCAAAGATACTGTTTCCAGCTCTCACGCGAAGATCTCCCAGGCAGTCCAGATTCAAGGTTTCTACCTCGTGGTTATACAGTTTCAAGAGGTTGTTCGCCCGTTCCTGTGCCTTTGCTGCACTGTCAATGCCCTGCGCAGTTTCAAGATACTGGATAAAACCAAAACGATTGATTGCATTCTGATCTTCTGCTATTCGCATATCCATCTTTCCGGAAGCTTCATCCTTCCACAAAACCTTGACCCTGTTATAATAATCATCCACAACCGACTTCTCCCACCGGTAATCAGTACACAGGCTTTCATCTCCTAAGACAAGCGGCGTTTGCAGATTTCTCATATTCCAAAGACATACTGAACCATATTCATCTCGCAGGCAGTATTTGTCTTTCGCCGGTCCGCCTATCAATGTATCCGATATGCCCTGATTAACGATATCCAGCCACGATTTGTCAGAACTAGCGATCGTATTGAGAACAAATCCCGGCTCTTCAACCGTTCCCATATTGAGAGAGAGCTTTGCCCCCATCTGCAGAACAAGCGATTTCAGCGTCCCGTTTTCCAGAACAACAATATCTTTTGACTTGGTTGCGAACAGCTGGTCATAAGCCTTAGCATTTATGATCTCGCTCTTATCTCCACCAACTTTCATTACCGTACCGAAGAAAATACCATCTTCCGGTGTTTCATCAGTAACACGGATCACATCTCCATTATCCAGCACAAGTCCATTCTTTATGTAAGATAATTCCAGAATACTGGAACCCTCATTCAACATATCTGTCCATGTAAGGTCTGTGCACATCTCGGTAATATCGTAGATATATCCACCGTTCTCTACTAAGATCTCCACACCATCACCTCCTATGCCGGAATCGTCAGAACCTGCCCGACATAAATCAAGTTCGGATTCTTGATGGATGGATTTGCAGCTGCAATCTTCGGATACTGGTTGCCATCGGAGTAGTATTTTTTTGCAAGCGCCCAAAGTGTGTCGCCGGAGACAACCGTATGCGTCTTATTTTCTGCCACTGCCGGGCTTGCTTGGGTCGCAGGCGTTTCCTCCTGTTTTACAATTGCTGAAGTAGTCTGTACCGCTATATATCGCTTTGCTGCAGCCTTATACTCGAGCAGTGTAAACGCCAGATATTTGTCGCCTTCCTCTCCTGCACGTTCGATCGCTTCTACGCTCTTGACCAGAACCATCACACTGATATCATCCGTGATCCCGTTTGAAGCAATGAATCGGATTGGTTTTTTATTTTTCTGGGCCTTCTTAAACATCTTTTCATAATAATCCGCATCCGCTCTGGCCCCTGACTCCACATAGTGGTAATCAGTACTCGGAAATTCCGCTTCAAAACTGAACTCCTCCAATGAACAATGCGAAGGAATGGAGACTTCGCCAGTCTTTAAAACCTGGAAAGTCTCCACATTCAATGTTCTGCTTCTTTTTATTTCTTCCGGGTTCACCGGAAGTTTGTACTTTTTATTGCCGTATTTGAAATATACCGAATATGACATTATTCTGGCACTCCTTCCGGTGCTGATGCTATGATCTCTTTTAATTGCTCTGCCACATGAGCCATTACGCTGTCTGTATCTGCCTCATTGGCGATCGGGCCTGTGAACTCCACATGAATGCTCGGAGCCAGAGTATTCTGTGCGATTCTTGCCACGTAATCACGTTCTGCAAGCCGTCTCATCCATTCCAGATCCTCTTCATTCTCCACTTTCACTGCACCGCCCTTTCCAGTGCCCTTGATCACTGCAGGATTACCCGCTGTAGCAAACTGGCTATAATCAAATCCGGATGTATCCGCTGTAGCAGTAAATGGATTGCTAAAATCCCATGTATCAAGGAAATCACCAAAATTACTGCCGACTGTTTCCCACGTATCAGCTGTCTTTGCGTAATCCTGAGCATCCATTCGCATATGATCTAATGAAACATACGACTCCGACTTAAAGCTGTCTCCCCATGCTTGAAGCCCATTCTTCGCAGTCTCAACAATCCCCGCCAGATTGGAACCAAATACACCGTCTATGGCCTGCGCGATTCCTAGAAGAATGTTTAATACACTGTTTCCCATATTAACAAACAGGTTGACCACAGCAGCCAACGGATCATTAAATACATTAGCCAAAAACTCTGCAAACGAGATAAACATATTCCACAGTCCAGACACGACATCGTATCCAGCTGCGTAAAATCCGCCAAGCAGAGCGCCAAGAAATCCGAATATGTCAGAAAACGTAACCCCTGCTGCATTCAGGGATGTTATCAGAAGTCCTACACCAGCTACAATCAGAAGAAGTGGCCAGTTTGCTGCCATCGTAGCTCCGGCAGCTAGGAACATCTTTCCTGCCCATAAGCCCGCCATGATTGCGGCCACAGACAGTGCTGTCCGGATGAGCGGATCACCGCGAACAAAAGCATCTATCAGCTGATTCGCACCGCCGGAAATCATGAGAAGTCCCTCATTAAATGCAGTCAACATCTCTCTGGCACCGCCACTGTTAAGTATATTGTTCAGTTTCTCCAGTGTAGGACCAAATGCGCTAATAGCGTTATTGGACATCATGTTCCAGATATCAGCAAACGTCATTGGCATCTGTGAGAACTTACCATTGATATCATCCGCCGCGGCAAACATTGCCCCTTTGATGATGTCAGAAGTGATAAGTCCCTGAGAAGAGAGTTCCTTCAGTTCACTCTTGGATTTTCCCATGTATGTAGCGATTGCATCCGCTACCATAGGTGCATTCTCCATGATGGAACGGAACTCATCTCCCTGCAGTTTTCCGGCTGTCATTGCCTGTGTGAGCTGCAGGAATGCAGAATTCTGTTCTCCTTGGCCAGCTCCGGAAACCTTCAATGATTTGGTCAGAAGTTCTGCAAAAGCGATCGCTTCCTGATTGCTTCCAAAGTTGTCTCCGGCAAGCATCTTAAGCTTAGCAGCCGCATTCGCCATTGCATCATACTGTCCACGTGCACGATTCGCGGCGTCAAAAATATCCTTCTGCAGTGCCTTCTGTTCTTCCAGACTGCCCGTGATCATGCTGAGACGTGCATTGGTCGATGTGTAGGTATCCGTCAGATCCATGACTTTTTTAGCCGCTGCCAAACCGCCTACCATGCTGATGAACCGCCTAAGGCCATTGCTGGCTGATGTTGCAGCCGTTTCAGTTGCTTTCAAGGAGGTGTTGTATTTGTCATTTTCTTTACTTGCTCCGAGAATCGTCTTTGCCGCCTTGTCTGTTTTCTCCATGATCTTAGTTATAGTACTGCTATAACCATCGAACAGTTTGAACATTGCTTTTAACGTTGCCATACAATTTCCTCCTCTCTTACGTTAATAAACTTGCCTGCCTCTTCTCTTCTGCGATACGAAGATCAATACTGGCATATATAAAAGCTTTTTCCCTCTGGCTCATCGCATCCAGCACAGAGGGGAGTATCCTAAGCTTCTGCAGAGCAAAGTGAGCATAGTTTAGCTCCACATCACCCTGCCTGATCAGTTTTTTGCTTCTTCGATCTCATCGTTGATATCAACATCCAAACCGGAAAGCTCCTGTACCGCCTGAAACAGGTTGGCAAATTCACCGATATAGAGCATGGCTGCCAGAGTCTTTGCTGCTCCTAAAGTACCGTAAGCATTCTGCAGTTCTGCGTTCTCGAGTGGCGGGAAAACAACTGCCGTTGCAGCCAGATCGTGGTTGTATGCAACACGGTCCATTGTTTCTTCTCCCGTCTTTTTGTTCTTTTTCGTATGTTTTTTAAGAAGTACCTGGTTCTCTTCCTGTGTGACCGGACGGATCACGAACGGCACCGGCTTCCCATTTTCCTGGAAGCGCTCCGATGCAATCACTTCTTTATTCTCCGCTTTTTCTGGATTTAAAAACGCATTTAAAGATGCCATAATTTTCTCCTTTCTCTAAAGGATAAGAGAAGCCTCGCATAGAAGCCTCTCTTATCTCATATTATCCGGAAGCACATAACTCTCGATATCATCAAGATCGTCAAATGTGAAATCCGTATCTACTTTATTCAGATCCTCGCTCTCGTCATCCAGGTATGCCACCGGAACTTTCGCCAGAATACAATGTCTCATAACAACGGTGCGACGTCCGATCGTAGAGCTTGTATCCTCGTTGGTTGTCTGGATGCTGATCTCCGGTGTTTTACCCTCCTTGATATAGCGATTATAGATTTCTAAAGCGGCTGGGCTCACGTTGTAGATACTAAGAGATCCTTTGCCCTCAGCTCCGACAACTTTGTGCTGCTTCATACGATGTCCCAGCAACTTCTTAGCAATCACAGTAAACTCGATAGATGCATCGATTTTGGAAAGCTCGAAAAAATGTCGGTTTTCTCCATCAACAGTAATGTATGCACTGCCCTCATTTCCAGTCACGAGATCGCTGATCTTTGTATAATTCTTAGACATTTACCTCACCTCCATTAAATGAGATTGACAGTCAGGTAGATCTTCTCGATACTGTCAACCGGCTGGATGTTTACGGTAACGATTACCGCATCGGAAGCTTCACCTGCTAAAACGCTGATATCATCCGGACTGTAGTTCTGAATTGCGCCACGGTTTGCAAGCTCTGCAAAATAGCCACAGTACATTCCCTTAAGAAGCGCCCTGCCATCTTCCAGGTTATCATACACACCAAGATAAGAACCTTCGTAGATCAATCCAAGATCTTTCTTGATGTTATCAATGGTACGGATTACACGGTTCTTTCGGTAGCACTCTGCTTTCTCCGGAGTGAATGTCTTATGTGTATTGATGTCATACACAATGGTGACATTCTGGTTGTTGTCAACCTTAAACAAGAAATGACCTGCTTTTGACTCCTCCTCCATTTCAGAACGCTTTTTTCTCGGCACAACATCGATTGCGCCGACATATCGCTTTCCGGTATTTGATGTTGTGATGCTCGCACCGGCTGTGATACCCGCCACCCAGGCGGTCACCTCTGCCGCTGCCAGTTCAGTACCGTCCGACAGTTTGATTCCCTGCATAACGCTAATTATACGGTCGGAATCAGCCTCCATATCAGCTACCACCGCCTGGACCGGAATACCCTCATCTTCATACATGGTCTTAATCCATGCCGCAATCAAAGTCTTTCCAGCTTCATGGGACTCTCCGTTGTACGGATAAGCCATGGTGTCGAAGTTTACAGTCTCCAGCACTGCAAGTGCAGCAGACACGTCATCCGAAGTATGATTTGCCGGAAGCTTGCAGAGAATAACGGTTTTGGCATTCTTAAGTGCTTCGATCGCAAGCTTTTTATCTGCAGCTGTCGCCCCTTCCGGATAGCCGGCACTGGATGTCGTGATCGTATAGAGGGCCTTATCCTCTCCTACGCTTAACTCCTGCAAGATAACAGCTGTACCGCGCGCTCCCGGTAAAATGGAAAGCGGCTCGTTTGTTTTGATATTGAGATACACGCCCGGCAATTCCTTGTTCGGGCTCTCAAATGTTCCTGCCATTTTATGCCTCCTTTATATTTTCTTCAATAGACATTGGTCCCATCTTCACCGCGTCGCTGTTCCGGAACTCCCGGTAATCCACATCGAACATGAAGTGAAGGACCCTGTCCGTAATCCTCGAGTTTCTATTTTTCATTTTAAATCCCGGAATAAGGAACTCCCTGGTGAGGTCTTCATTCACAGACCAGCACTCTTCCTGGTAATTCTCTTCGTCTTCCGGAAAATATAATATGTCTGCTTTCACAGTATTCTTCAGACGGCCATTGATTCCACGGGTAGGATTCTGATCATAGAAAGTGACCATAAAGCACGGCATCCTAAAGTCTTGCGGCACATCTTCCCGATAAATCCGACAATCTTTTACTGTCTTCAGACCAGAACTGATGGCCCGGTAGAGTTTATTTATCATGTCTTTCTTGCACCGCCTTTACTTCTTTTTCGAACAGCTGAGTCATCCGCTTTTCAATATAGTTTCCTGTTTTTTCCAGTACGTATGTGCCTTTCTGCCAGCCTTTTGACGGTCCATTCTTCTTGTTCTTAATATTATGACCGTCATTCCAAAATGAAGCATACTCTGCCATATTCACAAGTTCGGACTGAACATCTTGCGGAGTTCTTTCGGTTCGCATCTTGTGCCAATTCCACCTCAGCCATCCGCCAACCATAGCACTAGCAGAAGCTTGAGCGCTCTTTCTTACTTCAAAACTCACAATCTTTCCAGCGTCTGGTCCTCGCTTTACCGTAAATGTCACCGGATTCGGATGATCACCTACTGGTGTGTGTCTTTTCGCAAAAGCTACCCCCTCGTTCATCGCCTGATTAAGAACTCGCAAATCAATATCACTGATATCTTCCAACATGTCCCTTAGTTCCTTGCGAAACGCATCAATGGCTTTTGCGTTATCATGATATGCGCTCATGCTTCATCATCCCGCTTCACTTCGCACTGCCACTGGTAGGTATACGGATGGCATTCACCAAGCTCCACTTCCACAATCTTCCCGGCTCTTAGAGTAATGACCAGACGATCGCCTTCTTTCACATCCTCTTCCAGTCCACAAAACAACTTGTGGCTGTTAGAGATGGATGGATCCGGCTCACCCTTAGACGCCTGGCCGGAAGAACTGTACCGGCATTTTCTACCAGATGCGATCAGAACCGGCTTATGCTTTGTAAAGTCACCTTCCGTTACTTCCTCCCTCCGGTACACATCCATCTTAGCATCATACATCACTTCATAAGGATTAAACATAGCCTCTCAACCTCCTGTGACGTCGGAGCGCCCGTTTATCTGAATCATTCAGCTCATAGATGCTCGCTTTCGTATTACCTTCTGTCTGTGCCCAGGTGATGCTTCCATCGCCTTCCTTGATGCTTGCGACCTCCGGAATGAATCCAGTGCCAACCGAAGCCTCATAGTCGATAATACCCTTAACTTTTTTACGAAGAATTGGCTCAAGCTCATCCGGGATACATTCCGTGTGGATATTGCAGTAATCACATGCCATCAGGACGATGTCCGAGATGGTGAGTTCCCGTTCATCGCCCTGAATATCAAGATTCTGTTTGATCATGGTCTCCATCTCGGCCTTCGTCATGATAATCCTCCTTAGGCGTCAGCTAAGCCTGTAATCGCGCCGTGCAGGAATGCCGGACCATGATCCAGACCAAACTGACCGAAGATCTGGCCTTCCTCAGATGCACCAGTTTTAGCAAGTTCCTCATAGAAGAAGTTACCTTTCTCCGGAACCGGCTGGAATACCGGGGCAAGCACAGACATCTCTGCTGCGAGTACAGAAGACTGCGGCATGAAACGGTTGAGGGCAATACCGATGTTACCGAAGTCGGTCTCGATCTGCTGAATGTTAGTACCACCGATGTTTCTGTCTGTCGGAGCTACAGAGTAAAGATCTGTGATGATCTGTTTCTGACGGCTGTTTGTCCAGATGACCATATTGGAGAAGATTGCACCAGCATCAAACATTTTCTTAAAAAGTTCCTGCATGAGCGCTTTCGTAAGTGCTGCTTCGCCTGCCGGGATCGCTGTACCACCATCTCCACCACACAATGCAAGAAGACCTCTTGTCTTATTCGCTTCTTCAGAAGATGTTGCTCTCTGGAATGTACCGTTGATAATCGTATATTCGATATCTCTTGCGATCTTCTGAAGGCCCTTACTGATCTGGAAGTCTCTCTCAGTGGTCTGCACGTTGTTCTGCTGGCCAGCAGTATTCAGGCCGCTCATACGGCCACGGTTACTCTCTTTCACATAAGACACAGACACCTTCTCATGAAAGATCTGTGTTACGTTTGTGTTCTGCGTTCTTACGATACATATCGCCGCCGGTGCTGTAAGGGATGCAGTTTCAGAGATGCCCGGCTGTGCTGCCTCCGGGAAGTTGTACTGGGAGTCTGTCGGGAACTCATAGTTCTCAGTCTGAAGACCGCCAGTAAGACCGCCGATCGCGGTAAGAATCGGTGTATTCACGGCATCAGCTGTAAATAAATCACCTGCGTAGTTTGGTAAATTCCATACAGTTCCTGTTCCTGTAATGTTCGGCATATATTATTCCTCTCTTTCTGCCTGTGTCAGGCTAAATAATTCGTTACGTGCTGCAATGCGGTCTGTGAATTTTGTTTTCGGATCCGCAATGATCTTCTCAAGCTCAGACTTACGGTCACCACCTGTTCCAGGAGTTGACTTGCCATTGTTTGCTGGGCTCTTGCCAGATACTGGCGGGGTAAATAACTCTTTGTAAGTTTCCCTTACAGTCTTAAGCTGTTCGGTCAGTCCAGAGATTGTACCATCTTCTGCCAGGATAAGTTTTGAACGGTCAAACTTGTCCACAACAAGATCTGGATATTTGCAGTCGCCGAGCTGATCTTTGATCGCGCTTGTGAGTTTCATATCTTTAATCTTTGCCTCATAGTCTTTTTTGACCTGCTTGTTGGCATCTTCCAGCTCTGTGATTTTGGTCTGAAGCGCTTCGTTGTCTTTCGCCGCATCCTTCAGATCCTTGAGCTGCTTATCCCTGTCAGCGACCTGTTTCTCCAGGTCAGCTTTTGCTGTATTGACCTCATCAAATCTGCTCTTCGGAATAAATCCCTTCATTGCTTCTGTCCATGCATCCACAACGATCTGCGCATGCTCTTCCGACAGACCTTTTGCAATCAGTTCCTCTTTTTTCATAGCTGCTCCTTTCGCTTCATCTTCACTTGTTATCCCGGTCGTGTCCGGTGATGTCTCCTTCTTTACCGCCTTGGATACCAAAAAAGGCGAAAAATAAACACCCAGATTTCTCTGCGTGTCACATCTCTAATTCCTGCTGACTCTCACAGAACGCTGTGATATGCCGTTTTTTAATTGCACCCTTAGTGCCGTCCTCAAATTCGAACTCAATAAAATCATTCTGTTTGTAGAAATCATCCTTCATGATCTTAAGTAAGACATCATATCGAATCATGACTCCCAAGAGTGCCCCACCTGTACAACAAATATCAACCATATCTACTAAGCGACTTCACCCTGTCGCCCGGAGGGAGATGTCGGATCACTCAACCTTTCCGCACAATGTGCAGCGTTTTGCATAACCACCATGGGGACCAATATTCCGGAACCAATGTTTTCGGACCTGATGATCACAATGGTCTCTGCAAAACAGTTTTCTTAACCATCGAAACAATCTGCGCACATGCTACCTCCTTCCCGTTGCGACGTCGCAACTGTAAAATGGGTATAAAAATACCACCGGCCATTTCCGACTGGTGGTATTAACGAAACATATCCTGCAACAACAATCCAATCACTGCAATAACTGCGATCATCCAAATCACATATGCAATGATTTTAATAATTAAGTACATATTATGAATCAATCTTCATCGCCCACGTAGCAATGATAAATCATAGAAATGTGTTCCATAATCATGGTTTCATCAACATCATACTGTTCATCTTCAGTCAATTCATCGTATAAGCGGAGCATTTCCTCACGAAACGCCATAAAAGCCTCTTTATTATCCCACTCTCGGAATGCTCCTTCTTTTTTAATCATGATGTCTACACGATCTACTGTCATTTCTTTAACCCCTTTAACACTTCAAGTAAATCGTACAATTCCAACTCTGCATCTGGATTCGATGATACGTATCTGTCCACGCGTCCCTTCAACCACTTATATCGACTTTTGACATCCTTGCTAAATAATAAGACTGCAAAATCCAAATTATTAGGTCGTATCTCCATTATAGCGTTAATTCTCATTAAGGCATCCACCCTGGAATCGTGCCTTTCTTTGAAAAGGATTCCTTCATTGCGACAAATCTCGCGTGCCAGAAACTCTACGGAACCTTCCTCCATTGATGAATGTGGAATAATCGTAATAGGATTCAGGTAACTACCAGATCTGGCATGCAGATGTTCATGAATGATTACTTTGTCAGAAGCTGTACTTTTTAAAAGTATATCACAACTCCAAAGCTTTCTACCAGCAATTTTCTCTTTCACGCATTTTTCATCATCAATGATTGTCTTGCCGCTCCACTTGGTTTTTCGGTCTGTATATTCATCAATGATTTCTTCTGCCTCCTGGCTTAATGCATCAATCACACGCTTTGGTCTGCTTTGGCCCCTTCCGGCCTCTGCAGAATTCATAAACTGAGCTTTCCACTCCTTATACGTCATATCCGCCGGCACTTCATATGTCTTACCCGTTTCCGGATCTCTGGCAACTCGTGTCTGGTCTGATAGATCCATATCATCGTAATACGGAACATCTGTACACCGGCAGAAACAGTGGAATGGTGGCATGTTCTTACCTGCAACAGCTTCTTCCACGGGATAAGTATTCCCATCCAATTCGCCACAAATACCGCATGTCTTACTATCGAGAGTAGCAAGGAGCTGGTACTTCTCAACGCCATCCTCCTTATACCCGGCATGTGTAGCCTCACTCATCAGGAAGGATCCTTCTGTGTGGAGTAGCCGGTATGCGTCAAAGGTCTTTGTCTTCATCTTCTTAGCAATGTCACCCGCCAGATCATGCGGGGGAACCCCCTGCACCAGCATAGTCGTAACAGACTCCATTAACACTGTCTGCAGGTGGTCTTTTTGCTTCCATAACCGATCGGAGAAGTTGGCACCATTAAACGGATATTCTAGCAAGGTTTCCACTGTAGCCGGGTCTACCTGAGCGAATGTAGAGTGAAAACCGTGATACTGATCAATATTATACCATGTCTGATAATATGTGTCCTCATACACTTCCTGCATGGTCTTTTCTGCCTCAGTCTGATAATCAACTGCATACAGTTTCCGAAGCATGGCATCGATCTGCGCTTCAAGTGCCTGATATCTTGTGATCCGGGCTTTTATAGAGAGATTATTGACTTCCTGATTATACTCTCCGATATGCTTTATGGATAGTTCAATGAAGTCCTGCAGCTCTCCAAGTTCCATCTTGTCGAGCTTCTGCTGTGCCGCTGCGTAAGTCAATCCGTTCTCTTCCGCATACCGGAAATAAAAAGCCTCGATGGCCTTCTGCAGTTCCCTCTGTGTTTGTTTAAAGGCTTTTTCGAGCCGGGTAAAGTATTTGTTTACCTTCATTTCCCCTGCCCGGTACATGGCTTCCTGTCTTTTCTGCCAGTAGCTCATTACTCATCACCTTCGCCTTTGTTATCTGGATCAGTTTTCGGGAACATGTCGCTGAGTGCTGCGGCTGCAGCTTCTTCCTGAACTTTCAGTGCCTTCAGTTCCATATCTGCATCCGTCACCCACGGATGATTCTTTACAATTGTTTCATCAGAGATTACACCCTTACTGTTTTTACAGTCAGTGATAGCCTGGGATTCGTTAATCGCGATATCCCGGTTAAATGTAATATCAATCTCTGCATCATAGTTACTGCCCTGTCCGGTCAGTTCCAGATACCTGTTCACAAACCACATCAGCTGTGCGAGGCCATCCTTAAACGCATTTTCCATGCGATTGCACTTCAGATCCAGACCGGAATAAATAAACTTCAACGCGATTCCGGAGGGACTGTTGCCCAGACGGTCGCTGTTCTTATCAACGCCCTGACCAAAGTCGTAGATGTCTTTTTTCAGCGTATCGAAATCATCTTTTGCAGCTGAGATATCGATATCGGAAGTCAGTGTCTCTGCGGAGCCGTCTTCATCCAGAGAAATCGCCCGGAAATAGTTCAGATCACGCATGAACTGTCCGAGATCATTGCCTCCATATCCCTTTAACGCATAGATGACCGACTTGATCTCATCAAGAAGGTTCGCAACATCTGATCTGGATTTGTCATATCCGTCGATTAGTGTCTTTACAAATTTCAGATCCGGAAGTTCATGATCATTGTTCTTGAAAGCGATAAACGGAACCTTTCCCCATGATCCAGGAGTTTTTCCTGCAAGAAAATGCTCCATGAACTCGCCCTCGTCTGTTACTGCTTCCAGATATCTTTCCGAATCAAGAATCAGATTCAAACCGTCTCCGGAAGTTTCAGAAACGTAATACGCAACTCCTTCAGGAACCCAGTATTCCACCTTCGTAATTGTTTTCAGTTCTTTTCCTTCGATCACATCAACATCGTAAAACCAGATAAAACCGTCCAGTTCTTCGTGATCTTTATCTTTCCACAGCGGAACAGCCTGCCACGGCTCAACGATGATCGTTTTAAACCGGCCCTCTTCATCGATATATGGATGCAGCCAGCTGATACCACTGTTCGATGCAAACACACCCAGGCGCATAAGGCGTTTCTCCTGGAACGTTTTGCCAAGTACCAGTTTTACTTTTTCCAGATGCGCATCTGCTTTCTCGCAGGATAGTGTGTAAGGCTTCGCAAGCAGGTAGTTCACTTTGTCTTCAACCAGAATGTGCATAAAGCCATGTGCTCTTTTGTTGTTAGGTTTTGCTCCATCCTCAATCTTCTGGATCTTTCCAGAAATCTTATCCTCTTGATACCGGTACATCTTTCTATCCATAATCTCCGGATTATCCACAACATAATACGCTTCTCCGTCTAACATCCACTTGCGTTCGGTGGATTTCAGGAACTCATCAATATAGATCCTACAGAGCTCTTTGTTCGTGATTTTATTCATATTCGGATTAAACTGAAAGTCCATATCATTCACCTCACTTTAAAATCTTAACCGCAGATACTTTGCGGATGATCGTGTATGCCATGTAACGGAGTGCATCAAGTGCATGGTCATGTTCCTTGACCGGCTTATCCTCTCCACGCTCTGATGCCTTTGCATCCCAGGTATATGATGCAAATTCTTTAATCAGATTCATACATGATCTATCAATTAAAATGGAACCCTGATTCAGCAGCGTCGCCACGAACCGGATTCCGTCTAACACATCGTTCTTTGCTTTTTTTACTTTGAAACCATCTTTCTCCAGCTGCGCTTTGAAACTCGCTGCAGCCGGATCCAGAACAACGGCCTTTATATCCAGGCCATTCAGCCATGACTTTAGATCCGCAGAAAACTCCAGATCAGTCTTCTGACGTCCTTTATCTCGTCCGGAATAGTAATATTCTCTCCGGCAGTACCACTTTTTGTCTGCTCCCTTATTCCACAACAGAAATACGGTCGCATTCTGGGTACCATAGTCACAGCTGACATATCTCTCATCCGACCAGAACTCATGCCCCGTCCGTGTTTTATATGCAGCTGCTATCGCTTCGCTATCGACAACATGCTTCTCAACGTCAAACATATCATAGATGATGCCCTCAGCCATCGCCCAGAGCCCCATGATATATCTCTTGAAGAACACTCCACTGTACATGTTCCGGTATCTGGTCTTGATCGCTTCCGACAGACTCAGGTTATCATCCATCGTAAAATGCAGATACAGGAGCCGTTTTTCTTTCCGTTTGTCGATCCAGTTCACTTTGAACCAGTGATATGGTCCGTCAGGGTTGCAGTTAAACCAGTATTTCGAACCATCTACCGAACATCGGCCCGTTGCCTGGTTCACGAAAGATTCCGGCATCAGCGCAACTTCGTCGAAGAACACTCCGGCAAGTGTGATACCCTGAATCAGATCTTGGCTACGTTCATCTTTACCACCGAAGATGTAAAAGTAGTTCGTGACTCCCTTTCTGGTTATCTCGACCAGGTTGTCTGCACGATAATCCGCAACCTGGTATCCCCTGCTCCTCAGCATGAGCTTCAGCCAAAACAGAACGTTTCTCCTGAAAGAACCTATGGTCTTACCACACATAGCAAAATTCTGACCATTGAAATTTGTCATTGCCCAGAACACAAATGACAGAGACATGCTTACGGTCTTTCCCGATCGGATAGCTCCGTCCGCGATAATGCCATCGTAGTCCTTTACTGGCGATGTATCGCACCACCAGTTCAGAACTTTCCGCTGTTTCTTGGAGAACGGTTTAAAATGAAATACTGGCCGTTTATTCTTGACTCTCATCCGCCCAGTCCTCCTCCGCGCTGTCATTTAATGCCTCTATAAAACCATCATTCTCTTGTTCTGCTTCTTCGGTGGCTCCGATGTCTTTAAATCGTTTCATCAGTTCTTTTCCAGCATTAATACGATCCGATAGTTGCGAATCCAGACCAAACTGATCCTTAACCTCCCCACGCATAACCTGAGAAAAGAATAAGAGCACCTCATCGACAGTGGCGATTCTCTTCTCGTCCATCTGCCGGCGGCGCTCTTCTATATATTTCATTATCGCAGGTTTTCGCAAGTTCTCTGATGCCATGTTATCAGCATTTTTTTCTTTGTAACCGGCTCTCCTCGCAGCCTCTGCCCCATTTCCTGTTTCCAGATAATAATCTGCGAACCGTTTCTGTTTCTCGGTGAGTGCCAATCTTACCCACCACCTTTGTAGAACCCAGCGAGGAATTTCACAATATCGATTATGGAATAGGAATGATAAATCTCTTCATCCTTCATTCCCGTTGTTCCATCTCTCTTCTTGTATGGTCTTTTCTCCACCAGGCTATAACTGTCTATCATTCGTTTCTGTTCTGCCGAATAGAACTGTCTCGTGTTCATCCGGACAACTCTTCCAGACAAGGCCAGAGCCGTCTGGAGTTTCTTCACAGTTCTTCTGTGATTCGCCATCAGGCTCACCTCCTCCATTGAAAAAGAGGCAGCACGTGCTACCTCCTTATCTCATTATGTATTCTCTGCACAGAGATACAATTTTCAAATTATGTACCAGCATTTCCCACGCCTCATCTGACTGCTGATTTGAGTACTGTTTATAATAATTTAGTGACTTTACCCAGCACTCATGCATAATCTGACTTGTAATCCACAAACGTCGTTTTCGCATAGACTCTCACCTCCTTCACATGCATCTTAGCATGTTTGAGAAATGAGTGCTCCCCCTACACCGGAGTATGGAAAAGGAGCCACCGAGGTGACTCTTTTCTACATTCCTAATAATTTACAAACCACAGTTGTAATGATACCCGTCAAGATACTCGAAATTATCGCTAGCAATGCATTATCCTGTATGTATTCGGCAAGTCCTTCTATACTTAAGCCATAAATATCTTTCCATTTTCTACAATCGGTTTTCAATTCTCCATTTCTTGCGTAATCCAACAACCGTTCAAATACTTTAACTTTTGCTATTACTGATAATTCAATTCTAACAATATTTC
>JAFSFU010000087.1 GCA_017435025.1 Lachnospiraceae bacterium | reverse complement strand
TCTGTAAAACCAAGGTTAAAGAAGATGATGCCGAGAACCGTGAATCCCGACAGGATTCCTACACTTTTCAGAATATCGGTCCCGGAAACACGCACTTTTCTCTTCGGTGCCCGGTACTGGCGACCGGCAGTCGCTGCATCCGGGATAATGTGCATATCCACGTTAGGAGCCTCTGCAATCAGTCGCTCCGTCAATGTCGGTTTCCCGAATAATCGAAATCTTGACGTTCCGCTGCGTCCGATAACGATTTTGGTTACACCGGATAATTTGGTATATTCTGCGATCAGCATAGAGACATCGTCTCCGTAGACTGTTTCTACCGTCGCTCCGGCGTCTCTTGCAATATCCATATTCTGTTTCAGTCTGGTTTTATTTTCCTCACTCATGGACTCGAAATCCGGCGTTTCCACGAACAGTGCCGTAAAAGATGCTTGAAAAGCATCTGCCATTCTGGCAGCTGCGTGGATGATCGTCGGATTGGACGGTGAAGACGACAGACACACAAGAATATGTTCTCTATCCTGTTTTCTCTTGCTCATAAAGGTTTCCTTCATTTATGATTTCTACCAGAGCCTTCATCTTTTTCTTATCTTTGCCCCGGTATTTTCTCCATAGGATCGTTACGTTCTTCATTCCGTGCTCCGTCTTGATCCTTCTGCAGACAACTTCTTTCAGCCACTTAGGCTTTTCTCCATTTATAATTATAACATCTGCCTGCTCATCAAACAACATCTGTCTCACCTCACTGGCCGATGCCTCATAAGAAAACAGCGTCATGTCATTTCGTTTTTCAGACAGTTTCTGAAGATTTACGGCCACCTGATGAGATGGATCCCTCGACTCATAAGCCATACGTACAATCTGTCTCTTTTCAGGTTCTGTCGGCCTTGTATGATCAAGAACCCGTCTTCTTGATCTGGCTGTTGCAGTGATCAGACAATTTCCCAGATAGATAAAAACTGCTATCACGATAATTAAAGCTGCATACTTCATGCTCACACCTACTTCCCCACATATTGATCAAAATACCATATCAACTCCGTACCCTATATACGGAATACCTTTTGGATTGATTTGATACTTCCGAGAACCAGCATGGTTGAACCATGTTCAAGGCGAAGATTCGGAGTCACCGCCAGATTCAGTCCTCGTTCATTCTTGATTCCCATGATGTTGATGTTATGGATCCTTCTTACATCCAGCTCACCAACCGTTTTACCTTCCCAACCATCCGGAATCGCAACCTCAAAGATTGCATGTTCATCATCCAGTTCAATATAATCAAAAATGTGATCACTGCTGTATCGGATCGCAGTCCAGGATGCCAGCTGCTTTTCCGGATAAACGATCTCGTCTGCACCATTTCGCAGCAGGAATTTTGCATGTACATCTCTGGCCGCTCTGGATACGATCATCTTGGCTCCCAGTTCCTTTAAAAGTGAAGTGGTTTCCAGAGAATTTTGGAAATTGTCGCCGATCGCGACAATACAGACATCAAAATTATCGACTCCCAGTGACCGTAAGAAATCTTCATCGGTACTGTCACCGATCAATGCATTGGTCACATACGGGAGAACCGCATCCACCAGTTTTTCTTGATTATCGATTGCCATGACTTCATGCCGCAATTCATGTAATTTCATGGCTACATGTCTTCCAAATCTTCCAAGTCCTATCAGTAAAATCGATTTCATCTCTGATACCTCCCAATCTCCATCTATCCTACCGTAATTTTTTCCTGCGGATATTTTAAAATTTTTGCATTCTTTCCCGAGATTGCTGCAAAGATCAATGTGAGCCCCCCCACCCTACCAAAATACATCAATGCGATCAAGATCAGCTTTGATGCCGCATGCAAATGCGGTGTAATACCCAGGGTCAGCCCCACGGTACCAATGGCAGAAGCTGTTTCAAACAATGTGGTTAGCATCGGAAGATCTTCAACTGCACTGATGATCATGGCTCCTCCCAAAAACAGGGTCAGATACATCATCAGGATACAGGCTGCATCTTTTACGGTGTCATCCACGATCCGGCGCCCGAAGAGGTATGCCTCCTCACGCCTCTTGAAAACGGCTCTGGCTGAAAGGAACAATACTGCAACCGTTGTGATTTTCATACCACCGGCTGTGGATCCCGGTGCGCCTCCGATCAGCATCAGAACGATCATGATCATAATACCGACTTCACTTATTTTCGTCAGGTCTGCCGTATTGAATCCAGCTGTTCTCGGCGTCACCGTCTGGAACAGAGACAGCCAAAATCGTCTGTCTAAGGCCGTTTCATGAAATTCAAAGAAATAGAAATATAAAAATGGGATTCCAAGAAGAATCACCGTTGTCATTAAGATCATTTTTGTCTGAAGCCGATACCTCTTGAAATTCATGCGGTTTGTCCTAATATCTTCCCATGTGAAAAACCCGATACCGCCGATCACGATCAAAGACATGATCACCATGTTGACCATTGGATTGGTCTCATACGATACCAATGAGGAATACGGTGATTTCACACCCATCAGGTCAAACCCGGCATTGCAAAATGCCGAAATAGAATGAAATACTGAATACCAGATTCCTCTTCCAATTCCAAACTCCGGACAAAAAATTGTTGCCAGAAACAGTGCTCCGATCAATTCAATCGCAAACACCATTTTTAAAATAAAATGCGTCATCCGTACAATTCCGCCTACTTTCGGCGCAGAGATTGCTTCCTTCATCGTGCTGCGCTGCATAAGGCCAATCTTTTTCCCCGAAAGGAGCGACATTGCTACTGCCACGGTCACAACACCCATACCACCAATCTGAATCATAAGAAGAATCACGATCTGTCCAAATACAGACCAGTAAGTCGCCGTGTCCTGCACAATCAGTCCGGTTACACAGGTCGCAGAAGTCGCTGTAAACAAAGCATCCAGAAAGGAAGCTCCACCGGCTTCCACTGTAGAGAAGGGAAGCATAAGCAACCCGGTCCCGGCAAGGATTACAAATAAAAAACCAAGGGTTATGATCTGAAAAGAAGTAATTTGCCTGTTACCAAATAGAAATCCCATCCACTCACCTACTTATTTCAGAGTAATTATGTATTATTATTGTATCCGAAGACATATTAAATAGGCATAAGTATCAGGGAAAGAGAATTAAGAGAGTATAAAGATTTGATATTTCATTGAGTAAATAAAAACATCGCCATAAAACTCAAAGTGAGCTGGGAGTATCTATATGAAATTTTTATATCAATGGATACTATAGAAAAAATACACATTTAAGTATCTCCCAAATAAGAAAATCTCTATAGATACCAACAGGACCGCCCATTCTCTTAACAAGCCCATGTTATTTGTAAGAATATTTGATTCTGTATTATACAACAAAATCGGTGTAGCACAGATGAACTTCAAAAACGAAGCTATCTTTGTACACCGATTTTTGTTATATAATTACTGAGTTAAATCACTTTAATCCTACACCAGACTCTTAATATCCGTATACTCGAAGCAGTCAAAGCTGTCTGCCACGTTCTTACAGGTCAGCTTACCATCGTAAGTGTTGATACCGGAATAGATCACCTCGTTATCCTTACAAGCCTGCTGAAGACCTTTGTTTGCAATCTGGAGGCCGTACTTTAAGGTTGCGTTTGTGAGAGCGATCGTTGCTGTTCTCGGAACCGCACCCGGCATATTACCTACGCAATAATGAATTACGCCGTCTTCAACAAAGATCGGATCGGAATGAGTCGTAACTTTTGTGGACTCGCCACAACCGCCCTGGTCAACAGCCACGTCAACAAACACAGAACCCGGTCTCATCTCCTTCAGATATTTCTTCTTGAAGATCTTCGGAGCTGCCTTACCCGGAATCAGAACAGAACCGATAACAAGATCTGCATTCTTCACAGCTTTCTCGATATTGGAATCTGTGGAGTATAAAGTCTGTACCTGATGTCCGAAAATATCATCCAGATACTGAAGTCTTTCCAGGTTTACATCGATGATCGTTACATTCGCACCAAGACCGATCGCCAGCCTACATGCATTGGCACCAACCGTACCGCCACCAAGGATTACGATATTTCCCTTCGGTGTACCCGGAACGCCTGCAAGAAGGATTCCGGAACCTCCAAATGCCTTTTCCAGATACTTCGCACCTTCCTGAATGCTGAGACGTCCTGCGATCTGGCTCATCGGAGCGAGAAGCGGAAGGCTTCCATTCTTTTCCTGTAAGGTCTCATAAGCAACCGCCTTGATCTTGCCGTCAAGGAGCGCCTCTGTCTGCTGCTTATCTGCTGCAAGGTGAAGATATGTATAAAGGATCATACCCTCGCGGAAGAAACCATACTCTTCCGGAAGCGGTTCTTTTACCTTAACCATCATATCAACGGTATCCCATACTTCCTTCGCTGTATCCATCATCATCGCACCGGCGGCAGCATATTCTTCATCGGTAAAACCGGATTCAAATCCGGCACCCTTTTCAACATAAACAACATGGCCCGCATTCACGTAACTCTGTACGTTATCCGGAGTCATACCAACGCGGAACTCGTTGTTCTTAATTTCCCTTACTGTTCCAACTCTCATAATGTCTCCTCCTGTATATAAAACATATTATAATCGTATAAAATTTAACAAAAATAATAACATATTTTTATTAAATTGAAAAGAGGAAATTTACAGAATAATGCAAAAAAACACTTCAAAAACTTTATTTTTGAAAGTTTTTGAAGTGTTTCGAATGTTTCACAGCTCCCAGCCGAATTCAAACCGGCGACCTACGCATTACCCATCCCATTCTATTAATGATCTGAGTAATGATACCGACATGCCAGAATATAAATATTCCGCTCGTCAATCTTGTAAATCAATCGATCCTTATCATTGATACGTCTGCTCCAATAACCGGACAAATCACCGACCAAGGGTTCTGGTTTACCAATTCCAACATTGCCATTTCTCTCGATATCTTGGATAAGCTGATTGATTTTCTTTAAGGTCTTGCGATCCTCCGTTTGCCAATACACATAATCCGACCAACCGTTTTCCGTAAAGACTTTATTCATCCGCACTAACCTCGATCAAATCATGAATTGCCGTCATCCCACTTTCCAACTGGTGTTTGGATTCCATTAACCAATTATAGTTCGCTTTGTTTCCCAGGACATGAAGATTTTCCATGATGTTGTTGTAAGATTCCTCAGACATCATCACGATATTACGATTATCCTTGCGTGTTACAACCATTGTTTCATAGTCATCCGTTACTCTGTCCATATAGCTTTTCATATTATCACGCAGTGTAGAATAATTCACAGCTAACATAGTAATACTCCTTTCCAATGTTTTGCCAATAATGTACAATATTCTGTACTTATTTCTGTTTGTATTATATTGTACAATATTCTGTACGTCAAGGGTATGTGCGTTAATTTTAGATTTGTAAAACAAAAAAGCTCGCAACCCCTCGAGTTTACAAGCTTTCTTGATAAATGTTTTACAGCTCCCAGCCGGATTCGAACCGGCGACCTACGCATTACGAATGCGTTGCTCTACCAGCTGAGCCATGGAAGCAATCCATATAGAATTTTATGCAGCCAGGTAATTGTATTATTACTCTGATTGCAAAAAAGCTGCTGCACTTTCATGCAACAGCTTCATGACCCGTCCGGGAATCGAACCCGGGTTTACGGCGTGAGAGGCCGTCGTCTTGACCGCTTGACCAACGGGCCAGTAACCAAGTCGAGGCGACAGGATTCGAACCTGCGACCTCTGCGTCCCGAACGCAGCGCTCTACCAAACTGAGCCACGCCTCGATTACGTACGTAAGTATAACCCATGTTTTTAAAAATGTCAACTGTTTTTTTCTAATTTTTTTAAATAATTTATTCAATTAAAAAATTAGAATATGGGGCAGGATAATTCCCGCCCCACACTTCTATAACATCTTTTTGATCGTCTCGCAAAGCTCTGTGATCGACTCTTCCTTTCCTGCCCGAATATCATCTACCACACAGGACTTGATATGATTCGATAACAAGCGACTGGAAAAACTGTTCAGAGCCGACTGCACCGCCGATACCTGAATAAGAATATCCGTGCAATAACGCTCGTCCTGAACCATAGACTTAATACCGCGGATCTGTCCCTCAATTCGATTGAGGCGATTGATCAGATCCTTCTCCTCTTTTGGGTCGCGGTGTTTATGTCTGCATTGGCAGGTATTCGCTTCTGCATTCATCATATCATTCTGCTGTTCACTGATCATCGTGTTCATTTCTTCCGTCATACAGGAACCTCCCGGCGGCAGCTTAACCGATCACTTTGTAATCCTGGTCTTCGATCGCCTTTTTGATCACGTCAATCGCAACATCCTCTGTCAGAGTTACTACAACAGTACCCTCTGTATGGCTTGCAACTGCACTTTCTACACCAGGAATTGCCTCCACAACTTTCTTCACTCTTGCCTCACAATGCGGACACATCATGCCCTTTACTTTTAATGTTTTTTCCATAGCCTGGATCTCCTCTCTCTTATATGGTTTTATTTTTTTATCTTTGTCAGCGCGATGCATGTCAAAGAAATTCAGTCGCAATGCATTGGATACCACACAAAAGCTGGATAAGCTCATTGCTGCAGCACCAAACATCGGATTCAGCTTCCAGCCAAAGAGCGGAATAAATACGCCCATCGCCAGCGGAATACCGATACAGTTGTAGAAAAATGCCCAGAACAGATTTTCATGAATATTTTTTAATGTCGCACGGCTCATGCGGATCGCAGCAGGAACATCCGATAAACGGCTCTTCATAAGCACAACTTCTGCCGCGTCGATCGCAATATCCGTACCTGCGCCGATCGCAATACCGATATCGGCTCTTGTCAATGCCGGCGCATCGTTGATACCGTCACCGACCATCGCCACACGGCCGCCTCTCTTTAATCTGCGGATCACGCTCTCCTTACCATCAGGCAGAACTCCTGCGATTACTTCATCCACACCGGCAAGAGCACCGACAGCCTTGGCCGTACGCTCATTATCTCCGGTCAGCATCACTACATGGATACCCATATTCTGCAATTCTTTTACTGCTCGAGGACTGTCTTCTTTGATCGTATCTGCCACTGCGATAATACCGATCAACCGGTCATCCTTGCTGAAGAACAGCGGAGTCTTTCCATTTTCCGCCAGTTCCTCGGCCTGCTTTCTGATCTTCTCAGTAACCTCTGCCTTTGTGCTGATGAACTTCAGATTTCCACCATATAAAGTATTTCCTGCCAGTTCAGCAGAAAGACCATTTCCCGGCAATGCCTTAAAATCTGTCACTTCCTCAGCCGTTAAATTCAATTCTTCTGCTTTCGCTAAAATCGCACGAGCCAACGGATGT
>JAFSFU010000086.1 GCA_017435025.1 Lachnospiraceae bacterium | reverse complement strand
GGTAATCGCTGTAAAAACTACACCCGCATATCCAAAGTGGTGTCTCATAGCAGCTTGAAGAAGAGGCATTCCGGTAAGTCCTTCTAAGGTGGTTTCAGGAGCGAGCAACATGATCATAGCAGTACAGGTACAGATTACAATCGTGTCGATGATAACTCCAAATGCTTGGAAAAGACCGGCTTTTGCAGGATGGTCTACATCTGCAGCAGCGGAAGCACATGGAGCAGAACCAGAACCAGCTTCATTTGAGAATAATCCACGTTTCACTCCGTTCATGAGGGCTGCGCAGAATCCACCAGCGACCATAGGACGAAGTCCAAAAGCTTCCTCAAAAATACGAGTAAATACATCTGGAAGGAGACCAGCATTTTTAACAATCACAATGATTGAAATGACAAAATAGAAGATTGCCATGATTGGAACCATGATATCGAGTACTTTTACAGTGGCATTTTTTCGAAGTACGATGACAGCGGCAAGGACTACCAAAAGAACTGTAGTATAAAGTGGAGGAATGCCAAAGGCATCTTCGAATGCAGAAGAAACCGAATTACTAATTACTTGGCTTACACCGCACCAGCAAAGAAGTCCGGAAAGAGCAAAGAGTGCAGCAATGATGCTGTAGCGATTTCCTTTCTTTGCAAAGAAGTTGTGAATGTAGTAAGCAGGACCACCACGATATCCGCCATAAAGTGGATCTTCTTGTTTATGAAGCTGTGCAAGCGTTGCTTCAATGTATGCAGTGGAAGAGCCAATGAGAGCTGTGACCCACATCCAAAATACAGCACCTGCTCCACCAGCTGAAACAGCAGCCACAACTCCGACCATATTTCCCATACCAACACGGGTTGCTGTGGAAACAATGAGTGCCTGAAATCCAGAAATCGAATTTTCCTTTTTGTTTGATTTCTTTTCTAAAGTGACGCGAAGCATATCCTTAAAGCAGCGAATTGGAAGGAATTTGGTTCGAATAGTAAAGTATATTCCGACTGGAATTAAAATCAACACAAGGAGGGAAATACCAATAGAAGCGCCTCCTGGTAATGGTAAATAGAATAAATCTCCCCAGAAGAGATTATAAATAGATGATATAATTTTCATAGTCGATACCTCATAATGTACTTTTACGCTTTAAAGCGCAACACAATGGAGCTTAACACATTAAAGTGGAAATGTCCAATGAAAATGGAACATTTTTTGTCGTTAGATTGTACAAAAAAGAATACAAAAGCAAAAAAAGTTTAGAGAAAACGTAGATTGTGCTAAAAAAGATTGACAAAATATTAACATACAATTAAAATGCAAACATATTTAAACAATTAACAAATATTTCCGATAGATTATTTCCCTCCCTGAGCATGGCGTTTGGTTTACGTCATGCTCGCTTTCGTTAAAATGAAAAAGAGTGTAGACAACACAGGGTGATTCGAACTACAATAAGAACAAGTAACAAAAAAGGAGAACAAGACATGATTATTCCAAGACATTACGAAAACCTGAAAGTGTTGCATGAAAATACAATGCCATACAGAGCATATTATATGCCTGCTTCACATGATATGGGACCGCTGGTTTTTAATCGTTATGATTCAGACCGTATGCAATTATTAAATGGAACATGGAAGTTCCAATATTATAAGAGCATTTATGATTTGCAGGAAGAATTTTACAAAGTAGATTATGTTTTTGAAAATTTTGCAGATATGAAGGTTCCAAGTGTATGGCAGATGAACGGTTATGATTGCCATCAATACATTAATGTTCCATATCCATTTCCTTTAGATCCACCATATGTGCCACAAGAAAATCCTTGCGGAGCATATATATTAGAATTTGAATATAAAAAAGATGAAAATGCCCCTCGAGCATACTTGAATTTTGAAGGGGTAGATTCTTGTCATTATGTTTGGCTGAACGGGAAGTATGTTGGATACAGTCAGTTATTTGCAAAAGACGGAACATTGATCATTGCAGATACGCTCAAAGGTATTGTTAAGGAGAATGATTCATGAAACGTATTATAAAAAAACGTGGAAGGGTTTATCTGGCATACCGATTGGGAGAGGATCATCCGGTAATTCAGCGCCTGATGAAAGAAGGGAAAGTGGTTCCTCTGGATGACGGAACATATGAAGTTTTTTCACAGGAAGCGGTGAATGGAAGAGGGCAGCAGGCGTTCTCCGGTGATTACATTAAGATAGATACTTCCGGTTATCCATATCCCAACCGTAAAGAAATATTTCTTGAAAATCATATTCATTTACAAGGAGATGAATATGAGCAGATTCCCAAGCCATATCTGGCATGGTGTGTGGAGGATGAGGTCTGCGAGGAGATTGATTTTCTGATTCAAAAGAAAGAATTGGTTATTAATCTCCGGAATCCGGATAAAACATATCAGGCACCGCTTTGGGGGTGTTTGGAATCAGCAAAAAAAGATGCGCATATCATATTTTATGATATCAAACGGGATGAAATGGGAGTCATTCTCGATATTGATTATAATTTTATAGCGAGAAAAGAATTTGAGGAAGATTACATGGAGATGTAAACTCCTTCAAAAAAGGTCTCAGTGATTTGAAAGTTTAAAATTTTCAAATTGCTGGGACTTTTTGTGTTTATGAAAGCGAAAAAAATTTTTTTTCATTGCTATACTTTTTACCACAATAAAGAATTTAGGAGGAAATAGATATGAGTAAAGTTTTTACAAAAGCGTTAGATAGTAAGGGTGCGTTTATCAATCCGGCTGATAAGGAGGCGAAGATTGCCGGTTATGCAGTATATGATCCGGGAACAGGGAAACGACTTGGTACTGCGTGGCTGGAAAATCGTGTAAAAGAAGAACCGGTCATTTCAGCAGGAAAAATGAGCGCATTTCGTAATTATGTTGGCGTTTATAAGAATATTGATATGGGAACTAAGCTTCTATACTTGACAAGTTCTTCCTGTGACAGCGCAATTATGCCGAATTTGGTGACAATTGTGGATGACTATTCTCATCATTTTATGGTTGATACAGGAAAATACAGAATGAGTGTAAATAAGTCTTCTGTTTATTGTAAAACTGAAGGATTGTACTTATTTGAGTCTGCAGAATAAGTTGGGTTAAGCAACCAAAAGATCAAAATGAGAGAGGATGGTATGTGCATATGAAAAACAGAATTTCCAATACAAAGAAGATGAATGTTATGATTCCGGACTGGTACCTGGATGATAACGGAATTCTTTATGTTTCCGGAGAAGGAAAGATGAAAGATTATTCCGCGAATGATGAACGTACATTGCCGCCATGGTCTCCCATTAAGAATCAGATACGCATTATTTGTTTTGGGGAGGGAATCACGGAGCTGGGAGGACATGCCTTTGAAGGATGTGGAAATCTGGAAAAGGTGATACTTCCGGCGACTCTGAGTAAGATCCATCATAGCTGTTTCAAGGATTGCGTTAAGTTGAAGACAGTAATTGTTTCGGATGAAAAGGAGTTTTACCATGCTTCTGAGGATGAAGTACGGATGGCAAAAAGAGAAGTTGCCAGCAGAAGAAGAGGTGGTAAATTGGGAGACATCTTTTTCGGAACAAATGCCTTTTATGACGTTCCATGGGCTGTAAATAAATGGGGCAATCTTTATATTAATAATCATGCTCTTTATGCCTGCTTTCATGCTCAAGGGCAGATTTCAATTCCGGAGGGAGTGGAGGTGATCTGTCCGTTCGTCTTTGAAGGAATGGAGGTGGAAACTGTACGTTTTCCTTCATCATTAAAAGAAATTCACAAGTTTGCGCTTGCAGACACGAAGATAACTCGGGTGGTTTTGCCTGAAAGGTTGGAGAAGATTGAGGAGTTTGCTTTTTCTGGTTCACCATTGGAGATGGCCTTGGTTCCGTATGCCAGTGAAAAAATAATCCCTTGGAAAGTTTTTAATGACACAAAAATTATTTATACCTTTGCCAGACGATTTATAAAGCGTTATCCGGAGGCATATCGCCTGGTGTCAGTACCAAAATACCAGACCAGTATTCCGGAGGTAGATGGGTTTTCGAAAATTGAGTACAAAAAGCTCTATATTGAGGAAAGAGAACCGGAGGTTTCTGAACTTGATAAAAGTTCCATTGGTACGGTTGCCACAAATAGTTTAAATGCCGGTCAAAGTATCCTTCGCCGTTTGTATCGTGATATGTTGGTTATTCACATTACTTATAATGAACAGGATAAAACAGTTCAAGAGCTGAAGAGTTATCGCTATTACAGAAATCTCGATTGGAGTGAGGAGCCGGTAATTTACGAAATGAATCTGAATCCATGTTATCGGACTGTCGATGGAACCAGTCATGTATCAGTTGGCGAAGTTACGTTTCAAGCCATGTCAAAAGATGAGTTACGCGAAACATATTTCATCCGAAATATGCCGGAAGAATTAGTGCATACCGGAAATTTGAGGGTGTACGGGAATGGAATTAAGGAGGAGTGGTATTGCGTAAAAGGCCTTTATACAATGAAGACCATTCAGGAGGAAGAATTCTTAAATTTGTGGCTGGAGGCTCATCCGGATTACATTATCCGCAAACAGTAAATTATTAAAAACAGGAGGAATCGTATGAAAACATGTTATATTGCAATCGGTCGTGGTCTGGCACAGGCTACGTGGTGGGAGCGTTATGCGAAATCGAAGGCCTCACAGAAAATATTTGACGAAGAGGATCTTGTGATCGGTGTAGATTGGACATTAAAAAATGAGAACAAAGACGAGAGTGCCAGAGTGGATACCGTGTATCTGACTCCACAGCTCTATGAGGAAGAGAAAGGAATGGATGGGCTGCCGGATGTGTGGAGAGGGAAACGTGTCATTTCACGAATGTCTCACTATGCTGAGAAATTTGCGCATCGTTTTGATGCATATTTTAATACAGACGAACTTCAGGTGGTATTTTTGACCAGCTCTGCAGGCGATTTCTTTATGGGAGAAGTACCGGAAATTATCAATTTTTTGATCACAAAAATCGCGTGTACATTTCCACAATGTAAATTGCATGTACGGACGATTGTCTATTCCAGTGAATTCTATAAAGAGCGAAAACCAGATCCGGGAGAAGTACTATATGAGAAGACCGGCTGGTTTTTGGAGCGGTATCTGGCAGAGCGAGGAAAGCGCAAAGCTTTATGTGAGGAAGATGAGTTGTATGTGATTGATAAAGATTGCTGTTCTTTTGAGGATTTATTTTACAGCATTGGATTTGAAACAAGATTGCTCCGTAAAATGGATCGAACAGATCGCATTCTTGATAAAAAAGGATGGAAAGGAGTATAAAGATGAAGTGGTATTTCAGTAAAGACGATTGTTTACATATTACAGAGAACGGAAAAGTGCCGGATTATTTCGAAGGTGCCGGCGGTGAACCGCCGTGGCAGCTTTGGAAAAACCGAATTCGTTTTTTGTATATTGAAGAGGGAATCACGGATTTGGGGGCAAATGCTTTCCAGAACATGCCGCATCTGGAGCAAGTGTTCTTGCCCAACTCCTTAAAGCGGATCCACATGGGATGTTTTTCCGGATGCAGAAAACTCAGCCGGGTGGTGACCGGAGATGACACAGAGTTTCTTTTTCTTTATCACTATATAGATGAGCTTCGCAAGGATCCATTGTTTGATCGACGAGACGGACATCAGATCATCGTATTCGACAGCAACGCATTTTACGATGTACCATGGGCGATTCAGAGATGGGGAGTTTATTATATTCATGATCGGAATCTGTATACTTGTCTGCATCGATGCTATGAAATGCGGGTCCCCGAACAGGTAGAATATATAGGGCCGTTTGCATTTTATGGTACCGAGACAGAACGAGTGATTCTTCCAATCAGTCTGAATCTAAAGATTCACGAGGATGCCTTTTCCGGCACTTCTTTGTATTTTTCAAAGCGAATGCAGAAGAAACTGCCGGAAGCCTTTGTTTTGACGACGGAAGATGGAGGAGAGCTGTATCCGGGAATAAAACGATTCCGCGTTTGTGCCAAGTCTCCACAGTGGCGGTATGGTCCACGTGATTCCATGGGCAATGTTCGCAAAGAGTATCGAGGTGTTGTGGGAATTGATGCTGTGAATGGAGCACATTTCATTATGCGCGAAGTTAAGAAAGGACTGGTGGCAGTAGGAATTCTGTTTGATTCAGAAAAGAAAGCGGTCCAAGAAGTACAGAGTATTCGCTGGAGTGACTGGAATCAGGATTTTCGTCAGTATTATGAAACTCCGTATCGTGAAGAAGATGAATACTCTGTAAGAATCCGTGGAAAGAATGCGATGATTTTTGGCAAAGATGAGTCGGAACTGGAGTATGAATTCTATTCTTCACCTGTAACAGATGAACTGATAAATGGTTTTGATATTTTGCGATACAGTAATCCGAATTCTCATGAGGAATGGTTTTTGATCGAAGAAACCGACTTTGCTTATGGAGAGGCTGAAACTGCTGTTTTAAATGTCTGGATGAAGAATCATCCGGAATACCAATTGCCGGAGGAAAAATAATATGATGAAATTCTACATAGATTGTTCTGTAAATCCGGAAAAGAATGAATTATCTTATCAGATGATCAATGATCGTGGAAAAACAGTTGGTTCTGTGTCTTATGGGCGTTCTCATATACGGGAACAAAAATGTCTATTGGTACGTGTTTTGGAATGGAGGTTGGAAAAAGAAGAACAGTTAGACTCTTGTCAGATTGGTTTTCGAAAAGTATTAAGTAAAAAGGAGAGATCCTTGATACATCAGGTATTCCCGTATATTCCTGTTTACAGGAATCTATGGGATTTTTTACATCTATATGAGAAGTACAATCCCTCATTTGATTACGAAGAATATGAGGCTTGGAGAGACTGGGGGAAACAAAGCATGACTCAGCTGGATGAAAGTTTCTCCGGTATATGGGAATGCGTAAAAATAACTGATGAAAAAACGGTGCTTTGCTGCCGGTGGAAAGATACGGATGGAAATCATGTGGTAATTGTAGATGAACAAATGTATTACAGTGATGTATGCTTTGAAAAATTGTGCAAAAAGGAAGTCTGTTTTGAATGCTGCAGTGACGCAGATTTATCGGCTTTTATGTCTGCGCATCCTAATTCTATGTTGGATGTATATGTAAAACATGGTGGCAGGCGAGTATTGTACTTTCTGACGTCTCCCCGCTATGATCACACATTTGAGTTGCTGTCTAAGGCTGGTTTGGCGGAGCTCGCAGACCATTCTGATCAGTATAGGGGGATTAACCGGCAGGGGACTCATATACGTGAAATTTTTAATCTTCCTGTGAGGTGTCTCAGAACATTTCATTGGAACAACGATATGATGTTATATTCCGGGGAGGATCGTCAGGTGATTAAATGGGCTTATGAGAAATGTCCAGATCTGTTTGATGATTCTTTTTCAGTTATTAAAGAGTTATGGTTCCGGTACTGTTATCAGTATTCGGATTTGAGAGTTTTTGATGAAAAAACACTGGAAGATATTTTACGCCCGAGTACCCGATATCTGATCAGACAGGTGAAACAAACAGGCAATCCTTATCAGGTGTTTGGACTTTACGAAAATTACCTTCGATACAGTTTGCGCATTGGTTCTTTCTTTTTCGGTCATTATCCAACAGACCTAGAAAAAGCGGTAGATGCTTGTGTGGAGTATTTGCAGAAACAGTATGAAGAGTCTAAAGCAGGCGCTTTTTACGAGGCAGTCCACCGGGAAGAATATGCGGCGCTGGAAGACGATCTGGACTATGAGCCATATCGGATCGTGGCACCACAGAGTGCTGAGCAATTGGTGGAGGCCGGAGCAGTGCTTTGCAACTGTCTGAAAAATTATGTTTCTAAAATCAAACGCCAGCAGACGATGATAGGTTTGATTTATGAAAAAGAGAAAAGTACGTTGATTGGCGCTGTCGAGATAAAAGGCAGGGATATCATACAGGCGAAGGGCCCATACAATGGAAGATTATCTTCTCACGTTGAAGAATATTTGAAGCGATACAGCAAACGAAAAGAGGCAGCTTAATGATGGAAATAAATTTTTCTGCCTGTTTATAATGGAGCAAATATTTAAGAGAGGAGGCATAGATGATGAAAGAAACCGTAATTTGCAGTGTATGTGGAAAACGACAGAGAATTGATGTTTACAAGTGTCAGCTAGAGCAGCCGTGTACCATCTATCCGGAATTTTGTCCGGAGCCCGGTTATCTTGTAAATTATGAAATCAGGGGTGTGCTGCAGACATGTAATCGATGTGGATATACATTTCCTCGAATTGATGAAGATGGAATTTATCTGGATCAATATCAGGTGGAGTCCCAAGAGTACTGTTTTCCATTTGGAAAAGACTTTTACGGACCTAGAGAGGCACTTGACTGCTATCGGGTGGCGTTAGCCTACCATCATAGCAACTGTTATCGATTTGCGGCCCAGTGGTATATTCGTGCAGCGATTATGCTGCGCAGAAATAAAAAAGAAAGGGAAAGATGTTTTCGAAATGCATGGTACATGCTGGTGTGGGAAAAGCAAAAACGCAAATCTCAATGGAACTTCGAAATGGTCGTTGCAGAACTGAACTTAAAACGCTTGCTGGGAATGTATGATCAGGTAATCGATGAGGCAAACCGTAAGAAGCGCAGCTACGGAGGAATCGAACGTTTGCTGATCGAGAAGATATGTCGTTTGGCAGAGCGTAGAAATTCCAATTACATGACATATATGGAGATGCTGATTGAAAAGGAGGATTCACATGATGTACGAGAAAGAGAATTACATTGACCTGCATATTCATACAACGGAGTCTGACGGAAAACTAACAGTAGGTGAAATGCTCTGTGATGCCCAAGAAGCCGGCCTATCGGCAATTGCAGTTACTGACCATAATTGTTTTGCGTTAAAAGAACCGCTTCAATACAAGGGAATGGAAGTAATACCAGGAGTAGAGGCCAGTACGATCTATAAATATGACGGTGGGTTGAAAAAGGAAGTTCATATATTAGGATACTTTTTTCAGGGTGTCGACCCGAAACTGGAGACGGTGTTTAACCAAATTGACAAAAATCCGTATGTGCATGCGTTGATCAAAAGAGTAAACACTTTAGGACTTCCTGTGACCATGGAGGAATTAAGAGAACTGTATCCTGACACGAAACAGTTTGGACGATATAAGATTGCAGAACTTCTGGTCAAAAAAGGTTTTGCAAAGACCGCATCCGAAGCCATGGACAGATGGATCGGGAATTTCTCACCTCATTATCTGAATCCGGCCGATTACGTGAATTTTATCAGCATTGAAGAGTGGATTGAGCTTTTGGGCAATAGTTCCGTTCCGGTGATGCCGGTTCTGGCCCATCCATACCATTACGGCTTTAACGAGGAGCAAATAGAAACTATGGTGGCTTATGTCAGAAGTTTGACAGATCACCCGCTGGGATTAGAGGTCTATTACGGTAAATATCAGGATGATCAGATTCGATTCCTTGAGAGACTGGCCGATAGGTATGGCTATTATCCGAGTGCGGGCGGTGACAAACACCGTCCGGAGCAGCCGTTTGTGCATGGCGGATACTACCTTTTGGAGGCTATGAAGAAAGCGGTGGGAGCTGAGAGATAATAGTTTTTCCGATGGTATATATAAGACAGTAAAAAACAAATGAAGGAGGGGTAATCGTATGATGGGAAGAATATGGACAGAAGAAATGATCCGTGATGAATTAAAGCGCATTGATAAAAAGTTTGACTTACATCTTAGTGCTTTGCCAATACGCTTTGGCAAAGCAAAATCGATCCTTGGAAAGTGTGCCGTAGATCGAGCCGGCAATCTTTCATATTTCTATTTTTCTAAACACTATATGGACGATCTGAATTTCCCCGATGAAGAAAAACTGGATACGATCCGACATGAAGCCGCACATGCGAAAGCCTGGCTGGATTACGGCCACTGGGGGCATGGTCCGGAGTGGAAAGTATGCTGCAGAGAACTGGGCGCGAATCCGCAACGCTGCTTAAACAGGGAGCGTGTCCAATATTTTAGAGAACGACATGAACTAAAAGAAGCAGAGAGTGAGATGTGCGATTATTTTATAGCCGGTATGGGTGTTTCACATCCGAAATTCGGCCATGGATATATTTTAAAAATAGAGGGCGAAGGGGAAAAACGCACTTTGATCGTTGAGTTTTCGAATCATGAAATCAAGAAAATGTCTGCGGTATGGGTGTTTGTAAATTGTGAGATCGACATGCCATTTTAGAAGACGGCAGTACACGGTGCATTCAGCTGTGTACTGCCGTTTTTTCATTTATAGCCGGAATAGCTCTATGGAATTTCGCACATTGTCTACATTCATTTCTTTGAGCTTTTTTGGTTTAGCATCCGGATTTAAAAGTTTTAGTGTTTGATTCAAATGATATTCAACACCGCTATGTTCATTGCCCAAGTCATCCCATGTACAAAGGTAAGGATGCATTTTGGCAAGATAAAACTGATGTCCCGGATTGCCGCGCTGCATGTAAAGTTCCATTTGGTCAATTGTTGCAGGTGTCCATCCGCGAGTTAGCATAAATCCACACCAGCGTTCATGTTCTAAACGAGCTGCATGTAAGAGGATGGTATTGGAACTGTGTTCAGATGTTTTTAAACTTGTTTCGTAAAGCTTTGCAAGAGTACGCTCATTCTCAGCAATACCATAATAGGAACCGTGATGTAAAAAAATCCCCATGGAGAATGCACGGTATATTAGATATAGGGCACTGCATCTGGAACTGTCACGATTATAGTGGCGGCTGTAATAAGAAAATAAGGCTCGGTAGCATTTGCTGTCATCAGAAATATCTCCGTAATAAGAGAGATGTGTTTGCAGGGCGCGTTTTTCTAACAGACTTTCATTTAAGTAATAATTAGAATACAGATCAGCAAACGCTCCAAAACAGTGAATATCGTAATTATTGTACCATTCGTAACCAATCGGTGCATTTCCAACTGTAAATTTCTGGGATTGCCAACTAAGCCGTGAATCCGGACAATAGGCAGCGAGAGTTGGAAATCGAGAAAAGGATGGATCGGTCTTAATACACCATTCTCGAATCTGCATTGCCTGTTCCAGATTATGAGAACTCTGATCGGAGGCCAGAATAAAGTAGTCTGTTTTTTGGAGTACGGCTGCGATCAGCTCTTTTTGAGCATTCTCTGATTCATAATTTCGATCAAGCATATCATATAGTTCCGGATCATCCGTATCAAAAGAAATAAAATTCAGTTTCGTTTTCATAAGGCGTGGATATCGAAAGATTCCCGAACATTCTTTTTTTAACGTTTGCTTCACAGAAACTATATCAGAAGAAATAACCGAAAGAGTAAAAGGTATCCCGATATGGCAGACGGAAATGGCATCTCGTATCAGCCATGGAACACAATTTCCGTTTCCGATGATTGTTACATTTAGATGCTGTTTTCGCTGATCTTTGATATTGGGTAAAAACAAAGGGCGATTTGCATAGAGCCATTCGGCAGCATCTTTATAAGGATTACAGATTCTGACCTGAAAGTATTTGTTTCTCATGCTGCTGATCATGCTGTCAAGCATTGTGATCGTAAGTGGTTGGGTAGATCGGACGTAAAATTTGATCGTAGATGACAAATAGGAGGTCCATTTAGGATATACGTCGCAGATTTTTTTAAAGTATTCCAAAAGCTCAGCAGTATCGTTTCGGTTTTTTTCTTCCGATGGATGAAATAAGTAGAAGAGAGCGGGCGATTCTATTTGTGCATCTATGCGTGCCTTGATTTGTTCCGGGCTAAAAATCTCTGACAGAATATCGTTGAGTTTTCCGTAGAAAAGATCAAATTGTTCAGAGGCAAGGATATTTGGCTGATAAAAGGTATCTTCCGGATCACAGTTAAAATAACAAAAAGCGGATATAGATGCCTTAGAGTCCGATTGTGGGGCAAGTTTAGAAATATCATGTTTTTCACCAGTCCATTCCATATCTAACAATCGCTCTTGCGATGAAAAATGTCCATATTTGGCTGCTTTTGTATAGTAGTCTTTGGCGGTGATCATACTGGAAGGATCTTTTCCATACTTTTCATGACATAATCCTAACATATAAAGACATGTAAGCGTCACTTCATCCATTTGTTCCTGATCAATACCGGCTTGAAAGTATCTTTGTGCGAGAATTGGATCCATTTCAAAATCCATTTGTGTGTGGCCGGTATAATGTGCAATTCCCATATCTCGTGCAGCAATTCTGGAACCTTTATCATAGGCTTTTTCGAGATTGATTCTCGCTTTTTTTGTATCAGATGATCGACCGATTCCATGCAGCAGACAACGATAGAGACCATAATAACCGTCAGCATACTGCGTTGCTGCACTTTTTGTATAATAGGTGAAAGCTTTTGCATAGTCTTTTTCAGTTCCGCTGCCTGTTTCACACATGGTTGCCAGCCGGCAGTATACGCTTCCGTCCTGAAGCTGGTTTGACAGAATCTCATACACTTTAAAAGCCTCGGCACGTTTTCCTTCATCATACAAATAATCGGCATAGGATTTCCTTGCCCATATATCGTTTGTCTGTAACTCTACATGTTCTGTTTGAAGAAGTGATGTTCCGGAAGGGAACAACTGATCCAAATTCCGGTTGCAGTAAGGTCCGAGGGATAAATATAAAACGACCCGAGCCAGCGCGGCAGCAGGATCCATATCATAACAGAACTGCAGGCGCCGTTGATAAAGATTGACTTGACCGACTTGGTACAGCGTACTCTGAGAGCGGCAAAAGTCGTCCAATAAAAATTTTTTTAATGCATCATTATCAAAAATCGTGTGTTGATCTTCGTAAAGCAAATCGCGGGCTTTGTCAGCAATGATGTTTAGAATCCTGGTAAAGTCATGCTGAACCTGTTCGTGAAACGTTTTGTGAATAGTATGCGCTTCACTGTTGCAGAGCATGTAATGACTAAGATAGCCGGGGTTTTTTTGTTCCAGGATTTGAATGAAAGAGATAGGGAGCAAAAGGCTTAACTTCTCTAAACGATCTCTTTTTTGGATATTTATTTTTAAAATCCTGGAAGGTGTTTTTGAATCACCCAGTAAATGATAAAAAAATTCGTTTAGGTTAAAGCGTTGTCTGTCCGGCTGTTTATAATAAGATTCGATATCTTTGGGAAGATATTTTGGCATTGGCATTTCCTTTCTTGTAAAGCGAAGAGTGTACGGATTATAAAAGAAGTTTAACATGAATGGATACGATCGGGCAACATAATGTTTGGTTTAAAGTGAAAGTTTTTAAATAAGTTCGGAAATAAATAGAAATAGTTTTGATATAACCGTATGGGAGTTTGGGAAAAGATTGGTATGATTATCTCATCAAAAACAACAACGCACATTGAAAACTAAATAAAGGAGGGAAGTCAATGGAAATAGGTGCAGGGATACGATTGAAAAGTATTCCATAAATACCGGGATGGTCTCGGTTAACGATACCGCATCTCTACGGGAAGATCTGGGGATGGATGAATTTAGTTTGATTCAGCTGTTTTTGGAATTGGAATCGATGGGGATGGATATCGACTATCGGAAGACTTCTGAAATATCAACCGTAAAAGAATTGATAGATTCGATACATTATTTATAAAGGAGAAAAGAGTATGACTAAATTATTAAAGAATACAAAAAGAACTGCAAGAAAGGCAATGGTAACAGCAGCAATGGCGATGTGTCTGATGTCTTCCACATCTTCTCTGGCTTATGCAGCCAGCGTAGGTTATAAGGCTCATACAGCCGGAATCGGATGGATGCAGGAGGTAAAAGACGGCAGTCTTGCAGGTACAACCGGACAGAGCAGACAGGCAGAATGCTGGACCGCCAGACTGATCGGCGTGAAAGGCAATATCGTGTATCGTTCCCATGTACAGAACCGTGGAACCATGGAGTGGAGAAGAAATAATGAACCATCTGGTACTACGGGAGAAGGCCTTCGTCTGGAGGCAATCGAGGCAAAACTGGAAGGTGAGGCTGCTGATCAGTATTATCTGGAATACCGAACACATGTTCAGGATATCGGATGGACGAACTGGGTACGTTCCGGATGGTCCGGTACGATTGGTCAGAGTAAGCGTGTAGAGGCAATTGAGATGCGTCTGGTTCCGAAAAATGGCGGTGGCGGCGGTGCTTCCGTAGTGGTCAGCAATTTAAACTGGTCCGGGGCACAGAGTAAGTATCCAAATGGTTCTACCTGGAATGGCACATACAAAAACAAGGCATCCCAGTGTCATGGATGGGCTTGTTCTGTAGCTGATTATGTTACCGGAACAGATCCATATACATGGACGAGGAAAACGTCTTTCAATAACTTAAAACCGGGTGATATTATCCGATTTAACCGTCCGCATTCCATCATCGTAACAGGAGTAAATGGAAATACCATTACTTACGCGGAGTGCAACTGGGGCGGTAAAAATAAGGTTTCCTGGGGTCAGACAATCAGCAAAAACAGTCTGACAGGTAAATATGGTTCTCTTAACTATGTAATGTCCTGTCCGAAATAAGCAGGAAGGGGATGTGAGTAAGATCTTGCGATCTTACTCACATCCGTACATAAAAAATATTTTTTTATAAAAGTATAATCT
>JAFSFU010000085.1 GCA_017435025.1 Lachnospiraceae bacterium | reverse complement strand
CTAACGCTGCAGAGCTTCCGTGGGGCGACATCGATGTTGACGTAGTTCTTGAGTGTACAGGTTTCTACACATACAAGGCTAAAGCACAGGCTCACATCGACGCTGGTGCTAAATATGTTGTTATCTCCGCTCCGGCTGGTAACGACCTTCCGACAATCGTTTACAACGTTAACCACGAAGTATTAACAGCAGATGATCACATCATCTCCGCTGCTTCCTGTACAACAAACTGCTTAGCTCCGATGGCTAAGGCTCTTAACGACAATTACCCGATCCAGACAGGTATCATGTGCACAATCCACGCTTACACAGGCGATCAGATGATCCTTGATGGTCCGCAGAGAAAGGGCGATAAGAGAAGATCCCGCGCAGGCGCTATCAATATCGTTCCGAACAGCACAGGTGCTGCAAAAGCAATCGGTCTTGTAATTCCGGAATTAAACGGTAAATTAATCGGCGCTGCTCAGCGTATCCCGACACCGACAGGTTCCACAACAATCTTAACAGCAGTTGTTAAGGGCCAGCCGACAAAAGAGGATATCAACGCAGCTATGAAGGCACAGGCTAACGAGTCCTTCGGTTACAACGTAGATGAGATCGTTTCCAGCGATATCGTTGGTATGAAGTTCGGTTCCCTCTTCGATGCTACACAGACAATGGTTCTTCCGATCGACGAGAACACAACTCAGGTACAGGTAGTTTCCTGGTACGACAACGAGAACTCTTACGTAAGCCAGATGGTTCGTACAATCAAGCACTTTGGTAAATTATTAAACGTATAAGATTTCCGTACTGGAACGAAACAGTTATAATTTGACTCCATTAAGGGTCCGGTCTGACAAGGACCGGACCTTTTTGGTTTAGTCAATTTGTTTAGGAAAATAAATTTCCGGAATATGGAGGAAAATGAAATGGCTTTAAATAAGAAAACAGTTGATGATATCAACGCAAAAGGTAAAAGAGTGCTGGTTCGCTGCGACTTCAACGTTCCGCTTAAGAATGGTGAGATCACAGACGAGACACGTATCAACGCTGCTCTTCCGACAATCAACAAACTGATCGCTGACGGTGGCAAAGTAATCCTCTGCTCCCACCTTGGCAAAGTAAAAAATGGCCCGAACGAGGGCGAGTCTTTAGCTCCGGTTGCAAAGAGACTTTCCGAGAAACTCGGCAAGGAAGTTGTTTTCGTATCTGATTACAACGTAACAGGCGAAGCGGCAACTGCAGCAGTAGCAGCTATGAACGAAGGCGATGTTGTATTACTTCAGAATACACGTTTCCGCGGCAAAGAAGAGACAAAGAACGGCGAAGAGTTCAGCAAAGAGCTTGCTGATCTGGCTGATGACTATGTATGTGATGCGTTTGGTTCCTCCCACAGAGCACATGCTTCTGTAGAAGGCGTTACAAAGTTCATCACAGCAAAGGGCGGCAACAACTGTGTTGGTTACTTAATGCAGAAAGAGATCGAATTCCTCGGCAATGCAGTTGAGAATCCGGTTCGTCCGTTCGTAGCAATCCTCGGCGGTGCTAAAGTTGCTGATAAGTTAAATGTAATTTCCAACCTTCTTGATAAGTGCGATACTCTCATCATCGGTGGCGGTATGGCATATACATTCTTAAAGGCACAGGGTAAGGAGATCGGTAACTCCCTCTGTGACGAAACAAAGTTCGATTACTGCTTAGAGATGATGGCTAAGGCAGAAAAGCTTGGCAAGAAACTTCTTCTTCCGGTTGACTCCGGCGTTATCGCTGCATTCCCGAATCCGATCGACGCTGAGATCGATGTTGAATATGTATCTGTAGATGCTATCCCGGCTGACAAAGAAGCTTGTGATATCGGACCGGAGACAGCAGCTCTTTACGCTGAGGCTGTGAAGTCTGCAAAGACAGTTGTTTGGAACGGACCGATGGGCGTATTCGAGAACCCGGTACTTGCAAAAGGTACAATCGCTGTAGCAAAAGCTCTTGCAGAGACAGACGCTACAACAATCATCGGTGGCGGTGACTCCGCAGCGGCTGTTAACCAGCTCGGCTTCGGTGACAAGATGTCCCACATCTCCACAGGCGGCGGTGCATCCTTAGAGTTCCTTGAGGGCAAGGATCTTCCGGGTGTAGTGGCAGCTGATGACAAATAGGCCGAAAGCAACTTAGTTGCAAGGCTATCTCGCATAAAGGTATAAAAGAGGTAAATATAATCATGGCAAGAAGAAAAATTGTTGCAGGCAACTGGAAGATGAACATGACTCCGTCTCAGGCAGTTGCTCTTGTTGAAACATTAAAACCGTTAGTAGTATCCGAAGATGTTGATGTAGTATTCTGTGTACCGGCAATCGACATTATCCCGGTTGTTGAGGCGTGCAAAGGCACAAACATTGCTGTTGGTGCTGAAAACATGTACTTCGAGGAGAAAGGTGCTTACACAGGTGAGATCGCTCCGGATATGCTCACAGATGCAGGTGTGAAATATGTGATCATCGGTCACTCTGAGAGAAGAGAATACTTCGCAGAGACAGACGAGACAGTAAACAAGAAAGTTCTCAAAGCTTTTGAGCACGGTTTAACACCGATTATCTGCTGCGGCGAGACTCTCAAGCAGAGAGAGCAGGGCATTACTCTTGACTGGATCAGAATGCAGGTTAAGATCGCTCTTCAGAACGTAACAGCTGACCAGGCTAAGACAGCCGTAATCGCTTACGAGCCGATCTGGGCAATCGGTACAGGCGTGACAGCGACAACTGAGCAGGCAGAAGAAGTTTGTGCAGCAATCCGTGCATGTGTGGCAGAGGTTTATGATGAAGCAACAGCAGAAGCAATCCGTATCCAGTACGGCGGATCTGTAAATGCAGGCAACGCAGCTGAGTTATTTGCACAGGCTGATATCGATGGCGGCCTTGTAGGCGGCGCTTCCTTAAAAGCTGACTTTGGCAAGATCGTAAATTACAAGTAATATTAAAGTAAACGAGGGCTTTGCCTCCTTTGATTTGGCTGCAAATACAAGGACGGCAAAGCCTCATTTTTATTGGGGAGTATTTAATATGGAGTACAAGAAGAGAAAAGTTATTTTTGATGTTGATACCGGATCTGATGATGCCCTCGCACTTATGGTGGGTATTTTATCTCCGGAATTTGATATTGTGGGTATCTGTACCGTAAATGGCAATCTGCCGGTGGATAATACAACAGAGAACACGCTGCGTGTCCTTGAATTGATGAAAGCCGATATTCCGGTTATCAAGGGATGTGGAACACCGATCCTTGCGACACTGGATCCGCTTCGGAAATTGCGCCAGCGTTCCAATGAAGGTGTAAGTGCTGATGGAGAAGAGGTAACTTACCATGCACCGTATCTGCCGTTGCCTCCTGCAACCACAAAAGCGGTGGAAGGCACCAATGCAGTCAGCTGGTATATCGATACCTTAATGAATGCGAAAGAAAAGATCACATTGATCATGGTAGGACCGCTTACAAACTTTGCGCTTGCTTATCGTGCTCAGCCGGAGATCATTAACAACGTAGAAGAAATACTTCTTATGAGCGGCGGACATGATCAGCGCAACTCTACAGCTGCATCCGAGTATAACGTATTTATTGACCCGGAGGCGACAGCGATTGTTTTAAACTGCGGTGCCAAGATTACGATGATGCCGCTTGATGCGACCCATAAAGCCAATATGCGCCCGAAGCATCAGAAGCTGTTTGAAGACTGGGGAAATGCGGTAGGTGATTTCGTTGCTGCCGAGATCGAAGCCAGATTGAAAGCTTACAACACCATGCAGCCGCTCCATGAGCCGGATATTGCACCGATCCACGATGCACTGTGCGTGTTATATTTGCTGGATCCGACCGTGATTACCAAGATGAAGCACATGCGTTGCGATGTTGTCTGTGGCGGAATTGCAGATGGTCAGACTCTGTTTGATACCAGACACTTCAATGATGCTCCGAAGAATGTATATGTATGTCTGGATACGGATGAGGAAAAGTTTGCGAATATGTTGGTGGATATTCTTTCCCGTTCGAAAGATATTTAAATAGAGAAAAGGTGATGTTGCGCGTTGCTTCATCACCTTTTCTCATCATACTTAGAAAGAATAGAGTTGTTGGCACAGTAATCTGCCATAAATTCAACGGACTCCTTCATACCGTCCTGGAACCAGTGGAGAGTAATGGTAGAAAGTGCCCCTTCCCAGGCGAGGAAATTATAATGTTCGGTTGGATTATCGGAAACGTCGAGTCTGCCGATCATTGTATAGGTGGAGAGAAGGGCGCTGTTTAACATATGCGCCTGCAGCAGCAGACGGAACAGAGAGGCATTTTCTTTGATCACATTGAAGAAGGCCAGATACCAGCCGCGGCGGTCGTTTTGAAAACGCTTTTCCTGAAAGGATTGGACCATCACTTCGGTAAACAGATCGCTCACTTCATTGAGAATATCTTCTTTTGTGTCGTAATTGCGGTAAAATGCAGTACGGGAAACACCGGATTTTCGAACCAATTCCGAGATGGTGATCTTATCAAAGGACTTCTGTCCCATCAATGCGATCAGTGCGGTCTGCAGGCATTCCCGTGTTAAACGGTTAGACTCTTTATTGGACATGCGCAGCACATCCCGCTTTTCTAATTCAGTTTTTATTGTAGAGAATTCTTGATTCATAAGTATCCCTTTCGGCATTAAAATAACGGGAAGATAACCTCCCTGTTTGGTGTTACAGAAAAATAATTTTTTGTTCACTCCGCATCCTGTCTACTTGCGAAAATTCGACAGTGATGTTACAGTTGTAAATACGATATAAATGTAACATAATCGGATTACTATTGTCAAATGCGAGGTGTTTGAAATATATGAAGCCAATTGGAATTATTACAGACAGCCATTCCAGTATCAGTCAGCTTGAGGCAGAGAAACTTGGAATTCGTGTGTTGCCGATGCCGTTTTATATTGATGGGGAATGCTATTATGAAGGAATTAACTTAACCAGAGAAGAATTCTTTTCGAAACTGGAAAGTGGTTCGAAGATTACCACATCTCAGCCGGGTCCGGCTGATGTTTACGATATCTGGGATAAGGCTCTGGAAGAGTATGAGAAGGTTCTTTACATGCCTCTCAGCAGCGGTTTGTCCGGTTCTTATGCTACGGCTGTAGCGATGGCCCAGGAGGAGCCGTATGAGGGGCGTATTATTGTTGTGGATCACGGTCAGATCGCAGCGCCGCTTTATCGGATGATCCTGGATACGCTGGATATGATTGAAAAAGGATATTCTGCAGAAAAGATCAAAGAAATCCTTGAGTCCGGAAAGAATCGAATGATGATCTATATCGGCGTGCAGACTCTGGAATACTTAAAGCGCGGCGGACGTGTGACACCGGCAGCAGCGGCTATCGGTTCAGTCCTGAATATTAAACCGGTATTGAAACTGGAGACCGGTAAACTGGATTCCTTCAAAAAATGCCGTGGTTTCGGAAAAGCGAAGAAGGCCATGATCGAGGCGATGCAGGAAGAGATCAATGTGAGATTTGCCGATGCAAAAGCGGATGGTCAGATTCACCTTCTGGCTGCAACCAGCGCCAATGAAGAGGAGACTGCGGAGTGGGTCCGTGAAATTGAAGAGGCATTCCCGGGCATGAAAGTGTTCTGTGCCCCGCTGTCCTTGGGTGTTTCCTGCCATACAGGCACCGGTGCATTGGGAATCGGATGTGCGGTAGTGCCGGATTATAAAGTTGAAATGTAAGGAAGGATAAAGAAGAATGAATGCTTTAAGAAAGTTCTTCGCCCCGGTCGATATGACCGTGGGAACCCCGTGGAAGAATATTGCGCTGTTTACAATTCCGATGGTAATCGGCAATATCGCCCAGCAGCTTTACAACACGGTGGATAGTATTGTAGTAGGTAAGTTTGTCGGTGACAATGCTCTGGCGGCCGTAGGAAGTGCCAGCCCGATCTTCAACCTGCTCCTGGTTTTGTTTATTGGTATTTCGGTGGGTACCAGTGTTATGGTATCCCAGTATTTTGGTGCGAAGGACAGAAAACAGCTGTCCCATGCGATCGGATGCAGCATTACGCTGACAGCCTTGGCATCGGTGGTGATTATGGTCGCGGGTTCGATTTTTGTCCGTCCGCTGCTGGAAATGTTAAATACACCGGAAAGTATCATCGATTGGTGTGATTCTTATCTGACTGTGCTGATGCTTGGCATCTCCGGTGTTGCATATTACAATATCCTCAGCGGTGTGCTTCGCGGTATGGGCGATTCCTTCTCTGCACTGATCTATCTGTTGATTGCAACGGTGATCAATGTGGTGCTGGATCTGTTGTTTGTAGCCGGGTTTAAACTTGGTGTATTTGGTGTTGCACTGGCAACAGTCATTGCACAGGGAATCTCAGCGATCCTTTGTCTAAAGAAACTGATGGGAATGACTGATCTGTTTGATATCAATCTGCATTTCCTGAAGCCGACTAAGCATCATGCATTTACAATGGTACGTCTGGGCCTTCCTTCCGGTCTTACTCAGGCGATCATGTCTATGGCTATGATTATCGTACAGTCTCTGACCAATAGCTTTGGCGAGATGTTTATCGCTGCGAACGTTATCATTATGCGTGTGGATGGTTTCGCAATGATGCCGAATATGTCTTTCGGTAACTCTATGACGACTTATACCGGTCAGAACGTTGGTGCTAGACAGTATGACCGAGTAGAAAAAGGCGCGAAACAGGGCGCTATGATGGCAGTTGGTGTATCTGCTGCGATTACGGCTTTGATTCTTCTGTTTGGTAAGCATTTGATGGGCGTTTTCACAGAGACACAGGAACTGGTGGATCTGAGCATGAAGATGATGTGCATCCTGGCTCCGGGTTATATTGCAATGGCTCTGACGCAGAGCTTATCCGGTGTTATGCGCGGTGCCGGTGATACGATGACACCAATGTGGATTTCCTTATTCACAACGGTTATGCTTCGTGTGCCGGTTGCGTACGGTATTTCCTGGCTTACAAGAACTCCGGAACTGCCGAATGGCCGCAGTGAGTGTATCTTTATTTCTCTCCTTGTTTCCTGGTGTGCCGGTGCGCTTCTCAACTTTATTGCCTATAAGCGTGGCGGTTGGAAGAAGAAAGCTGTTCAATAATTCGGAGTATCAATTATGGAGTATAAAAGATTTGGGAATACCGTTGTTGTAAGAATGGATGCAGATGACGATATTCAGGAGAATGTAAAGAGAATATCAGAATTGGAAAAGATTCGTCTGGCACATGTGAGTGCGCTGGGAAACGCAAAATATGTGACGTTAAACAGTTACGATCAGAACGTGAAACAGTTCTTTCCCAATACATTTGAGGGACATTATGAGATTGCCCATCTGAATGGAACGATCAACACTCAGGATGGAAAACATTACAGCCATCTTCATATCGTGATCGGAGATATGGAAGGCCGTGCATACGCAGGTCACTTGAGCAAAGCCATTGTTGGGACGACACTGGAAATGTTCATTCACATTGTGGATGGTAAGGTGGACCGCGTAAACAGCGGTGAACCGGGAGGCAATGTGCTGAAATTTAATTAAAACAGATACCGCAGGAAAACATACAGAATATGTTGCTCCTGCGGTTTTTTGCATCCTTTTTTATACCGGGAATTCTTGACAACCACGGGGGTTTAGGCTATAATACCTTGAATGTAATTATAAAGGGGTATTTTGCCCCGTTGTATAGAAAGGTAAGGCGTCATGGCAGAAAAAAAACACATTTTGACCTATGAAGGACTTAAAAAATAT
>JAFSFU010000084.1 GCA_017435025.1 Lachnospiraceae bacterium | reverse complement strand
CCGATAACCGGCATCGGGAACAATGCTGCACACATACCCGGAAGATGAGCTGCTTTACCTGCACCGGCAATAATTACCTTAACACCTCTGCCTTCTGCGCCTTTTGCATAATCAAAGAAAATATCCGGCTCTCTGTGAGCGGAAATAATCGTCATTTCAAAGTCGATACCCAGTTCATTCAGCACGTCAGCCGCCTGAGCCATAATCGGCATATCGGAATCGCTGCCCATTACAATACTAACTTTAGCCATGGTAAACTCTCCTTTTACTTAATAATCCAACGTTTTTCATTAGTTATTCTAATAAGTAGACCCACAAACCCAATCTACCCTTATGAATCATAATACTAGTTTTTCTAAGCTCCGTCAAGACTTACCTGTAAAGATTTCCCGATAAGGTATTATCTTTCCATGGAATCCAGCGGGGAATTTAGCTCTTCTAATCCCTCCAGAACAAATCGACCATTTTGAATGATCTCTGTTTTTGTTCCATCCGGTCTTACAATCGAGATTCTATCTAACTCCTTATACGGAATCGTAATATCTGTGTGTGCTCCGAAATAAGCCTTGGATACATCCTCTTTTCTCAGGAGAGAAACCTCATTGTCTCGCGCGATCACTTCTTTTCCGTCCGGATTGTACATCGGAGAGTCCTCGCTCCAGCTGTAACAAGTATCGCCCACAGCAAAATGAGGTCCCATCTTTTCAACAATGAGAATCGGAAGACGATCAAGAATCTGGTATTTTTCAGCCATTGCGTAAGCGGTTGTGTTGGTGCCGATGGCAAATTCTCCCATCGGAAGACTCTCATGCTGATTCATGATCTCCTGGATCACCAGTTTTCGTCCTTCTTCCTTTGCGTTCTCCATCTCTTCAGCAGAGCTTTCAAGCGGAAGTTTCTCAAGGAAATTATCACAGGACACGGAAACCACACAGCCGTCTTTGAATTCCATTTTCAAATTCTTAAACTGAATCTCACCAACATAAACACTGCCAACATGAAGAATGCCATCCGTTCCGCTCAGTTTCGGAGAAGTGAATACTTCGCCCAGAGGTATATTGACATCGGCTACACAGTTTTCAAATCTTGTTTCTTTGGAAGGATCCTTTAATTCCATCAGGGCTACACGGATATCCGTACAGTTATCCCCCTTACCGATCACTTCCACATATTCTGCCTGATCCAACACGTCGATCAGACGCTGCTGTATTTTCTGATATTTCTCATAATCCAGCGTATTGATCTCAATTGTCTCCCGGAAGATTGATTCAAAATCCGGTCCAATGGCCGGTACCGGGAATGCGATAATCGTAAAACTTGTCTCATCCCCCGGAATATACTCATTCACGATCGGCATGGACGTGTTGCGATATTCCAGATAAAGCTTCTGTTGTTTCTCATCAAACGCCCAAGCGGACTCTTTATTGATCGGTGCAAATCCCTCTTCACCGAACGTCTCAATGACAGCAGGACCGGCATAATCTGCTGCCGCTTGCTTATATTCCTCATAAGCAGATTTAAGGACTGCCAGTTTTCTGTCTCGGAACGCTTTGTCCATAAATAACGCACAGTCATATCGATGGTCGTAGTCAAACTGTTTGTTGACTGATGATCCGCAATATCCTGCCTTTCCTGCCGGATTGCGGTTGACACTGCTGACCGCTGCACGAGGGATCACCACAGAAAGTCCCTGTTTCTCAAAATTAAGGACCGCTTCTTTCACCATACGCTCAAATCCCAGCGGATACCGGATCGCAACGTTTTTCTTCTTAGACAGGTCCCGCCCCATGACTGCGAAGCCGCGAATATAACCTTCGGTAAATGTATCTGCCATGCGCTTCACGGTCTCCTCGGGAAGGCCATTGATGAAAGCTGCCATTCTCTCGTCTTCCGGAGATACATATTCGCCAAATCGATATAAATACTCCGTATCGGAATAGTCACTATCCATGATGATTCGCTTTGCGAAATCACGACTGGGATCCAAGCTCTCTCCAATACGCTCTGTCAATGTCACCTCACAGTAATCGCTGATACACCAGTACAGCACATCGCGAACACGCTGCGGTGCAGGAATCTCTTCTTCCTCAAACAAATTGTAAATTTCAATCAGTGCCTCATTCCAGATAACCATATCAAACATACGGTTCTCGAACGCATATACAATGTCACCAAGAATTTCTGTGTACAGGAAGCAAAGGTTTTTTCCGTGATCTTCACCCAGAGCAGAGACCGCATAAGATGGGTTCGCATAACTCTTCTCATATGCATCGCCAATCAGATCTCCATACAGTTTCTGATTATAATCCACCCTTTTTTCCTTTGACCAGTCTGCGATACTTCCATCCTGAACAGCATCCATGACTTCCCTGCAAACACCAATAAAAGAGGATATTTTTCTGAAATACTCCAGATAAGGAGATTTCACCGTATTCTCTTTCCGAAAATTCAAAATACGTTCCATGGAAAGCTCATAACGCTCTCTTATAATCGAATTCTCCATTCTTACCTCCTGATTTTCTTATAATGAAACAACGATGACCACCAACCAGAAAAATGCAGCAATTCCGGCAGCCACCAGGCAAATTTTGGCTAAAATATAATTCTTATCTTTTTCAAAAAAGGAAAATATACCATACACAATCGCAGAAATCGCAGTCAGGATACTGCAAAGTCCTAACGCTGCGGATACCATAGGGGCATTTCCCTGAGCCTGATAAGATAAGAATACGGAAACCGCTGCAAAAATATACGAAGCAGCCACAAGTCCGACTGAAACAAAACTATATTTCGCCAGCGGTTTTCTAATATACGATACTTTATTCCCGATTCGTTCCACGGCAGCGATTCCACACTCCTTTCGCTATCACAAATGCAAAATATCCGATCAAAGCGCCAATGGTATTTAACAAAAGATCATCCACGTCGAAACTTCCAACGCGACTGATCAGCTGAGCAGTTTCAACAAGAAGGCTAAAGAGGAATCCAAGAATCGTAATGATATGCCAGCGATTCAACTGGTCCCAAACTTCCGGAAGAATAAAGCCAAATGGCATGAAAGCTAGTACATTTCCAAAAATATTTAATACCACAGCTCTGTATCCAAGAATGTCTCTGTGCATAATAAAACGCCGAATTTCTTTAAATAACACGAGATTATAAGAATACTCTCCTCTAGAACCCGGTGTCCTTCCCATTGCTTCGGCAAAGAATAAATAATATGTCAGCAGAACCAGATACAAAATCAACAACACAAATCCATGTTTCCGGTGTCTGTTCTTTTTCATTGTTCAATCTCCAAAATCTATGTCAAAATGCCGTTTCTTATTTTGCAGAACACGACATTGTTTATTTCTAATCCAAATACGAGTTTGATCCTTACTCTAAAAACACAGATAAGATGCTGCGATTTTTGCAGCACCTTATCTGCTTATTTCTTATGTTCCGTCATCCGGAAGAATTTATGGACCTTCCGGCTGTCAGTTAGAATGTAATTTCACCTTTTCTCTTCAGTAACAGGGCACCACTTACAATCGCAATAATGCCTGCGGTCAATCCTACGGTAGCAATTACGATTCCAACAGCAATGCTGGTTGCGCCTGTATTGCGCATAGTCTTATAAACTCTTTCCATCATATACGTTCTCCTTATTTCGCACCATACTGCTCGTAGTAAGCATCGATAGCAGCCTTTAATTCATCATTGATCACAACCTGGCCTTTTACTTCCTTGTTGTGCAGGCACTCAACAACCTCATCCATAGATACGATTGCAGCTGTCTCAAATCCGTATAACTCTTTTACTTCATCGAGAGCAACTTTATTGCCGCTCTTACCAACTTCCTGACGGTTTAAGGAAACCATAAGACCAACGATCTCAACGTTTGCAGCACCTCTTACCTTCGGAACGGTTTCTTCCATAGACTTGCCGGATGTTGTAACATCCTCGATCATGATCACTCTGTCACCATCTTTTAAAGAGCTGCCAAGGAAGCTTCCCTTGTCTGCACCGTGGTCTTTCTCTTCTTTACGATCAGAGCAGTAACGAACCTCTTTGCCGTAAAGATCACTGTAAGCGATCGCTGTTACAACTGCCAGCGGAATACCCTTATAAGCCGGTCCAAATAATACATCGAAATCATCGCCATATTTTTCATGGATCGCTTTTGCATAGTACTCACCAAGTTTACGAAGCTGGGAACCGGTTACATATGCACCTGCGTTCATAAAGAACGGGGATTTTCTGCCACTCTTTAATGTGAATTCGCCAAATTTTAAAACCTGGCTTTCTACCATAAATTCAATAAATTCCTGCTTATACTGTTCCATACTTATTCTCCTTTAGAATCGTACTTTCTCTATTTCACTGCACCGATCAATTCTTTAATATCCTGAACGTTGTAACGTCTCATATATTCTTCGATGCCCTTTACAACATTCATCGTTGTCTCCGGATTCACCAGGTTGCCGGTACCTACTGCCACTGCAGTCGCACCTGCGAGAATGAACTCGATCGCATCATCTGCAGTCATAATGCCGCCCATTCCGATCACCGGAATCTTAACTGCGTTCGCAACCTGATATACCATGCGAACTGCAACCGGTTTGATCGCCGGACCGGACATACCGCCGGTCTTATTTGCCAGAGCAAAGGTACGTTTGTGAATGTCAATCTTCATACCGGTCAAAGTATTGATCAGAGAGACCACATCTGCGCCGCCTGCCTCAACGGCTTTCGCCATCTCAGAAATATCGGTCACATTTGGAGATAACTTCATAATGATCGGCTGCTTTGCTACCTTCTTGATGGAAGCTGTAATATCCTCCGCAACCTTCGGATCCTGACCAAAAGCCAGTGCACCGGCCTTTACGTTCGGACAGGAGATGTTGATCTCCAGCATATCCACATCCGTATCTGCAAGACGCTCCACCACGTCGATATAATCTTCTTTGGTCTTACCGCAGACATTTACAATAATCTTTGTATCATACTGTTTTAAGAACGGAATGTCTCTTTCCTTGAATACTTCAATGCCAGGTCCCTGCAGACCGATCGCATTCAGCAT
>JAFSFU010000083.1 GCA_017435025.1 Lachnospiraceae bacterium | reverse complement strand
GGATAAATATGCAAATGGACCGTCTAGTTTAGGAAACTCCAACCGATAGGAGTGGAGCATCTGGGAACGAATATGATATTTTTTTTCAATGGTCCCATTTCCTTTTCCATACTTCGAGTCCCCGATGATCGGATGGCCGATGGAGGCAAGGTGAGCGCGGATCTGATGAGAACGTCCTGTCAGCAGAGTAACTTTCAATAACGTACACGAACCGTTGGTAGCTACAGGCTCATACTTTGTACCAATCGGCAGCGGTTTCTCCAGATCCGGTCGATTTCCGATCTGCTTCTGGTATCGATCTGCTTCTGTTTTAGAAATGATTCGAACTTTATTTGTTGCCTCATCTTTAAGCAGCCAACCGTCAATCGTTCGACTGTCTTTCATTTCGCCGACAACCACGCATTGATAGTATTTGTGGATGCTTCGATCACGAAATACCTCCGATAACATTTGAAGACCGGCCAGTGACTTGCCGGCCGCTACGATACCGCTGGTGTTTCTATCAAGCCGGTTGCATACAGATGGTCGAAAGCTGCGCATAGACTCTTCTGTCACGGCACCAGAATCAAGCAAATATGAGATCAGATGTTCCACTAGAGAGACATCTGACTCTTTTGCTTTCTGAGATAACATGCCGGAAGGCTTATTGATCAGAAGGATGTCGTTATCTTCGTAGAGAATATCAAGCTTCTCTTTATGAGATATTTCAACTTTTTGAATCTTTATTTCAGAAAATTTCTCAATCGTTTCATCAGACAGAAAGAGTTTTACAATATCTCCTTCTTCCAGCTTTTCAGGTCCTTCACATTTCTTACCATTTAGAGTAATATTCTTTTTACGCATCATCTTATAAAAGAAACTCTTCGGAGCCAGATTCATATATTTAGCCAGAAACTTGTCCAGGCGCTGTCCTGCTTCATTCTTTCCGATGGTAATCTCCTGCATAATTTACAGTTCCTCCTACATAGACAGGCTCACCAGCAGTTTTCGTACATGCGGTGCGCTTCCATCATCTTCTTCTTCCGTTACTTCCTTTAAAGTGGCAAGACGGTTCAGATAATTTTTCTTTTCAGTCATGATTTTGGTGTTGCCGTCCAGCTTCCAGCCAACAAGCATCTCGTTTAGGAATTTTTCTCCCTTTTTGACATCAATATCCTTCTTCGGGCAATACATATAAACACCCGTGGGATGAATTACTGCAGCATCGATCGGCATGATCAGGTCCGTATTCGTTATGATCAGATCATAAAGAACCGGGAACTTTTCCTCATAAGGTTCGACTTCCTTGTAAAAATCATTGGGAACTTCCGGAATTTTCCAGGAGGCCAGTAGGGGGGATGCCAGATTCGCCATTGGAAGAACCAGTAAAATGGCTGAAATCGTTACCAGATTATTGATATCGTCCCTTGGAATAAAGTATCTGGCAATCAACAAGCTTACAATTACAACTGCAAAGATCGCAATACTGCGTATTCTTTTTTTCTTATAGGCAGTACGGTAGCCATACTGTCCTTTTTCTATTTTCTTTGACAATATTCTCTCCTCTTTTCTTTTACCAGCGGATAAACCGCATCAATAAACCGTGCGGCAGCAGTTTACATATCAGTTGGAACGCTGTCATCGGAAGTCCTGCTACAGATACTTCTTTTCCTTTTATACTGTCATCAACTGCTTTCTTTACTACTTTTTGGGGACTTAACATGGTCATTTTCTTATAAGCCTGAAGCTCTTTTCCACACAGTGCGAGATTCAAAAACTCAGTCTGTACCGTACCGGGACAAACGGCAGTTACAAGAATTCCCCGTTCACGCAGTTCTGCTGCAAGTGCCCGACTGTAGCTTAGCACATACGCTTTTGTAGCTGCATACACAGAAAACCCGGGCTGCGGTAAAAATGCAGCGGCCGAGGCAAACTGAAGGATGCGGCTGCCGGCTGAAAGATAGGGCAACGTCAGTTCTGTAACTTCTGTCAACGCCTCAATATTCAGCCTTAGCATAGACCTTGTTTGTTCTTTTGAAATCTCTCCAATCGTTCCGGTGAAACCAACACCAGCTGCATTGACGAGCATGCGTACATCTGGATGACGCTCAATAAGAGCAGTTTTTAAAATATCGAGGTCTGAAGACTTTGTGATATCCAAAGGAAATACACGGACACGGACCGGAATATTACCTGCAAACGAGTCAAGGATCTCTTTTCTTCTTCCAATAACCCAAATTTCAGACAGACCGCCGAAGCGGTCTGCGAGATGGTATACCATTTCCTTTCCCATACCGGAAGTGGCACCGGTCACAATTGCAATTTTCATAGGCTTAACCTTTCTTTGCTTTAGACTTGTGAACGTTTCGAATGGTTTTTTTCTTAGCCGGAGCTGCCTTCTTCTCAGTTTTGATATCTTTTGTCCAAGGTTTTGCACCGGAGATTTTATTCGAATTCGGACGTGTGCTGTTTCCGGATGCATAGCCTACATTTCTCGGTCGAATCAGGCATTTTTTATCAAAACCGATCAAGTCTTCTCTTCCTGCTTTTTTCAAAGCCTCATAAACCAGATCATAGTTCTTTGGATTCCGATACTGAATCAGCGCACGCTGCATTGCTTTTTCATGAGGATTCTTTGGCACATAAACCTCTTCCATTGTACGAGGATCAAGGCCGGTGTAATACATACAGGTAGAGATTGTGGATGGTGTCGGATAGAAATCCTGCACCTGTTCCGGCATATAACCGAGATCTCTTAAATACTCCGCCAATTCCACCGCTTCTTTCAGTGTAGAGCCCGGATGGGATGACATCAAATACGGAACAAGATACTGTTCTTTTCCGATTTTCTGGTTCATGGCTTTATATTCTTTTACAAACTGATTGTATACCGAAGCTTCCGGTTTTCCCATTCTCTTTAATACCGGATCAGCCACATGTTCCGGTGCAACTTTTAACTGACCGCTGACATGATGCTCACAGAGTTCACGAAGGAATTCACGGCTCTTATCTGCAAGCAGATAGTCAAAACGGATACCGGAACGGATGAACACTTTTTTCACCTTCGGAATCTCACGCAATTTTCGAAGTAATTTGATATAATCTTTGTGATCCGCAATCATGTTGGCACATGGTTTCGGGAACAAACACTGCTTATTAGTGCAGGCACCCTTTTCCATCTGTTTCTTACATGCAGGGAAACGGAAATTCGCAGTCGGACCGCCCACATCATGAATATATCCTTTAAAGTCCGGTTCATTGGTCAGCATTTTTGCTTCGTCAACAATGGATTCATGGCTTCTGACCTGAATGATACGTCCCTGATGGAACGTCAGCGCACAGAAACTGCATCCGCCAAAACATCCGCGGTTGCTGATCAGACTGAATTTTACTTCGCTGTAAGCCGGAATTCCGCCTAATGCATCATAGGAAGGATGCCACTTTCTTGTATATGGAAGCGCATAGACATCGTCCATCTCCTGCATGGACAGTGGTTTGGCTGGTGGATTCTGGACAACGTAAAGCTTGTCTGTATAAGTCTCGCAAAGTCGATTTCCGGAAAATGCATCCGTATTCTGATACTGGATAAAGAAGCTTTCCGCATATTTACGTTTATTATCGCGAATCTCATAAAACTCCGGAAGCATGATTGCATCGTAGATTTTATCACGGCTGTCCGTCTTATAAACGGTACCATCAATATAGGTAATATCTTTGATATCAAGTCCGGAATTCAACGCATCCGCGATCTCCACAATGGATTTTTCACCCATACCATACGAAATCAGGTCTGCCTGAGAATCCAGAAGAATCGATCGCTTCATTTTATTGGACCAATAATCATAATGAGCCAGACGTCGAAGGCTGGCTTCGATACCGCCGAGAATAATTGGCGAATCCTTATAAACAGAACGGATCAGATTACAGTATACAACACCTGCGTAATCCGGGCGTTTTCCCATTACACCACCAGGAGTATAAGAATCCTTTTCTCTTCTGTGTTTGGAAACTGAATAATGGTTCACCATCGAGTCCATATTTCCTGCGCTCACGAGAAAACCAAGACGCGGCTTTCCAAGGATTGTAATACTCTCTCTGTCTTTCCAGTCCGGCTGTGCAATGATACCGACTTTATATCCATGGGACTCCAACAGGCGGCTGATGATCGCAGTGCCAAAGGATGGGTGATCTACATAAGCGTCGCCACTGATATAGACAAAATCACACTGATCCCATCCTCGCTTTTCCATATCTTCTTTACAAATAGGGAGAAAATCATGCATCATATAAGTTCCTCACTTAATTCAAAATAACTGTCGATAAAGCAATCGGCAAGTTCTGTCTTTTCTATTCTCATATTCTTTGAAAATTCATCTTCTACAGCAATTACAGTCATACCAGCCCGTTTTCCGGCCATGATCCCTGCAGGAACATCTTCAAAAACGATACAGTCTTCCGGCTTTACCCCAAGACGTTTCGCAACTTCCAGATAGATATCCGGTTCCGGCTTTCCCGCCTTCACTTCGCATGCGGTAGTAACAACATCCAGGTAAGCGCCAATCTTTAGTGATTCAAGAACTACATCAACCATTTCTCTTCCATTGCTCGTCGCAATACCGGTTTTGATTCTGTGCATCTTACAATACTGAAGAAATTCCATTGCTCCTTCCTTTAATGGAACCTCATATCGATATTTATCGATCGACATCTGTGTCCAGCAGGACTTGATTTCTTCCAACGACCAAGGAATCGAAAATCGTTCTTTAAAATATACAGCTGTCTCCGAAAAACTCATGCCTTCGATGGATTTTTGAAGATCATCAGGACAATCGATTCCAAATTTCGCAAGAAATTCGATGTCGATCTTCTCCCACATCCACATAGAATCTACCAGTGTTCCATCCAGGTCAAATATGGCAGCTTTCTTGCCGTTTAGTAATTTATGCATCATAACTTTAACAATAACTCCAATTCCTGTTCCTTGAGCGGGCGATAATCACCGGTTTTCAGTTCCGGATCCAGCGTAAGCGGTCCCATCGTCATACGTTTCAAATAAGTTACCGGGCATCCAACCGCCTCCATCATACGCTTTACCTGATGGAATTTTCCTTCTCGGATCGTAAGAAATACTTCCGTGTATCTGCCTTCATCAGAATCCACACGCTTCAGGATGTCCAGTTTCGCCGGAAGACACTTTAATCCATCCGGCAGCTCTATACCGTTTGAAAATAACTCAATCGCCGAATCTTCCACATGTCCATCGCAGACAGCGAAATAGGCTTTATCTACATGTTTCTTTGGGGCCAGCAGATTATGTGCCAAAGCTCCATCGTTTGTGATAAGGAGTAAACCTTCTGTATCAATATCCAGTCTTCCGACCGGGAACAGGTCTTTTCTGTTTTTATCGGAAATCAGATCAATGACGGTTTTATATTTTCCATCTTCCGTAGCGGATACAACGCCTTGTGGCTTGTTCAGCATATAATATTCCATAGTCACATAGTTCACCGGAATGCCATCCATCTCAACAAGATCTTCCGAGATACGTATCTTTTGATCTGTTTTTTTTACAATCTGTCCATTTACACGAATTCGCCCTTTTTTGGCTGCTTCCTTCAGCTGACTTCTTGTACCTTTTCCCATATCCGCCAGATACTTATCCAGTCTCATTTCCTTCTCCACAAGCCCTACACTCCTTCATAATTGCTGTCCTTAATAATATATCAAAATTAAAACAAAAGTACAACTCATAAAACAGCAGCGAATCTGCGTATGATGGAGAAAGGCATTTCTGAGGTGCACCATGAAATCTCGCATACCTTTGACGATTCTGCTGGCTTCTTTTCTCATATCCATGCTGATATTTTCAGTTGAAACCACCACAGGAGCCAAGTATGGACTTCTATTGTGGTATCAATCTGTCGTACCGGCACTTTTTCCTTTTATGGTGATATCATCTTTGATCACCTCAAGCGGCGGTATTTCATATCTTATGGCACCTGTCTATATCATATTAAAACATCTGCTTCCTTTGAGCAAAGAAGGCTGTTATGTACTGGTATCAGGACTCATTTGCGGTTTTCCCATGGGTGCGAAAGTATGCGCAGATTTTATAAGAGAAAATCGCATAACTCTTAATGAAGGGAATTTCCTTATGGCAATCTGCAATCAACCAAGTCCCATGTTTCTCCTTGGATTTGTCTATCCGTTTTTCAGAGAGCATGTTTCATCATCTCATCTGTTGATAGTTCTGTATCTTCCTCTAATTCTGCTTGCACTGACAGCAAGACATATTTATTTTTCTGAGTCGACAAAGATACCTACCAATCCGGATTTTTCTGTGGATCAGAATCTCATTCCACTTGATGATGCAATCATGAATGCCACAAAATTACTCTGCAAAATCGGCGGCTATCTGATCCTGTTCTCCATCCTCATTCAAATTATAAAGAATATGACATGGATACCCGAAACTGTACGGTTGATGATGATCGGTATATTAGAAATGACCACGGCTGTACGTGAACTGGCAGTATGTATTCCATTTCCTTATTCGTTTATATTTACCCTTTCCGCGCTGGCATTTGGAGGGCTCTCTGGATTGTTTCAAGTTCAATCCGTACTGCAAAACGAATACTCGGAAGAAATCGCACACGAAAAAAGGGTCGGACTATCCATCCGACCCTATGTATTCTGGAAACTGGCACATGCAGCTTTTACCGCTTTCTGTGCATATATCCTTTGTAATTATGCTTCCTGATCGTCTTCTTTCTCAGTGATCACACCTGAAGATAACTCATTTCTGTTGGAAGAAACGATATCGTAGCTGGATTTCATAGAGCTCATAAACGCATCAAAACGTCCCTGCGCTCCTTCCATTGTATGGTTAATGATTGTCTGCAGACTTCTTAACATATCATCTGTGTACTGGATAGAACCCTGACGGATATTATTTGCATCATTCACTGCACTGTCAACGATCGCCTGTGCCTGTGCCTGTGCCTGCTCAATCACCTCGTTTGCATGAGCATACGCTCTCTGCATAATTTCATGTTCATTTACCAGTTCGTTTGTCTGTGCAGTTGCCTCAGCAAGCATTGCATCCGCCTTCGAATGTGCATCAGAAAGAATTGCTTCCTGATTGCTGATGATTTTCTGGTACTGTTTGATCTCATCCGGAATGCGAAGGCGAAGCTCAACCAGAAGCTCGTCCAATTCCTCTTTGTTTACAATGATTTTAGTTGTGGATAACGGCTGAAATTTACAGCTGTCAATATATTCTTCAATTTCAGTGATTAACTGCTCGATTCTGCTCATGTTTCTCTATTCCTTTCCTTTAATCTTACCTGCGTATTTTTCTTTTACTTTTTCTTCCACATAAGGTGTGACAAAATGTGAAATATCACCGCCATAGGAAGCAACTTCTTTTACAGAACTTGAACTAAGATACGCATATTTTAAGTTTGTCGTTAAAAATACTGTATCTACCTCCGGGCTGATTACCCGGTTAAGCTGAGCCAGCTGCAATTCATAATCAAAATCAGTGACAGCGCGAAGGCCTCGCACAACTGCGTTTGCCTCACACTCTTTTGCGAACTCAACTGTGAGACCACCAAAACACTTTACTTCCACATTTGGAAGGTCTTTGATTGCCTCTTCTATCATATTAACACGTTCTTCGATGGAAAACAATGGACTTTTTACACTGTTATTGAGAACGCCGATAACCAAATGGTCAAATAATTTGGACGCACGTTCGATAACATCCAGGTGACCGAGTGTTACCGGATCGAAACTTCCAGGATAAATTGCTTTTTTCACTTGTTTTCTCCCTTACTCTTCAATTGCCCTTCTAAGGAATACATGCTTGTTGGTTTTATATTCTTTTGATCGTACGATTTCGTAGCCCATATCATTTGCCCATGAAAACGAGGTTTCCAGAGATGCCTCGATAATAAATACGGTATCCTCATCAGCCAGGGACGTCTTGCGGATTGCCTCCATGACACGTTTTTCATGTTCCTGATTATATGGCGGGTCCATAAAAATAAAATCAAATTTCTTACCGGAATTTTCCAGCATTCTTAGAGACGAAATCACATCTCCACAGATTACCTGGGCTTTATCTTCCAACTTCGTGATCTTAAGATTGTCCCGGATGCACGCTGCCTGTTTGTTTCCGTTATCAATAAATACAGCGGAACTTGCCCCTCTGCTCAATGCTTCAATACCGATTCCTCCGCTACCGGCAAAAAGATCGAGAAACGCAACTCCGTACAGATCATTCTGAATCATATTAAATAAAGTTTCTTTTATACGGTCCTGGGTCGGTCTTGTGTCCATTCCCTCAACCGTTTTCAAAAGCAGGCGTCTTGCACTGCCGGCTATTACTCTCATAGTTCACCTCACAGCATTATGTTCCATTATAATCGCAAAGCATTCTTTAGACAAGATTTATTTCACGTACAATTTTTCGAATTTTCAGTACCATGGATGGTGCAACAGAAAGCTCGTCGACACCCATTCGGATAAATGTTTCTGTAAGAGCTGTATCGGCTCCAAGTTCACCACAGATACCGACCCACTTTCCTGCACGGTGGGCACTATCAACTACCATTTTAATCATGCGAATGATGGCTTTATGGTGATGGTTGTACATAGAATCCATATTTTCATTCTGTCGGTCGACTGCCAGAGAATACTGAGTAAGATCATTGGTTCCTACACTGAAAAAATCCACCAGATCTGCCAATTCATCGCTGATCATAACAGCAGCCGGCGTTTCAATCATTATGCCCTGTTCCGGTATTTTGTACGGAAGCCCTTCCCTTTGAAGTTCATCACAAATTTCTGAAACAATATTTTTGATCCTGATCACTTCTTCTGTATCCGTGATCATGGGATACATGATTGAAAGATTTCCATAAAATGCAGCACGGAATAAAGCTCGAAGCTGCGTACGGAAAATTTCCGGGTGAAGGAAACAGAATCGGATTCCACGAAAGCCAAGTGCCGGATTGATCTCATAGTCCCATTTTAGATAATCGATCTGTTTGTCAGATCCCAGATCAACGGTTCGGATCACAACCTTCTTTCCAGCCATCATCTGCAGTATCCGTTTGTAAATCTGAAATTGTTCTTCCTCTGTCGGAAGTGTATCACGTTCTAAATAGAGAAATTCACTTCGAAACAGACCAATTCCTCCGGCATCGTTTTCTAAAACATGTCCGATTTCCCCGATACTGCCAATATTTGCAAAAATATCGATTGCATGACCATCAAGGGTATGGTTTTCCTTTCCCCTCAGACTAAGGAGAAGCTGTCTTCTCTCATCTTCCTCACATTTTTTTAAATCAGCCTGCTCCCATATTTCAGGTGTCGGTTCTATGAATACAGAGCCGCTGTACCCATCCACAACAGCAGGCATTCCATTCTCAAGTCTGGAAAAATCTACGGATACTTTAACCAGTGCAGGGATATTCATCATACGTGCTAAGATCGCTGTATGGGAATTCGAAGAACCTCGAACTGTAACAAATGCAAGAATCTTGTCTTTATCCATACGAACAGTCTCGCTTGGTGTCAGATCATCCGCGACAATGATTGAAGGTTTCTCCGGATTTAGATTTATCGTCTCTTTTCCCGACAGGTTGCGGATCAATTGATTGGATACATCACGGATATCTGCAGCTCTCGCTTTCATATATTCGTCATCCATAGAAGTAAATATTTCCACAAAGTTATCACAGGTTACTGCAACTGCGTACTCTGCATTTGTATTTTCAATATGTATAATATTGCGAATGGAATCTAAGAAAGATTCATCCTCCAGTATCATTTGATAGGCCATGAATATGGATGCATTGGATTCACCGACCTCTTTTACCGCCTTCTCGTACAATTCCATCAATTGTAATTTGGCTGACATAAGAGCAGCATCCAAACGTTCCAATTCCAGCTCGATATCTGTAATCTTTTCTCTCTTTATGGTATTAATATCCCGGTTTAAAACATGGATAGGACCTTTTGCAATGCCTGAGTAAACGGTTTTTCCGGATAATACAAACATCGTATCCTCCACCTTTCATTTCATAATATTAACATTATAAATCCCTTCCACCTGTGAACGCAAGTGGAAGGGATCATTTTGAAGGATTTCTTATTTACTATTTACCAGACATCTGTCTTTCCTGGGCTTCGATCATTTTCTTTACCATATGACCGCCAACGCTGCCGTTCTGGGCAGATGTCAGATTACCATTGTAACCATCTGTAAGCGGTACACCAAGTTCTGTGGCAACTTCCATTTTAAATTTGTTCATAGCTTCTTTTGCTTCCGGAACAACGACGCGGTTATTGTTTGTATTAGACATATCAAACGCCTCCTTTTCGTGTATTGCCGAACATGATTTTTGTCGGCTGTTATTTGTTACACTCCTATTATGGACGCATGATAAAATAATACACTAGAAGCTTTTTCGAAAAATGTCATATATTCCCGCGGTCGACTTGTTTATTTTAAAGATAAAAACGCACACAGATTGCCCCGTTTATCTGCACATCGTCTGTGGGAATAGAGAAGATCCGGATTACAATAAGTACAGATATCTGTTACGGAAATCTGATCTTGGGGAATTCCAGCTTCGGCTAAAACAATTCGATTGGCTTCCCATAGATTCAGCTGATATTTTCCATTATCCTTCTGATAAAAAAGCTGATTATAGTATTTTTCATCAAAAGCATTCTTAAATTGTTCAATGACCTCCGAACCAACTTCGTAACAATCCTGACAAATACTTGGTCCGATGCAAGCGATCACATCTTCCGGAACAGTTCCAAACTCACGGTTCATGACGCGTATGGTTTTTGCTCCCATTCGATTTACCGTTCCTCTCCATCCCGAATGAGAAAGTCCGATCGCTTTATTTCTCTTATCAAGAAAGTATAAAGGTACACAATCGGCAAAAAATGTCACCAGCGTTACTCCCGGAATATTAGTTACCAAACCGTCGACATCGCGATAATCGCGGTCGCGGACTACACCTTTTCCAAAATCGTCTTCTGTTACGACACGAACGTTCGTTGTATGGGTCTGCCAGGTCAGTACCATTCGATTTCGATCCACCTGCAATGCATCTGCCATTCGTCTGTAATTTTCTTTCACAGCTTCAGGGTCATCTCCGCGGGTAAAAGAAAAATTCATAGTCGCATACGGACCCTCGCTGACACCGCCCATACGTGTGGAAAATGCATGAGTGACTAGACCGCTCTCTTCCAACGAAGGGAAAGAAAGCCAGGTGACACCGCTGCGATTCATTTCAGTCAAATGATGTTCCGTATTTTTTCTGATCCATGGATACATGTTATTCACACCTTTCTAGAATGCATTTTTCATATACGTAATTTTATCTCCGTCCACACCGGCTGCATCAAACCGGCATGGTGTATTTTCCGGATATCGTTTTTGATATAGATAGATTGCAGCAATCTTCCTGATCTGTGCAGCTTTCTTAAAGTCAATAGCTTCCAGGGAAGTTCCGCAAGTCGAATTTTTACGGAATTTAACTTCTATAAATACAAGATAATCGCCATCTCTTGCGATCAGATCAATCTCTCCACTACGACATCGAAAATTTCTCTCGATGATCGTAAATCCATTTTGCTCTAAAAAGGCAGCCACCTGATCTTCATAATGGCTGCCTGTCTTTCTATTATTTTGTGCCATTTGCACATTACCCCATCATTCTTTCGGGAGAAAATTTTTAATAAATGTTCTTCGATGGATCGGCGTCGGTCCAAACTCACGTATCGCGGCGATATGTGCTACTGTACCGTATCCTTTATGCTTCGCAAATCCATACTCAGGGAACAGTTGATCATACTCAACCATCATATGATCCCTGGTTACTTTTGCAAGGATGCTGGCTGCTGCGATTGAGACGCTTTTTGCATCACCTTTAATAATCGGAATCTGCCGGATCGAAATTTCCGGAATTGTCACTGCATCATTAAACAGTATATCCGGAACTTCTTTCAGACCTGCGATCGCCTGACGCATCGCTTCATAAGTCGCCTGAAGAATATTGATCTCATCGATCCGCTCAGGACTGGACATACCGACCGACCATGCAATCGCTTTATCCTGAATTTCCAGATATAACTCTTCCCTTCTCTTCTCCGAAAGTTTTTTTGAATCATTCAGATAGAGGATCGTACAGTCTTTTGGCAGAATCGCTGCACCGGCAACCACCGGTCCTGCTAAAGGTCCTCGTCCGGCTTCGTCAATTCCACAGATAAGTGTACAGTCAGAATATTGACGTTCAAATTCCTTCATTGCTTCCAAGCGAATCAATTCTTTTTCCAGTTTTTCTCCCTTTAATACTCGTCCCATGGTTTCTCCTTTACGGCATCTCAAGTGTAATTCTTCCAATTTTTCCACCACGGAAATCGTCAATCAGCAGCTTCGCTGCTCTGGAAAGATCATATCCGCCGCCTTTTAACAGGCAAGCTCTGGAAACTGCGATTGCTTCAAGAACCTCATATGGTTTCATTTCGCTGTGTTCTTCAATCTGGAAACGTTCTGCCAGAAGTCCCGGATGGGCTTTCATTAAGAATGTCACCAGTTCACAAGCAAGTTCATCCTTATTTAAAATCTCATCGTTGATAGAACCTAAAAACGCCAGCTTCAAGCCGACTTCCTGATCTTCAAACTTAGGCCATAAAATACCCGGTGTATCCAGCAGTTCTACCTGTTTATTCAGTTTAATCCACTGGTTTCCCTTTGTTACGCCAGGTTTGTTTCCGGTCTTCGCAGCGGCTTTGCCAGCCAAACTGTTGATAAAAGTGGACTTACCGACATTCGGAATTCCAACAACCATTGCACGAATCGGACGGTTAAGAATTCCTCTTCTGCGATCTCTCTCAATTTTTTCTTTACAGGCCTCCTGAATGACCGGATGAATCTGTTTCAGACTGGCTTTCTGGCGTGCATCAATTTTAAGAACCTGAAATCCTTTATCTTTAAAGTATGATGTCCATGCCGCATTTGCTCCCTCTGAAGCCAGATCTGCCTTGTTTAAAAGGATCAGACGACCTTTTCCCTTTCCAAGATCATCAATGTCCGGATTTCGGCTTGAGAGCGGTGCACGGGCATCTACCAGTTCAATGATCAGATCGATCAGCTTGATATCTTCCTGCATGGCACGCTTTGCCTTTGTCATATGACCTGGATACCACTGTATATTCATAATTTATCTCCTATTATCGAATCAGTGCCAGTTGATCCAGAGGCTGAAATCTCAGCCATACCTTACCGAGCAACTGATCACGTCTTATATTTCCAATACCTGCAAACCGGCTGTCCTCACTGGATTCACGATTATCTCCCAAAACGAAATATTCTTCTTCTGAAAGTTCAACTGGATACTCAGCCACACCTGCGATTGATACGTTCTGTAATTCATAATCTGTATCAAGCGGCAGACCATTGATATAGATATGATTATCCTTAATTTGTACTGTTTCACCCGGAAGACCAATGATTCGCTTTATATTCCACTCATCATCTGTATCATCCGACCGAAAGACAGTGATGTCAAAGCGATCTGGTTTACCCAAATCGTAGACAAAACGATTCATTAGCACCACATCTCCGGAATTAAGGATTGGGCTCATGGAATTTCCAACCACCGGAATTTTTGTGCCAAAACAATACACCAGATAACTTGCGAATGCGATCACAACCGCAATATCAACGATCCAGCTAACGACAGACTGCAATCGTTTCTCTTCCGGTTCCTGATAGAACTCCATTCTCCCACCTCCCCTGGTATCATGAAATTTCGCATGCATTTTCTCAGCATACAATATAATCTTCTTATAATTCAAAAAGGGACAATTTTCATTGTCCCTTCAATCCGCAAAATGAATTATCTTACTAACTCTTTAACCTTTGCAGCTTTACCTACACGGTCTCTTAAGTAGTTAAGTTTCGCACGACGAACTTTACCTCTTCTAACTACTTCGATGTTCTCTACTACCGGAGAGTGAAGCGGCCATGTCTTTTCAACACCGATACCGTTGGAGTTCTTTCTTACTGTGAAAGTTTCTCTAACGCCACCGTTCTGTCTCTTAATAACAGTGCCTTCGAAAACCTGGATTCTTTCGCGGTTACCCTCTTTGATCTTAGCAGATACCTTTACAGTATCACCTACGTTGAAGCTCGGAATGTTAGCCTTTAACTGAGCAGCTTCAATATTCTTAATAATTGCGTTCATCTTCGTGAACCTCCTAAATTTTATTCGATGTTCTTACGCAACTAGGATTTATGTGCCAGCGGAACACCTCTCTTTTTACAGTTCGATATTATAGCATAGCATTTCAAAAAATGCAAGCATAAATTGTATAAATTATTTATTTTTCTCGTTCAATTCTTCACTATTTCCCTCGATCGCACGTTCTTCCAATAATTTCTTTAAGAACTGCTTTTCTTTCTTGGAAAGATTTGCATTCTCAAGAAGCTCTGGTCTGCGATCCAGAGTTCGAATGATGGATTGTTCTCTGCGCCATTTTTCCACATTTGCATGATGACCGGAAAGAAGAATATCCGGCACTTTCCTACCCATAAAAGTTTCCGGTCGTGTGTACTGCGGATACTCAAGAAGATTGTCATGGAAGGATTCAAATTCTGCAGATACATGATTGTTCAGAACTCCCGGTACCAATCTGGAAATACAGTCGATCATCATCATCGCCGGAAGCTCTCCGCCAGTCAAAACATAATCACCGGCAGAAAGATAATCGGTACAGATCATTTCCAGTACCCTCTCATCGATTCCCTCATAATGACCGCAAAGAAAAACAAGATCATCCTCCTGAGCAAGATCCTCTGCAATTTTCTGATTGAAAACCTGACCCTGTGGTGTCATATATACGACACGCGGTTTATGTCCAATTTTCTCTACCAATGCTTCATACGCGCGGTAGATCGGCTCCGCCTGCATGACCATTCCTGCTCCACCGCCGTATGGATAGTCATCCACTTTGCCGTGACGTTCCAATGTATAATCACGGATATTGACTACATCAAAGGAAAGAAGTCCTTTGTCTGTTGCACGACCGAGGATACTCGTATTGAGTCCATTAGAAACCATTTCGGGAAAAAGCGTCAAAACATGAAAATTCATAACTTCCTCCTAAAGATCAAGAAGGCCGTCAAGAACATGTACTAACATCTCACCCTTCTCAAGATCCACGTTCAGGATACAATCCTTAATCGCCGGGAGAAGCACTTCTTTTCCGGATTCCATCTTTACAATATACACATCGTTTGCGCCTGTCTGGAGCACATCAATCATGACACCAAGTTTTACTCCCTCATCCGTGATAACCTGCAGACCGATCAAATCTACGATGAAGTTTTCATTCGGCTGCAGCTTCACAGCCTGATCACGTGTGATCAAAAGATCTTTCTGTCTCCACATTTCAACATCGTTGATATTGTCAAGTCCTTTGAATTTCAGGATTACCATATTCTTAAAGAATTTCACGTGTTCAACGGTAAGAGTTTTCTGTTCTTTTCCCAGATCCAGAATTACAGTCTTCAGCTTTTTAAAACGGTTCATGTCATCGGTTGTCGGAAATACTTTGACTTCTCCGCGAACTCCATGTGTAGAAGTGATAACACCAACTCTTAACAGATTTTCCATTGAAACCTCCTGATACAGAAAGGGGACCGCAATTAAATTGCAGTCCCTCTATTGTTACTGAATCTCAACAATGACTTTCTTTTCCATCTTAGAAGAAGCCGCCTTTACAACGGAACGGATCGCTTTCGCGATTCTTCCCTGCTTGCCAATTACTTTACCCATATCATTGGAAGCAACCTTAAGCTCGATGACAATCTCGTCCTCACTCTCAGATTCTGTAACCACTACCTCGTCTGGATTATCAACCAGTGCTTTGGCGATAACTTCAACCAATTCTTTCATGAATCTACCTCGATTATTCAGTAATTCCAGCTACCTTTAAGAGCTTACCAACTGTCTCTGTCGGCTGAGCACCTGTTGCTAACCACTTTTTAGCTGCTTCTTCGTTGAATTTGATTGTGCTCGGGTTTGTGTTCGGATCGTAGTAACCAATTTCCTCGATGAAACGACCATCTCTCGGGCTGCGGGAATCCGCAACAACTACTCTATAGAAAGGTGCTTTCTTCTGACCCATTCTTCTTAATCTCATCTTAACTGCCATTTTAAATTTCCTCCTTAAAATTATAAACCTTTTAAAATTTCTATCAGCTATGCTCTATCGCATTTGCTTTCCTGTCACTGGACTAGAACGGTAATTTGAATTTGTTACCCATCAAACCGCCAAGTCCTCCCATTCCCTTTCGCTTGCCGCTTGTCATACCGGACAACTGCTTCATCATCTTTCTGGACTGTTCGAACTGTTTTACAATCCTATTGACCTCGGCAATCTCAACGCCTGCACCTTTTGCAATTCTTTGTTTTCTTGACATATTCAGAATATTCGGATTAGATCGTTCCTCTTTTGTCATAGAAAGAATAATTGCCTCGATGCGGTCCATAGATTTCTCGTCGATTTCAACATCCTTTAACTGGCCCATTCCCGGCATCATGCTTAAGATGCTGTTCATGCCGCCCATCTTTTTGATCTGCTTCATCTGATCAAGGAAATCGTTGAAATCAAACTCTGCTTTACGAAGTTTCTGGCTCATCTCTTTCGCCTTCTCTTCGTTGACCTCAAACTCTGCCTTCTCGATCAAGGAAAGGATATCACCCATTCCCAAAATTCTGGAAGCCATACGGTCTGGATAGAACTGTTCCAAATCGGAAAGTTTCTCACCCATACCGATGTAGAGAATTGGTCTTCCTGTAACGGAACGGATCGAAAGAGCCGCACCGCCTCTGGTATCGCCGTCAAGTTTTGTAAGAATGACACCGTCCACACCAATCTTATCATTGAATGTTCCGGCAACATTTACTGCATCCTGACCGGTCATCGCATCAACAACCAAAATAGACTGATCCACATGAACCGCTTCTTTGATATTTACAAGCTCATCCATCATGGATTCATCAATCTGAAGTCGACCTGCTGTATCCAGGAATACCAGATTATAGCCCTCTTTTTTTGCATGCTCAAGAGCGGCTTTCGCGATATTGACCGGGTTCTGTCCATCGCCCATGGCGAATACCGGAACACCAACCTTCTCGCCGTTTACCTGCAGCTGCTTGATCGCAGCCGGTCTGTAAACGTCACAGGCCACAAGAAGCGGCTTTCTGCCTTTCGCTTTAAACTTTCCTGCAAGTTTTGCAGTTGTAGTAGTTTTACCGGCACCCTGAAGACCGATCATCATAACGACCGTAATCTCATTCTGCGGTTTTAAAGCGATTTCTGTGGTCTCGGAACCCATGAGCTTTACGAGTTCCTCATTAACAATCTTTATAACCATCTGTCCCGGTGTCAGGCTGGACATAACATCCTGTCCAACTGCACGTTCCTGAACAGCGTTTATAAACTGCTTCACGACTTTAAAGCTAACGTCAGCTTCCAACAGGGCCATTTTCACTTCCCTTAAAGCTGCCTTTACATCGGCTTCGGTTAAACGTCCTTTGCCTTTCAGGTTTTTAAAGACATTCTGCAATTTATCGGCTAAGCTTTCAAATGCCATTTAACCTCTCCCTCAATGGTCAGAGCCGTCCAATCTCTTCAGATAATGTTTCAATCTTATCGATCAGGCTGATATCGCCGTTCTGCTTGTAGGCTCCGGCCAGTTCTTTTATTTCTTCAACCATCTGTTTTGTCTGATTGAATTTTTGAACAAGCTTCAGTTTCTCTTCGTAGCCGGTAAGAATCTTATTGCACCGTTTGATCAGGTCATGTACACCCTGGCGGCTGATTCCCTGCTCCTCGGCAATCTCACTGGGGGACATATCGTTAAATACGACGTCCTCGTAGATGTGTCTCTGATGCTCTGTCAACAGTTCGCCGTAGAAATCATACAGCAAACCTTGTTCCACAATTTTTTCCATAATCAGGTCACCTGCTGTATCATACTACAAAACCTTTTTCGTGTCAAGCATTTTTGCTTGACGTAAAGTAAAAAAACTTGACATTTTTTCTTCTGAAAAATAGTATGACTTTTCTTACAAAAATTTGACACAAAAGCCGGTATCTTCTATAATATAGATAATAAATTTAAGAAGGAGCGTGTATTCATGTATAATTTTGATTATCATATTCCAACCAAAATATTCTTTGGTAAAGATCAGATCGTAAAACTTCCTGCGGAGATCAAAGCGATTGCAACTAAAATTCTTCTTGTATATGGCGGCGGAAGTATCAAACGAAACGGAATCTATGATACTCTTCTTCCATTATTAAAGGAAGCAGGAATTGAAGTTTACGAACTTTCCGGTGTAGAGCCGAATCCACGTGTAACCACTGTCGCAAAGGGTGCACAGATGTGCAAAGAATATGGAATTGAAGCTGTCCTTGCTGTTGGCGGCGGTTCCACCATTGACTGTACAAAGGTAATTGCAGCTGCAGCTTACTACGATGGTGATCCGTGGGATCTCGTGATTCGCAAAGCGCCTATTACAAATGCATTGCCGGTATTCTCCGTTTTAACAGCGTCCGCAACCGGATCTGAAATGAACAACGGTGCGGTTATCTCCAATATGGATACAAACGATAAGCTCGGCATCGGACATCCGTCTATGCTTCCGCGTGCATCTGTTTTAGACCCGACTTACACTTATACTACCAACAAACACCAGACTGCGGCAGGTACCGCAGATATTATGAGCCATACTCTGGAAAACTATTTTTCCAAAGCAGACGATTTTTATCTTCTTGACGGTATGGCAGAAGCAATGCTCAAGACATGTATCAAGTATGGCCCGGTTGCACTGGAAGATCCGGAGAACTATGAAGCACGAGCAAATCTGATGTGGACTTCTTCCCTTGCTATCAACGGCAGCGTTCGCTGGGGTAAAGCCGATGCCTGGAGCGTACACAGCATGGAGCACCAGCTCAGCGCCTACTATGATATTACTCACGGTGACGGACTTGCAATCCTTACACCGGCATGGATGAAACACATCCTCTCTGAAAACACATTGGATCGTTTCGTAAAATACGGTGTGAATGTCTGGGGTATCGATGCTTCCCTCGATAAATGGGAAATTGCAAACCGTTCCATTGATATGACACAGGATTTCTTTGTAAATAGTCTTGGTATTCCGGCAACTCTCCGTGAAGTTGGAATCGACGAAAGTCAGTTGGAAGTAATGGCTGAAAAAGCATCTACGCCTGCTCTGCAGAATGATGTTTATGTTCCGCTCTTCCCGGAAGATGTGCTTGCGATCTATAAACTTTGTCTTGGATAATACCCAAAAATCCCTCTCCGATTTTCTTACATCGGGGAGGGATTTTTATTAACAAAACACGAAAATTATTCTTCAACCAGTTCGTGAAGCGCACGAATTGCTGTATCTACATCTTCTTCAGTGTTAAACCAGGAAAAGGAAAAACGAACCATACCCTGATCAACAGTACCCATAGATTCATGCATGAGCGGAGCACAATGTGCACCCGGTCTTGTAGAAATCTCGTAGCTGTAAGAAAGTTCATCACTTACTTCAGAAGAATCATAGTCACCTAAATTCAGAGAAACAACAGCTGCACGGTCATCAGTATCGAAATCACCGTAAAGCTTCAGACATTCGATATCCTTAATACCATCCAGGAATCTTCTCATCAGAGCGATTTCTTTCTTATGAATTGTTTCCGTTCCGGTTTCTTTTAAGAATTCAAGGGCAGCATGGAGACCTGCAATACCATGGCCGTTTAATGTACCCGCTTCCAATGCCGTCGGCATGTCCTTCGGATGGTGTTTCATATAGGTATGAATACCACTTCCTCCGGATTTCAGCGGACGGATTTCGAGCCCTTCACGTACACAGAGACCACCTGTTCCCTGCGGTCCATAAAGACCTTTATGGCCGGTGAAGCAAACCACATCAATATTCATCTTCTGCATATCGATCGGTAAAACGCCGGCAGTCTGGGATGCGTCAACAATGAATAAAAGTCCATGCTTTTTGCAGAATGTACCTAACAGTTCCAGGTCATTTGCATTACCGGTAAGGTTGGATGCATGGGTACACACCAGAGCCTTTGTATTTTCTTTTACATAGGAATCCAGAAGATCCGTTCTCAAACACCCCTTTTCATCACATGGAACAAAGGAAACTTCCGCTCCCATATTCTCAAGTACATAAAGCGGTCTAAGCACAGAGTTGTGTTCCATCACTGTAGAAATAATATGATCTCCTGCTCCAAACAAACCCATAATAGCGGTATTTAAAGCTTCTGTTGAATTGCATGTAAAAGCAACCTGCTTCGGGTTTCCAAGATTCATCAGATCCGAGATCATTTCACGGGCAGAGAAAATGATTCTGGATGTATCCAGAGAAACATCATGTGCACCGCGTCCAGAATTACCCATATGCTGCATAGCATTGACAACTGCCTGAACCACACGTTCCGGCTTATGCATTGTGGTCGCAGCATTATCCAAATAGATACCCATATTCATCCTCCAATAAATTCAGAAAACAGACGCCTCGTATCACCGCGGGGGCGTGTAACAATAGGCGTCTGTCTGCTATTCATTAGTGTAATAACTCGGTCATTTCCTCATAAGCGATCTTCTGTTCAGCAAGGAATTCCTCCATGCCGTCACGCTCAGTCGGAACTGTCGCCCATGCCAATCCGCATCCGGCGGAAATCTCTCTTGGAACCGGAATCATACGACCCGGTTTTCCATTTGCTTTACATGCCTTTTCAAAGGCAATGGCATCAGCGGTTGTATGGAATGTAATAATTAACTTCCATTCTTTTTGTCTCATATACACTCTTTTCTATTCGATAACCAGTTCGAATTCGTCTCCCTTATCCGTAACGGTTACTTTCTTATTCTGACTTTTTGCAAACTTTTCTACGTTTGCCTTCTGATGCGGCTCAGTCACTAAAACCTTAATGGATTTGTTATTCTTAAGAGCAGCCTGTGTCATCATAACCGGCTCCGGACAGGATAATCCTCTTGCGTCTACTACGTACATAATCAATTCCTCTTTTCTATCTCAAAAGTTTCAGATTAATCAGTTACAGAAAATTAGTTCGCTTTCTTCTTCGGAGCAAAACCGATGATGAAAAGAACAACGATACAAGCGATAACAGCTACCTGACCATTGATGCCCGGGCCACCAGCACTCTCTGCGGATGCTGCTGCACCTGCCAGGCCAAAGTTGTGACAGAATGCAGCGCCAACAAGAAGACCTAAGAATGTAACTGCGGAATCACAGGAACCCTGACCAGCAAGGATCAGCTGTCTTAACGGACAACCACCTGCAAGAACAGCTGCAAAACCAACTGCATACATACCAAGGATGTTCCAGATATGCTGGGAGTGTGCTACCGGCTGACCTGCGAAGGAAAGGTTAAAGGAACCATTTACTACGTTAAATACAACCATAACTACGAAGAAACCGCCGATGATTGTAAGAAGGTCGAAATTCTTCATGATAAATACATCACGAAGGCTGCCTGCGAAGCAAGTACGTACTTTCTGAGAAAGTGCGCCAAAGATAAGTGCGCCAACAAAAGCAACGAGAACCGGTGCATGCATGCTGCCTGGGCCGCTTTCACTAACTGCAAAGAGACCTGTTGTAAGGCTTAAGATAAAAAGTACAACAAGCACGATCGGAAGAACCGCACCGGATGCTTTATCTACCAGGTAAGCACGTCCTAAGGAGAATCCCTTCTTCAGTGCGATAGAACCTGTGAACACACCAGCTGCAAAGCCGATGAGTGCAACGTATGCGTTTAAGTCACCTGCGGACATACGGATTACCATACGAAGCGGACATCCAAGGAATACAAGAGAACCGATCATCATGATCACACCAAGGATAAAACGAATCATTGGAGAGGAACCTGCTGTGGAACGGTACTCTTTTGTGATAACAGCAATTATAAATGCACCAAGCACAAAACCAACAATTTCAGGTCTCATGTACTGTACAACTGCTGCTGTGTGAAGCTTTGTTGCACCTGCGATATCACGGATAAAGCATGCAACACAGATTGCCATGTTCTTCGGGTTGCCCATCATTGCTAATACGACAGCAATCACACCGAGGATCGCACCGGATAATGCCAGTGTCTTTTTGTTTTCTGTTAAATTCATCTCTATACCCCTTTTCTTATTGTGGAATATGTCAGAAAATAGTTTGTTTTCTATTCCCTGCTTCACACAATTTTAACACTTTCAAGGGGCACTGTCTAATTCAAAAAAACTTTAGATCAAATCGAAGTATTGATTTTTTCTATACTTATTCAATTGTTATTCAATTATTTTTTATTTCTGCAGGAATCCTCTTCCGTTGCTACTGTCTCGCGAACATATTCTAAGAAACGTTCTGCAATCGGAGACAAACAGATTCCCTTGTTGTATGCCAGATAAAAACATCTCTTTTTATTCAATCCGCGGATTTTGAAATAACGGATATTTTCAATGAGAGCTGTCTCTTTTACGATCTGCTCTGACACGATGGAAACACCGAGTCCTCTGCTGACAACCTGCTTCACAGCAGTCATATTGCTCATTCTGGCAATAACGTCTACCGTTTTAAATACGGCTTTGCCATTGACCAGTGCTTTTTCCATCTCTTCTTTCGTTCCCGAACCGTCTTCACGCATGATAAACGGTTCGTGGATGAATAGGTCAACGGGAATCTCATCGCCATTTTTATACTGGCTGTATTTTTCCGTATCCGGCGTGATCAGAACCATCTCGTCACAGAATACCGGCTCGTAATTGAGCGCAGTGTTCCCCTTATAGCCGGTCAGACCGATCTCACACTGCTGATTTGCAATGTTATCATTTACGATCCGGCTGTCAGTCTGTTCTACATAAAAGCGAACCTTTGGATAACGTCTGTGAAATCCTTCCATCAATTTCGGAAGATAATAATGTCCCGGAATCGAGGACGTCTGAATCTCAAGAATTCCGTCAAGTTCTTCTTTTTTGTCATGAAGCACAGAAAATGCCTTATCTCTGGTATTCAGAAGATCGATGGCGTAAGCATAGAACTCCTGTCCCTGCTGCGTTAACGTAATATCGCGACCTTTTCGATTCAACAGTTTGACGCCCAATTCACTTTCCAGATTACCAACATGGGTACTGATCGTCGGCTGAGTCAAAAACGTTGCATCGGCAGCTTTTGAAAAGCTTTTGTATTTTACGGCATTTACAAATGCCTCTAACTGTCTGAATTCCATACAGACCTCCCTTATTTAAGGAGAACTCTTACATCTCCCTGGAGTTTTGTAATTCGCTTTTCATCCAGATATTCCAGGATCAAAAGTACATATTTTCTTGAGGTTCCAAGTATATCACGGAACTCGGCAAGTGACATGGTATCGTGTGTTGCAAAATGCTCTCGCATAAGCGCAACAGCTTTCTCATAGTGCTCTTTATAAAGATAGGCACCCGGATTCAGTTTTACGAGACTGCCTTCCTTTACAATATCCATAAGGACCTGTTTGGACTGTTTCTTATCCTTAAACATACCAAGTACATCGTCTGTTGCCGGTGCCTCAAATCCAGCTTCCATATAGGTTTTCAGCATTGCCTTTCTCATACCTGCATGGGCATCGGAATAAGATGCTTCAAATCCTGCTAACGCCACGGTACTGCCAACCGCATTGATAACGCCACGTTTCAGGAGTTCGTTTAAAAGAACATCACCCTGCTTGCCGTCTGTCAGGTAGAATGATGCAAGAATACGGCTCTTAAACTCCTCTTTTTCCATACCGGAAGCGATCGGATTCTCGTTGTGGAACGCTTTTAACAATTCAGAAGTTTTATCCGTCACACGATCCCAGAATGTCTTATGGAAATAATTACCATCATTCAAGGACAGGGCTTTCTTTTGCTTCTTCAGAACTTCCAGCCTTGCAGCTGTTTCCGAATCATTCCAGTTCAGTTTTGATGCGATATCATGTACCGACGGGAAATGGATGCTCTGTTCACGAAGAACCAGCTCCAGAATTTCATCATCCGTACCATTCTCACGGATCTGTAACGCCTGAATCAGTGGTTCCTGATTTCTCTTATGCTTACCCGGACATCCATCAAGAATAATGCCGCCACCAAAAGTTTCTACCGGAGAATAGAAACGGATAATAAAACGGTCATTTCTCTTGACAGCCAATGGTTCATCAAATCGGAACTGCACATAAGCGCTCTCTCCCGCACCGATGGAATCTTTATCCAGGAGAACTGCCTTTGCGATCGTCTGCGCAGAACCGTAGTTGAAATGAACACGATCGCCATTGCGAAGGGTTCTGCCGGTTGTACTGAACAGCGTAACTTTTGCATCAAGGAAGATACTGTTGCTCATTGTTCCCGGAGCTGCAAGCACCTGTCCACGGAGCAGATCCTCTTTCTTAACATTCGCAAGGTTGATCGCCGTACGCTGACCGGCGTACGCTACCTGCTCGCTTTGTCCATGGCTCTGAATACCACGGATCTTAACCAGTTTTTCTTCCGGATAAACCATAATCTCGTCGCCGACATTACAGCTTCCCTCCAAAAGTGTACCGGTGATAACGGTACCGAAACCTTCTCTTGTAAAGATACGGTCGATTGGAAGACGGAATAACTCCGGATCGCTCTTACGATTTCCGGTAACGCGAACCTTATCGAGGATCATTTTTTTAAAACATCAATATTTTCTCCTGTGTATGCAGAAACACGAATGCGATCCGCATTCTCAAGGAAACTGCCTTCCACCAGTACATCCACATCTTCTTCTACCATATCGGCCCAGTCTTCATCAACCAGATCACACTTGGTAAATACAATAATACCCTGACGGATATGAAGCATCTTTAAAATTTCAAAGTGCTCAACCGTCTGCGGCATAACGCCTTCATCGAGACCGACCACAAGAAGTACCAGGTCGATGCCGCCAATACCGGCAAGCATATTCTTTACAAACTTTTCATGGCCAGGAACGTCAATGATACCTATATGAAGACCTTCATCATTTGGCAAATTCGCAAATCCCAATTCGATGGTAATACCACGCTTCTGCTCCTCTTTTAAACGGTCTGTATCAAAACCGGAAAGTGCTTTGATTAAACATGTTTTACCATGGTCTACATGACCGGATGTACCAACAATTACATTTTGCATCCTGTCGTCTCACTCCTTCATATGAATCTGAAAGATCAGATTCGTTATTCATTGATAGCGGAAGCTGCAAAAACAAGTGCATCAGCTACCAGACTCATTTCACTCTCTTTGATCGTTCTCACAGAGAACAATACCTGATCATGTGCAACACGCACAATAACCGGAACTTCTGCTTTACGCATCAGGCGCTCTAATCGCTCGGCAGAGATCGCATCTGTCGCTACGGACACTGCCTGACCATGCAGCTTCACAGTCGGAGCAGAGCCGCCGCCGATCTGATCATTACATGGCTCAATCGCAAGCTCATACACATCTGTCTTTGCATTGATCGCATCGATCAGTTTGTTCGCCTTCGCAATTAATTCATCTTCTGTATAAGTAATCATCTGAAGCACCGGAATATTCTTCTTTGCTGTATCCATATCCAGATACTCGAAGAATGTAGCCTCCATAGCAGCCAGTGTCATCTTATCGACACGGAATGCACGGGCAAGCGGATGCTTCTTCATCTTATTAATATATTCTTTTTTGCCGATCAGGACACCGCCCTGCGGACCACCAAGCAGTTTATCACCACTGAACAGCACCACATCAGCGCCATCATTTAACGCATCAATAACAGTCGGTTCATCCACACCGTAACGGGAAAGATCCGTCATAAGGCCGCTTCCCATATCGTAGATAACCGGCAGATTGTACTCTTTACCGAGCGCAACCATCTCTTTCAGGGATACTTCCTGGGTAAAGCCGAGGATACGGTAGTTACTTGTATGAACCTTCATAAACGCACCAGTTTTCTCCGGGTCATATGCATTACGATAATCAGACGGCTTTGTTTTATTGGTTGTACCAACTTCTTTCAGATGAGCACCGCTCTGTTCCATAATATCCGGAATACGGAAGGAACCGCCGATCTCAACCAGCTCACCTCGAGAAGTAATGACTTCTTTTCCATATGCCATAGCAGATAAACAGATCATCGTTGCAGCCGCGTTGTTGTTTACAACCATCGCCGCTTCTGCGCCGGTAATTTCGGTAATGATCTTTTCCACATGGTCATGACGGGAACCGCGGGCACCTTTCTTTACATCATATTCCAGATTGGAATAGGAATCAGCCACAGCCATAACGCTCTCAACAGCAGTCTTACAAAGATTGGATCGTCCAAGATTAGTGTGAAGCACAACACCTGTTGCATTTACCAGCGTACGAAGATTATGTTTTTTCTTGCCGGTAATACGGCTGCAGATTTCAGAAATCAGCTCGTTTTTATCCGGAATGCTGTCTCTTGTCTCTGCAAGGATTTCCTTTCTAAGACCATCGATGATCTCTCTTGCAGCATCAACGACAACTGCTCTCGGTGTGGTTTCCATAAAAAAAATAAGCTGCTCATCGAGAAGCAACTCATCAATCTTAGGGATACCACGCAATAAATTCTGCTTGTTATCCATATATTATATTCCTCCTACTTCGATGAATTAAGATAAAAACGGAGGAGGTGGGAATCGAACCCACCCGGAGGGCTCCTAACCCTTCACAACGGTTTTGAAGACCGCGAGGCACACCAGCAACCTATCTACCTCCAAATTCACTTCGTATGACTTATTCAGTTTAGCATGTTTTTTCTGACCTGTCAACAACAAAAATTGACAAAAAATACAGAAAAAAACAAATTTAAATTTTAATCGTATTTAAAAAAACAATAATTGTTTTATATTTTTCATAAACCAAGATACTCCTTTTTGAGGAGTATCCCGATCTATGAAATTCACATCTTATTAGCCGATGAAACCAGCAGCCTTTAAGATTTCCTGAGATTTCTCTTTCTTATCAGCAGCCATTAATACGATCGGACCTGTACAGCCCATACCGCTTTCAGCATAGATGCCTGCTTTCCAAAGTGCCTGAACAGCATCCTCAAGGTCCATAACTTCGATACCCGGGATCTGAGCTGTACACGGCTCCTTCGGCGGTGCTGTAACTGCAGCAGCCGGAGCAGCTTCTTTCTTACCAGCGTTCTTTAACTCTTCGATGATCGCATCATAGCCAGCTTTCTTAGCCTTAGCGAACTCATTCTTGGAAATTTCTTTCCAGTTGTTCTTAACGAGGTTTGTAGCATATTCCATTGCACCAGCAATAACCGGAGCACCGGATGCACGGGATACGATCATAACTAACTTATCGTAGCCATCACCGATACCCGGGCCATAACCCCAACCAAGAGACTCGTAGCTTCCGCCTGTTGTAGATGCGGAGAAAATCTTCATCATAAGATTACCTGTAAGGGAGTCCATAACCATGATGTCCGGTGTGCCGGCAAGAAGGTCATTACCTCTCATTACAATACCGCCATCTGCACGTGCAGACTCTGCGAAGTTGATATCATAACCCTGCTCTTTTAATTTAAGCAGAGCTTTTTCTGTCTGTCTAGCGCCATCGATATTCGCGATACCAACAGTCGGATTAGCAATACCATCTGCTTTTGCTGCGATAATACCATAGATAGCGTTCTTAACCATACCAGCGATACGGTCTGTATCTGATGTACCTGTAGTTGTAGCAATGTACATCGGTTTACCAATACCCGGTGTTACAACTTTACCAACAGTGGAAACACCAATCGGGAATGGATAGTGCATAGTAACAGTAGCATCGATCTCACCGGAGTCAAGCATAGATTCCATCTTTTTGTGGACATCTTCACCCTCGATAAGGCGAGCATCGATACCCTTTGCTGCTGCAAGTTCCATTGCTCTCTTAATGTTTTCTTCACCATGCTCACTGCCTTCGGAAGCGAAACCGATAACCGGTTTCTTACCGTACTGACCTGTCTCTAAAGCATCTGCTACTTCCAGGAAAGTTTCAGCAATAAGCGCTTTAATTCTATTATCTGACATAGCGCACCTGTCCTTTCTGTAACAGATTATTATTCTTCTTCAGCTGCAAGAAGGCCTGTAGCGAATTCACGCATAGCCTTACCGATCATAGCCTTAACAGCAGACTCGTCGAAGCCAGCGGATGTATTAGCTGCGGAACCGTCGTTAGCCTGAACTACGAAGGATACACCATCGAACAGGTTTGTCATACGACCAAGGAATAAGCTACCCTTACCGATGATCATAGCTGTCTTTGTCTCGCCAGCAAGAATTTCTTCACGAAGCGGTCCGATATACGGAACACCAGACGGGATGTGACCCTGTGTCGGAGCCCAACCTGTCATACCATGCTCTTTAACGAAGCTAGCGATATCAGCACGGCCGATCTGGCCTTTCTTAACTGCTAATGCAGCGATCATCTTGAAGTTAGCTTCCGGAACGTCACCAGCGCCAGCCGGTTTTGTGATATCCGGGTTCTGCATTTCCGGAGAGTATTTGTCGATATCTGTCATCAGCATACCAGCTCTCTCAAGCGGATCAGCAACGAGGGAACCGATTACGTTCTGCGGAGCGGAACCTGTACCGATTGTGTGACGACCGATGATATCTGTACGGATCTGAGCGTTAACGCCGTCATCTTCGCTTACTAATACTGCGAAACCGGCGATAGCATCCTCAAGGATCGGAAGACCTTTCTTAACGTGGTCTTTACCATTCATACCAAGCTTAGCTGTACAGCCACCAGCTGTAACAACAACGTGCTTGAATGTACCAGCTTTAACAAGTGCAGCTGCATGTAACATAGCATGAGCCGGACCTGCACAGAAGCCACGTACATCAGAACCTGTAGCGTTTGTGAAACCTGCAACCTCAGCAGCAGCCTTAGCGAAGTTACCGCCACCACGCTGGTTCATATCACCACAAGCTTCTTCACAACAGTCGATTACGTATTCGATTTCATCCGGGTTGATACCGTTCTTCTTAACCAGTTCGATTAAGGAAAGTACGTTAGAAGCCTTGGAAACAAGGTTCTCTAACATTACATGTGCGGAGAGGTTAACGTCAACGTCATGTGCACGTTTAACAACACCAACGAGAACGTTGTTGTGGTATAACGGCTCAGCGTGCTCTTCGTTTACAAGAGCAGCAATCTCTTCCGGTGTAGATTTGTTTTTATCAAGAACTGCTAACTGATCATCTTTTAAGATGTCCTGTGCAGCAAGTTTCGCTTTTACGTCAGCGGCAAAGTTTGCCTCGAGAAGTACAAGGTCGAAAACGTCACAGATCTGCATAAGTCCGTAGAACTCATCCTGCGGCATGATCTGACCATACTTACCGTCACGGGATGCATTCTCCCACTTCTTGTCATAGAATGGGAACTCTGTTGCAGCCAGATCAGCCGGCTTAGCATTTCCAATATAAACCTGGTTCGGGATATAGGAAACTGCATCTTCGAAAGATCTTAAGTGATTCGGAAGTTCTTTTAAGTACTCAGACTCCGGATTAACGATCATTTCTGTTGTCTGAGTTGTACCGTTATGGAGTACCATATCCGGTGTAATTGCAAGTGTATAGCTTGCTGCTTTCAGTACTGGATACCCGTTCATGAAACACACCTCTTAATATTCTTTATAAAAAAATGTGAGGCGCTGGGAAGATCAGCGCCTCACTTAACAGTTACAGGTATTTACAGAATTCGTCTCTGATAGAAGACATTTCGCTAGCGATGTCTTCAACATCCATAACCATTTCCATCATGCCGACCTGTTCATCGTAAACACCAGCATCTACTTCTGCTTTAATTTCATCCTCACATACGTGATATACTGTAAGTCCCAACTGGACTCCTGCTAAAGGACCTGCGAAAGTCGGGTCACCAGCAGTAACAGTCTCAGCTGCTAAACCAGCAGCCTCACCTTCTGCAGCACCAAGAACAACAACGATGTTCTCTGCGCCGTACTGTTCTGCGAAACCTAAAACTCTCTTCTGATTCTCCAGATCCATAGCACCTGCGGATGTTCAGACAAAGCATTCAGTAGAAGAATAAACTACCTCTGCTCCGGCTGTATTCACACAAGCTTCAATGGCTGGACCCGGCACACCGTCACGGTCACCGATAATAATTACTTTCTTGCCATCAAGAATAGCCATAGCATCGATTCCTCCTTAATTTATTTTTATATAGATAACACTTTCGTGTTTATCCCAAAAAGATGCTTATTTTATTAAGCCAGGTGAGACTCGATCATTGCTTTGATGTTCTCAACTGTTGCATCGTCCTTTACGCACTCAGCAATCTTAGCGCCGTCTTTGTAAAGAGCGATTACCGGAAGACCAAGGATCTGCTGACCGATAGCCAGACGACGAGCCTTTGTTGTGTTTAAAGCTGTGAATTTAATTTTATCGCCGTAAACATCTTCCATAGCGTGTACGTGCGGCATAAGAGCCTGGCACGGAACGCAACCGTCACCGTAGAAGTCAACAAGAATTGTACCCTCTGCTTCTAATACTTCCGGTTTAAATGTGTCTTTTGTTAATTCTAACATAACTTAGACATCCTTTCTTAATAAAAGTTTACACTTATTCGTGCTCTGCGATGTACTTCTCAGCCTGCATAGCAGCGATAGCACCATCAGCAGCTGCAGTTACAACCTGACGGAGAGCCTTCACACGGATATCACCAGCAGCGTAAACGCCTTCGATGTTTGTGTGCATGTTGTCATCTGTCTTGATGTAACCATTTTCCATATCGATCATGCCTTCGAACAGATCGCTTCTCGGGTTGTATCCGATGAAACCGAATAAACCGAACATGCCATCTTCTTCGTCAGCGTCGATTCTTGTAAGCTCACCAGTCTTAACGTTCTTAACAGTCATACCGCTAAGAAGGCCTTCGCCGTGAAGCTCATCTACTACTGTATCCCACATGAAGTTCATCTTCGGGTTCTTGAATGCCTTCTCCTGGATGGATTTAGCAGCACGAAGTTCGTTTCTTCTGTGGATCAGAGTAACTTTTCTTGCGAACTTTGTAAGGTACATAGCTTCCTCAACAGCAGAATCGCCGCCGCCTACTACGTAAACTTCGAAGTCCTCAAAGAAGTTAGCATCGCAAGTTGCACAGAAGGAAACACCCTTACCCATGAACTCGCCTTCTCTCTTACATCCGATCGGACGCGGGAAAGCACCTGTAGCGATGATAACAGTTTTAGCTTTGTAAGTATCCTTTGTTCCGTAAAGAACTTTAACCGGACCTTCAAGCTCAACTTTTGTAATTGTATCGTTAGCACGCTCAGCACCGAACTTTTCGCACTGTGCTGTCATTCTAGCGATTAAGGACGGACCGGACTCACCCTCAACAATCTGTCCCGGGTAGTTTTCGATTTCGTCTGTGATAGCAATCTGACCGCCATCTTTTGCCTTCTCGATGATGAGAGTAGACAGGCGGTATCTACCGGAGTACAGGCCAGCAGCTAAACCTGCCGGACCTGCGCCCAGGATAATCACGTCATAGATCTTCTCCATGATACGTTCTCCTTTTTATTTCCACTCAAATACAGTCTGATCGTCAACCGGTGTGCAAAGAGCCTCAAGAGCCTTGTTAACGATCTTTCTTCTGATATCCTTCTCCTCTTCCATTGTAAGAGCCGGGTTTCCAAGCGGATGCGGGATAGCGATCGCCGGAACGATTCTGTTAGCACCTACTGTCTGGGAGATCGGAACTACAGTTGCAATGTGAACTACCGGAATACCGTATGCTTCAATACCTTTTACCGTTGTTGCGCCGCAACGTGTGCAGGTACCTCAGGTGGAGGTAAGAATAACAGCATCTACATGGTCGTCAACAAGCTTCTGGCCGATTTCCTTGGAGAAAGCCTTAGCGTTAGCAACAGCTGTACCGTTACCTGTTGTGGAGTACCAGTACGGATGTAAGCTACCGATCTTGCCTTCAGCAAGCATTTCACGAATGATATCGATCGGAACTACACGGTCGGAGTCCTGGTTAGCGTATACCGGGTCATAACCACCGTGAGCTGTTTCGGAGTTCTCCGGAACGAAGTCATCAATACCTTCCAGGCTGTACTGACCGTACTTGGAAGCGGAAGAAGACTCGATGTGATCCGGGTTACCAGCCGGAACGATACCACCAGATGTTACGAGAGCGATTCTAGCCTTGCTCATGTCTACGATAGCAGCACCCGGAGCAACACGGTCGAAGCTCGGCATCTCGTACTCTGTCTCGAACTCTTTGTCAGCTAATTTCTTAAGAAGCATGTCAACTGCACGCTCAGCGCCGCGTTTCTTCTCGAAGAAGTTCTTACGAACGCCGTTCGGAAGGTAACCTTCCTCAGCGGATGCACCGATTTCCTCGCCCTTAGCAAGCTTAAGAGCTAACGGAGCCATCTTCTTAACAGCATCTCTCATACCAGCAGCGCTGTTCTTTGTGGAAACTACATAAACTTCCTTCTTGAACATATCAGCGCCCGGGTTCTCTTTGTACATACCAGTAACAACCGGGATGTTCTCTTTATTAACAGCTGCAGCAACAGTACCGCAAGCTACACCGTAACGACCAGCATTGAAAGCCGGACCACAGATTACTAAATCCGGGTTCTGTGCTTTGATCATGGACATTACTGTTTCTAATGCAGAATCAACGTTCTCGTTGAAGTAGGAGTCACCACAGATAACTGTAGCAACGATTTCTGCCTCTTCACCGAAAGCCTGGTTGAAAGCAAGGCCTGGGCCCATAGCGCCTTCACGTACTTCCGGCTGCCAATCAGCTTTCTCTTCGCCACCGATGTTAGCGAAGAACTGGTTGATATACTGTACAACTCTTAACTTAGACATCATATCCTCCTTATCTAGCGCTCATCTTGTTGAAGCCCATTTCGTTTGTAGCGCCTGTGATAACCTGAAGCTCAGCGATGATGGAACCATCAGCCTGTAAGCTGTTCTCGTTACCACCAGCGATGATTGTAGCAACATCAAGGTAACCAATAACCTTGTCTAACTTCGGAAGGTGAATTACCATGTTAGCGTTACCACCAGTTACAACTGCTGTAGCTGCTGCATCAGCATCTGCTAAGGACTGGGACTTACCGTCCTGACCAGCGTACTCGTCAGTGATGATACAAGTCTTAACGCCCTTACCTTCGATCTTCTTACAGTTCATGATAAGGTCTGTATCCGGGTTACCGAAACCTTCCTGGGATACGATAGCACCGTCAACGCCTAACCACTCGCAAAGTTTTGCTGTCCAGTCAGAAGAACGCATCTTATCAGCAAGGTATACGTTTTCGTTTGTGATGATAACACCAACGAAGTTTAATGTCTTGCCGTGCTGATCAAAGAGAGCTTTGATAACCGGGTTGTTAAGGTGATGATATGTTGTGTTCTTGTCACAAGCAGATACACAGTTACCGCTTAAGATAGCGCCATCCATTGTCTCTGTCGGCATAATGATTGTGGAAAGAGACTGCTTAGCGTCTACACCGTATACATATGTGTCATGCATAAGACCCTGAGACTGAAGCATCATAACGTATGCAACTCTCGGGAGGTTCGGCCATTTCTCAATGCCTTCCTTAACGGATACTGTCTCGTATGTCTCAACTTCTTCAGCAACGATATCTTTTGCAAGCTTACCGATGTAATCAGCTGCCTTTAAACCAGCCATACGAACTGCCTTCTCGTGAGCATGCTTAGCAAGACCATCGATCGGCTCAACCTTTACTACAAGGTTGTTTGTCTGAGAGAATGGTGTGTATTTAGCACCTTCGCCAGTCATATCGATGATACCTTCCTGGAAACCAACGATCTTACCTGTTGTTACGATTGCGCTACCACGAAGTACGTTTGTACGTCCGCTACCAACCGGAGCTACCTTGGAAATAACGCCCGGGAACATAGCTCCCTCACCGCTTACTTTTACACGTGGCTCGATAACGTCCTTAACCGGCATAATACGAACAGACTCGCCCGGTTTAGCGATGTCGAGTTCACAAGACTGAAGAGTTTCGTCCTCAAGAATAAGGGCTTTTAACTCATCGGCATTAACGTAAATTGTGCCGTTTTCTACTTTGGATTCAGCTGCGAACTGAATGTCGTTAATCGCAATGATTCCTAATTCGAGTTTCATTGTTTACGTTTCCCCCGCTTTCTTAATAATACAAGATTTTTTGTATCGCTCCTTCAATCAAAGAAAGGTCGACCAAGCGAAAATCCGCACGAATATTCTCAGGCCAATCCGGGGTTTGACGGATTGCCAGAAACTTCTCACAAGAAGCAATGGCGTTTTCGATGGTCATAGACTGAGTATAATACTCATCTCTTGTAACCTCCTGATCAGAGATCATAATTGATTTGTAAGGAGTCTGATTTGGTTTGATGCTTCCTGTAAGCGGATGTGTTTCCAATCTCCATCCGGTGTACAGATAATCTCTGGTTTTACGAAGAACATCCATGAAACTTCCGGTCTCCAGATATTCCATAGAAATCTTATCCCCATATTTTTCCACACACAGGCGGTTGTTGGTAATAATCCGATACATTTTGCACCACTTTCTATTGATACAGGCTTTGCCTGTTTCAATCTAATTATTGATTTTGAAAATACTCATTGATGCTTCTATAGTTTTTTTCTATAAGACGCACCTATTCCGTATTTCTATACATAGAATGTACCACACTTTATAGAAAAAGAAAAGCACAATGATGTTTTTTTCACAAAAAAATTTTACAAAGGATGAAATAAATTTCTTGCCTTTGCACTTTTTTTCATCTATAATTATACAAGATATTGTGGTATTTGTCAATTTATACAAACTATTTTCATGAAAGGCACTTTTTATGGATAAAAATACTTTTATAGAGAATTACTATTTTAATACAAAATCGTCGGTTTACGCCAGAGCACTCAGCGATTGCCACCGTGTTGCAGGTTCAAACGCCAATGTTTTGCTGATCGGTGAGTCTGGTGTCGGAAAAGATGTTATTGCTGAATATATTCATTACCTGAGTAAACGTGCTGAAAAAGATTTCGTGGCTATCAACTGTAATGCTTATACCGAGAATCTGTTGGAGCCGGAGCTTTTCGGTGTCGAACCGGGTATTTTCTCCGACACAATTCGAAGACGTATCGGAAAATTCGAGCAAGCCGACAAAGGAACTTTATTTCTCGATTCCATTGGTGACGTAAGTCTTACCACACAGGTGAAACTGCTCCGCGCGATCGAAACGAAGGAGCTGGAACGTGTAGGCGGTAACAATAAGAAGAGACTTGATTTCCGACTTATCACAGCAACAAACCAGGATCTTCCCAGCGAGGTGTTAAACGGACGCTTCCGTGAAGACTTTTTCTATCGAATCAGTACAATCGTAATTAGAATACCACCGCTCCGCGAACGTCGCGAAGATCTGGAAGGTTTGATCCAGTTCTTTTTAAAACGATCCCAGATTGAAAACGGAATTCGAATTGAACGAATCGAAGACAAAGTGTGGGAATTCCTTACTACATACGATTATCCGGGCAATATTCGCGAGTTAAAGAATACCATCGACCGTATGGTAGTGCTCTCCAGAAACCATGTGATCACAACAGAAGGAATCCCGATTCTTTATAATCTCAGAAGGACAAAACCGATCTCCTCCTACACTACCCACGAAATGGTTACCTGGAAAGAATTTAAGCGTCGCAGCGAACGCGAGTACCTCGAATGGGCACTCCGCCAGACCCACTGGAATATCAGTGCCGCTGCCAAAGAGCTGGCACTCAGTACCAGACAAATTTTCAACAAAATCAACGAATACAATCTCGAAAAGCCTCTGGACTAGGGGCTTTTCTTAATATTGCAATCTATTTTCTGAATATTTTCTTACTTCTATTGTTTTGCCATACATTATATGGTATTTTTAATATAGAAATAAAATACGGGAGGAGAATATTATGAAAAAGCAGTTGACCCGAGCAATGATATCATTTTTATTAATCTCAACTCTTCTGACCGGATGCGGAGCCTCTGCCAAAAGTGAATCCTATATGATAGCAGAAACCATGGCCGCCGGTGCCATGGATATGTCTTCAAATCCAGAATTTTATCCTGACGATGTTGTCATGGAAGAAGCTGCATTAGAGAAAGTCGAGTCAGAATCCGGAGATACAGGAAGTGGACTAAACAGCACTTCAACCGTAAACACAACACCTGCGATCAATCGAAAGCTGATTCGAACTGTGAATTTGAATGTTGAGACAGATGCTTTTGATACACTTCTTGAAACATTAAATGCAGAGATTGCAGAGTTAAATGGATATGTGGAACAATCCGATATTTCCGGAAACAGCATGCAAAGCAGCCGTTCCAGACGCTGGGCGCATATGACCGTTCGAATTCCAAGCACATCCCTCGACATGTTCATCACATCCGTTGAGACAAACGGAAATGTGACAAACAAATCGGAAACAACCACAGATGTCACATTAAAGTACAGTGATCTGGAAAGCCGCAAAAAGTCATTAACCATCGAACAAGATCGAATCTGGGAATTATTAGAAAAAGCAGATACACTGGATGCCGTGATCGCCCTCGAGGAACGACTGTCAGAAATCCGCTATGAACTGGAATCCATGGAATCCCAGCTGCGTCTCTATGATAATCAGGTAGATTACAGCACCGTGCATATTAATATTGAAGAAGTAAAAGTCTACACACCAACCGCACCGGAGTCCGTTGGTGAGCGAATCCAGAAAGGATTTGCAAAAAACCTGGAAGGAATGAAAGAATTCTGCGTGGATCTGTTTGTTGACCTTATCTCTTCTATCCCGATTCTCGTACCGGTACTTGCAGTCATTCTGATCGTTGTATTCTTCATTCGCAAGAAACTGGCTGGAAGAAAGATGAAAAAGATGGTCAAAAATTTGGATGCCGGATTGAAAGGTACCGATAATGGAAACGAAAAGTAAGTTAATATGTTACGCATTGTTAAGTCAAGCATTGTTATGAATTAGCATCTATAGAGTATTCCTTGTTTGTGAGATACTCAAATATCTGATTTTTACCGGATTAATGCTCTCAAAGTATCTATGCATAATAACAGAAGCTTGAGATACGTGAAACAAGCGATTTGCGGTATCTGGAACTTTCATTTTTCTCATAAGAGACTTTACTAACCATGATTCGCGATTTTACAAGTTCTAGAGTATCCATTGGTGTAAAAATATCATATAGATACTTCCAGCACATTTAGCGTATTTCATGTGCATATTTCATTCTTATGTAAGTTTCTTTTACATTCAATTATTGGATTATAAAAATAAATGCAGTATTCTTCAAACAAAGCATGTTCGAAAATACTGCATTTACTTTATGATCTTATAATGAAATGATAAAACTTACATTTACGAACGAAATATCAGCCTTAATCTCTCTTCACTTCTACCGGACGATTCTCTCTTGCTGCGATTTCCTTCTTGATGTTTGCGATAAACTCATCAAGACCGCAAGCGCCCTCATCACCTTTGAAGCGGCTTCTTACTGCTACCTTGCCCTCAGCCTCTTCCTGCTGACCAACAACAAGCATGTACGGAATCTTCTTCATCTGAGCTTCACGGATCTTATAGCCGATCTTTTCAGAACGCATATCGATCTCAGCACGGATACCAGCTTCATCAAGAGCTGCTTTTACGCTGTTAGCGTATGCTTCGTATTTCTCAGAAATCGGAAGCACTTTAACCTGTACAGGAGCGAGCCATGTCGGGAACGCACCTGCAAAGTGCTCAATAAGGATACCGATGAAACGCTCGATGGAACCGAATGCTACGCGGTGGATCATGATCGGTCTGTGCTTCTCACCGTCTGCACCGATGTAATCCAGTTCGAATCTCTGCGGAAGCTGGAAGTCAAGCTGGATTGTACCACACTGCCATGTTCTTCCGATCGCATCTACCAGATGGAAATCAATCTTCGGGCCGTAGAATGCGCCGTCGCCTTCGTTAACTACATAATCGAGGCCAAGATCATCTAACGTATCACGCAGTGCATTTGTAGCGATCTCCCAATCCTCATCACTGCCCATAGAATCTTCCGGTCTTGTGGAAAGTTCTACATGGTACTCGAAACCAAAGAGTTTGTATACGCTGTCGATGAGAGCTGCAACGCCTTTAACCTCATCACGGATCTGATCCTGTGTCATGAAGATATGTGCATCGTCCTGTGTAAAGCAGCGAACACGCATCAGACCATGCATCTGGCCGGATTTTTCGTGACGGTGAACGATACCAAGCTCACCCATACGGATCGGAAGATCACGGTAGGAACGCGGTTCGGAAGCGTACACGAGAACACCACCCGGACAGTTCATCGGTTTGATCGCGAAATCCTCATCATCAACCTTAGTTGTATACATGTTGTCTTTATAGTGAAACCAGTGACCGGATGTCTCCCAGAGTGTTCTGTTTAACATGATCGGTGTGGAAATCTCCACATAACCAGCCTTTTTGTGGATCTCTCTCCAGTACTCCAACAGGGTATTTTTAAGAGTCATACCGTTCGGAAGGAAGAACGGAAGACCAGGACCTGCTTCACTCATCATAAAGAGACCAAGTTCTTTACCGATCTTTCTGTGATCACGCTTCTTTGCCTCTTCAATCATTGTGATGTATGCTTCGAGCTCCTCTTTCTTAGCGAATGCTGTGGCATAGATACGTGTAAGCATTTTATTCTTTTCGCTTCCGCGCCAGTAAGCACCTGCAAGATTCATGATCTTAAATGCCTTACCGATTTCCTTTGTGCTCATTACGTGCGGGCCAGCACAGAGGTCAACGAACTCGCCCTGTTTATAGAAACTGATAACAGAACCTTCCGGAAGGTCTTCGATCAGTTCTACCTTATATGGCTCCTCTTTTTCTTTCATAAATGCGATTGCTTCCTCTCTCGGAAGTTCGAAGCGCTCCAGCGGAAGAGCTTCTTTGATGATTTTCTTCATCTCAGCTTCAATCTTTGGAAGATCATCTGCAGAAATCTGCTCTGCAAAATCAATATCATAATAGAAACCATCAGCGATGGACGGACCGATTGCCAGTTTTGCGCTTGGCCATAATCTCTTTACTGCCTGCGCCATTACATGGCTCGCTGTGTGACGAAGTGCTGCAAGACCTTCTGCATCCTTCGCTGTTAAAATGCTGAGTTCGCAGTCTGCATCAACGATTGTTCTTAAATCAACCACTTCACCGTTCATTTCAGCTGCACATGCCATTCTTGCAAGGCCTTCGCTGATATCTTTTGCAATATCAATGAGCGCCATTGCCTGTGCGTACTCTTTTACAGAGCCATCTTTTAATGTGATCTTCATAATTCATTCTCCTTTTATCTTTTCCTGATACGTTCACATCATACCGATGCCATTATCTCGCTGCTGCGCAACGATATTAGCGAAAAAAATCCCTTGATACGCCAAAAAGACATATCAAGGGACGATTCTTTACTCGCGGTTCCACCCCGATTGTACACATAATTTATATTAAAAATACAAATATCTGTACCACTTCATTTACGATTATAACGGAATCACCGGACCCGATTAAGGGCCACTCCAGGGTGGTCTTCAAATGTGCTCCTGTAGAATACTCTCAGCAAATGTATTCCTCTCTGGACATTACACACAATCTACTCTTCCTGTCAACGTGTTGGATTTTTCACTTGTTTTCAAGTATAGCATTTTCGAACGTTTTGTCAAGAGTTTCTTTTCAACTGATGAGTCATTAACAATCACAGCATCATTCTCAATGTGCTCTAATATTTATAAACTCTGTTTTTGTCTTTGAATAGGTAAACTTCTGACTGCTATATAAACCATAATAGCCGGACAAAGCAAAACTTACTGCAACCGTCAATGCGAAATACGGCATGGCCTCAAATCCAAACAATTCGAATCCAAGAAACATAGTCGCAACCGGACAGTTTGTCGCGCCGACAAAAAGCCCAAGCATACCGCATGCCGCACAGAGAGAAGGCTCAAATCCAACCAAATTTCCAAAAGTCGCACCCAAAGTAGCACCAATAGCAAGTGTCGGCACAATCTCACCGCCTTTAAAACCGCCGCCTAAAGCAACCGCGGTAAACAGCATTTTTAGGAGAAACGCCTCATAGGCACTCTCCCCATGCATGGCTTCTTCAACCAGATTGAATCCGGCACCACAGTAATCTCTTCCAAATAGAAACGTCAGTATGATAAACAAAACAGAAGCAGCGATCACGCGCACATATAGGTTTTTAAATGCGTGATGATATAACTTGTGAGATTCATGAAGAAGCAGACAAAAACAAATGCTTACTACAGCTCCAAGAATTCCAATACAAACAGCATAGAACCCGGTTGCTATTTTAAACCCCGGTACATGAAGAATTGTAAACGTCTCTGCATGCAATCCCAATGCATGAGATACCTCAGCACCAACGAACGCAGCAAACACACATGGCACCAGAGCTGCATAATATGCAACACCGATACTGATCACTTCCATGCCGAACATCGAAGCTGCCAATGGCGTTCCGAATATCGCTCCAAAACAACCGCTCATTCCGCACATGATCACAACTTTTTTGTCGCGTTCATCCAGCTTGAGTATATCTGCAAGGAAATCACCAATACTGCCGCCAATCTGAAGAGCCGCACCCTCTTTACCAGCTGATGCCCCCACCATATGGCTCAAGATTGTTGAAATAAAAATTGTAGGCAGCGTGGTTATCCGAATCTTTTCCGAACCAGAGATAGAATCGATAATTACATTTGTTCCCTTGTTTCCCACCTGATGCAGAAGTTTGTGAACACCAATGATCAAAACACCTGAAATCGGCATCAGATACAGCATGAAATCATGATTACGAAAGAATTGCTGCGAATATGCAACTCCATGTCCAAATGCTGAGCCAACAAGTCCGCAGAGCACACCCATAATCGCCGATATGCACGTCCAACGAACGAAATAAACGATATTCTTCTTTAAAGCTGCCTGTGTCCCTCTAACATCCATAGACAGTTCCCCTTTCATCTGTTGTCCCCATCAAACAAAGCTGAATCACTATGCCTCTTTTGTTGTCTGGAACAGCGCATTTACGAAATCATGAGAATTGAACTTCTGAAGATCATCGATCTTTTCACCGACACCCACATATTTTACAGGGATACCAAGTTCAGACTGAATCGCAACAGCAATTCCGCCTTTTGCAGTACCGTCCAGCTTTGTAAGAATAATACCGGTAATATCAGCTGCTTCCATAAACTGTTTCGCCTGAACAAGAGCATTCTGGCCGGTCGTACCATCGAGAACAACAAGTGTTTCACGATATGCTTCCGGATACTCTTTGTCGATGATTCGATTGATCTTTTTCAGCTCTTCCATCAGATTTTTCTTGTTATGAAGTCGACCGGCTGTATCACAGATCAGTACATCTGCATTTCTTGATTTTGCAGCAGCAATCGCATCATAGATAACCGCAGCCGGGTCAGAGCCCTCTTTCTGCGCAATCAGTTCAACGCCTGCACGATTGGCCCACTCGGCCAGCTGATCGATCGCAGCGGCACGGAATGTATCAGCAGCAGCTAAAAGCACACGCTTTCCGTCATCCTTTAACTGATCTGCCAGTTTGCCGATGGAAGTGGTCTTGCCAACTCCATTGACACCGATGACAAGTACAACAGATTTACGATTTTCAAATTCGTAAGCATTCGGACCCAGATCCATTTTTTTCTGAATACTGTCGATCAGAGCCTGGCGACACTGCGCAGGGTCCTTAATATGCTGTTCCTTTACGGTCTTTTTCAACTCGTCGATAACAGCCATTGTCGTCTGCATACCCATATCGCCCATAATCAGGGTTTCTTCCAGTTCCTCGTAAAAATCATCATCAATGGATGAAAATCCCGAAAAAATGGAATCCATACCGGATACGATATTCTCTCTTGTTTTGGATAATCCCGCTACCAGACGGGAAAAGAATCCTTTTTTCTTCTCTTCCATGAAATCCCCCCACTAATTATCAAGATCATTTTCAATCAGATTTACAGATACCAGTGTTGAAACACCTTTTTCCTGCATGGTAATACCATACAGACGGTCAGCTGCAACCATAGTACCTCGTCTGTGTGTAATAACAATAAACTGCGTATGTTTCGTCAGCTTATGTAAATATTTTGCATACCGGTCTACGTTTGAATCATCCAGTGCTGCCTCAATCTCATCCAAAAGACAGAACGGAGAAGGCTTCAGATTCTGAATTGCAAACAGTAAAGCAATGGCAGTCAGTGCTTTTTCACCGCCGGACATCTGCATCATATTCTGCAGTTTTTTGCCCGGAGGCTGAGAAATGATCTGAATGCCTGCTTCCAGAATATCTGCATCTTCCAGCAATTCAAGAGTACCATGTCCTCCTCCAAACAATTCCTTGAATACGCGGTCAAATTCAGTTCTTATCTGTGCAAATTTTTCAGAGAACTGTTTCCGCATACCAGAATCCAGCTCCTCAATGATTTTATAAAGAGCTTCCTGTGCAGTCACGAGATCGTCATGCTGCGTTTTCATAAACGTGTAACGTTCCGAAATCTCTTTATAATCTTCAATTGCATTGACATTTACATGTCCCAATGCCTTAATACTATTCTTACGGTCATTGATCTGACGTCTCATGTCTGCGACCGAATGCAGTGTGTCATCCTTCAACTCTAAAGCAGTGGAATAAGTCAGTTCATATTCATTCCACATATAATCTACGAAGGAATCTCGCTTCTCTTCCTGCTTTTCTTTCTGATTCTGCAAACGGAACAGATCTTTATCGAGGGCAGAAATTCGCTCTGTCAACGCCTCTCTCTTATCAAAAAATTGCTTCTGACCGGCTGAAATTGCCTCTTTTTCTTCCTGTGCTAATTTCCATTCAGCCTTGTAGTCATCTGCGATCTTTCGAATCGCCTCAATCTGATCTGTCAGTTTTTCAATTTCTTCCCGTTTACTTCTTATACTCTCATCGCTGCCGGAGGAACCAAGATTCAGAGATGATCTTTCACTCTCCAATCTGGAAGACTCCTCTTTTACACGCTTTAAATTCTCAGAAATAAAAGATATTTGCTGGCTGAGAGATGCACCGCGAAGCTGAGTGTCAGCCAGGTCTTTCGAAGCGGCCTCTCTCGCTGCCTTTGCTTCCTCAAGAGCCACTGAATCCTTTGCAATCTGCTCTTCACGATGCAGGTTTTCTTCATCCAGCTTTTCAATTTCAGAAACAACCGCAAGAATACTCTCATTGATTTCATGAAGCTGTTCTTCCAGCTGTCGATTCTCCAGTACCATATCTTCGGAAGATTCACCAAGTTCTTCTTTCTTATCACACAATTGATCAAGCGATATTCTCGCCGTATTTTCTTCCAGATATTTCGCCTGCAGTATTTTATTGGTCTGTGCCAACTCCTCAGATTTTTCATCCAGGATGCTTTCCTGAAGCACAAGATCCTTTTGAATTTCATCCACACGTTTCAATGCATCGGAGCGAACCAATTCCAATTCATCCATTTCACGTTTTCTGCCGAGAAGATTGCTTGCATTTTTATAAGCACCACCGCTAAGAGAGCCGCCTGGGCTTAATAATTCTCCATCCGGCGTTACAATGCGAATACTGTGGCGATATTTTCTTGCGATTGCAAGCGCATGATCGATATGATCAACAACAAGAACTTTACCCAACAGATATCGAACCAGATCCTTATAATCAGAACCGGTCTGTACAAGTTCTGCTGCAATACCAATTGCACCAGGTTCTTTCAACGCCTGCATCTGTTCAAATCCGCCACGACTGCTAATGTTGGTAAGAGGAAGAAATGTGGCCCTTCCATATTTATTCTTCTTCAAATGCTCAATCAGACCCTTTGCTGTCTGATCATTATCTGTAACGATATTCTGGATACTGCCGCCCAACGCGGTCTCAATAGCAATTTCATATTGCTTCGGTACTTCGATCAGATCAGCAACTACTCCACGAATCCCCTTCACATGATCTCGGCATTCCATCACACGACGGATACTGTTTCCATATCCTTCATAACGTTCTGCCATGTTTCGGAGAGATTCCAGCTTTGTTGTTGCCGTATGATAATCATGCTGCATATCACTCAACTGACGATTCAGTTCCTGAATCTGTTCCGCAGAAGCGTCAACCTCATTTTCCAGAGAATCTGCATGATCCAAAAGTTCTCCAATCTCCACGTCCAGCTTTTCTAAAACGGACTCCTTCTCCCGGATCTGCTCCTCCCACGTCTCCTCATCGCTTCGAACTTTTAAAAGCTTCTGTGCGACTTCGGAGCGGCGCACCTGTACCTGCTCCAACATTGTGACGTATCTTTGTTTCTT